>JAFGTA010000002.1 GCA_016934355.1 Candidatus Bathyarchaeota archaeon | reverse complement strand
CGAAGCTGCCGTCCCCCGAGATGTTAAGCACCGCCCTGTCGGGCTTAGCCGCCTTGGCGCCTATCGCCGCCGGGGTGCCCCACCCCATGGTTCCGAGGCCGCCGCTGGTCATGAAGGTGCCCGACTCGTAGACGTCGAAGTGGATGGCCGCCCACATCTGGTGCTGACCCACGTCGGTGGTTACGAGGGAGTCGCCCGGCAGCGCCCTACGTATCGCCTTCATGATGTTGGGGCCTGTTAGTTCGCTGGCGTCGTCTGGCCACTCGATGCCCTGCCTGAACTCCTCGATGCGCTTGGTCCAGTCGCCGTTGCCGTTCTGCATCCTCAACGCCCTGATCTGGCTGAGTAGCCTGCCGAGGCTTACCTTGGCGTCGCCCCAGACCCGGGTTATGCTGCTGACGTTCTTATCGATCTCGCTCTTATCGATGTCGATGTGCACTATCCTGGCGTTGGGCGCGAAGCCCGCGAGGGACCCCGTGGTCCTGTCGCTGAATCTTGAACCCGCGACCAGCAGCACGTCGGCGTCAGGGATCATGTAGTTGGCCTCCGTCCTGCCGTGCATGCCGAGGAGCCCCAGGCTCAGCGGATGGCTGCTGGGTATCGCCCCCTTCCCCATTAGGCTCGTGGCGGTGGGCGCCATTAGCAGCTCGGCGAGCGCCGTGAGCTCGGGGCCGGCTCCGGACGCCACTACGCCGCCTCCGGCGATTATCGCGGGGCGCTTTGCCTCCGCGAGGAGCTTGGCCGCCCACTCCAGCTCCCGTGGGTCGGGTTCGATGCGTGGCTTGTAGCCGGGGAAGTCTATCGGCGTCTCGAAGTCCATCTCGGCGGTGTCCGTCGTGATGTTCTTGGGGAGGTCTACGAGGACGGCTCCCTTTCGGCCTGTGCTGCTGATGTGGAGCGCGGCCTTTACCGCCCACGGGATGCGTGAGGCACGGCGGACCTGGTAGTTCCACTTGGTGATGCTCGCGGTGACGCCTATGATGTCCACCTCCTGGAAGGCGTCTGTGCCCACCATGCCCATGGGCACCTGCCCGGTGAAGGCGACGAGGGGACTGCTGTCCAGCTGCGCCGTGGCGACGCCCGTGACGATGTTGGTGGCGCCCGGGCCACTGGTCACCTGTACGACGCCGGGTTTGCCCGAGGCGCGGGCGTAGCCGTCCGCCATGTGTGCGCTTCCCTGCTCGTGGACGCCGGGGACGTACCTTATGTCTGCGCCGAGCATCTCGTCACAGATCGGTATCAATGCGGCGCCTGTGATGCCGAAAACGTGTGTGACTCCCTCGTGTTCGAGGGCCTTGACGTAGGCTTTCGCGCCGGTCATCTCAGCCATGTTTTGCTGCCTCCCAGATGCGTGCAACCTTTATTCTGCTTAGATGTTTTTCACTGGACCTTCCGGGTCCGTCTGTGTGTTTCTCGCTGGGGCTACCTGAGAATATGATACCCCATTTCTTAGCGCCCCTTTTTCGGGGGCTTGACAAAGCGATACCCCATTTACGTCTCTCCTTGGTAGGGTGTACGCGGAATAGCCGCGGCTATGCATAAAAAGGTTGTCCGCAACACGGGTTACGGATGTTCCCGGTAGCCGGGAATAAGCGGTTTTCAGACGTTTGTTGCAAGTAACTTACAATATTGCGAAAAAATTTTTTTTTATGGGGCTCTTCGGTGGGTGGGGTTTCGCTGTGGCAGGTAATTTCCAGATTTTTTTCCCAGTCATTTTTACCGGTGATTTGAGACTGTTTATCGGGTTTATTAGTGTCCTCATGGAGGTTTTCCTTGTTACCGGGAATTTTTCGCCATGTCCTCGATTCGGCTTTGTATTGAGTAACGCTGATATTGAATTTCTCGCTATAACAATCATCTTAGAAAAACACTCATTTACGCTATTAGCGGCGGCTGAATGGTTGCTTTTCGCGCGCATACTCAGGTATGAGAAATAATATCATCTAGTAAAAAACAGAGTTACGCTAATCTAGTGTAATAGACTTCTAAATCTTCTGTGATGTACCCCGCGTAAGCCCAGTAGACTTCGTTGTCTCCCCATTTTGTGTTTGCGGAAAACATTCGTATCTTTTTTCCCTCCGTGTTCGATCCTTCTGGGCTCATCTCGACTGGTCCTACGGTGACGTTCCAGTATTCGTATCCGTCGTCAGAGGTTGTTTCAATAAACTTGTTTATACAGTAGTCGTCGTCATGAAAAGGAATCCACATGCTCGGCGCGTGCGTCGACGATTTAACCCAATAAATCGTGACCCCGTCCCATACATGCACATTTCTATGTTCGTCTATCCACCCAGAGAGATGAGTCTCCTTATTCGGTTTCGAAAAATCCACGTATGACGCGATGAAAAACCGTACACGTACTAAGGCTGTACGGTTATCTATCGATGTTTCATTCATCTCTCTGATGGCGCCAAGCTCGACTGAGATATCGTAATCGGATTCAAGTGTCTCTTGGTTAATTATCTTGATTGGCTCATCCGTCCCTTTGTCTTGATTCACAAGATGGGAAATTATTATTGCCCGTACGGAGTCATCATCTCGTAGGTTAACAGGCACCTCGAATCGAATTGGGATACTGGTGTTTTCCAAGTTATTTTGAAGCGTTGGCGCAGTCCCCACTATTACGAGTACCAGAAAAACGCTGGCTAGACCGATAATTCTTCTTAGACTCAAAGTCCCTTCACGTATTATTGAATTGACGCCGATTCTGGATATAATACTAAGGCTTAGAACACCCAGGATGAACACAGGACATTTACGTCCCTAAGCCGAAGAAAAGAGAAAACCTAGGCGACGAGTCTCACGGCGGAGCGCACCGCCTGTCCAGCTCAACTAAGGCTGCTGGTTTCATGTGGCTAATGGCATCTGAACGACTCGATCACCCTGAGCCAGGTCTCGTAGGGGTCGTCGCCTACCGTGTAGTACTGGACGTAGAAGACCCTCCAGGTGTCCTTGCACGCCCAGCCGCTCACGACGCAGTGGAACCTGTCCCCGCTTGCCGAGGTGTTGAAGCGCCTGTAGAGTCCGCGGTGCCCGTTCACGGTGAAGTTTGTCTCGCCGCCGAGCTCGATGTCCTCCCCGATGAGGTCCGATGCGTAGCCAGAGTCCCAGAAAGGCAGCTTCGAGTACGAACCGTACCTCACTATGAGGAGCTCCCTCGGCTGCCCCCTGTAGTTTCCGAACCACAGCTCGCCGTAGCTCTCCGACGCCTCCTCGCCCTCGTACTCGCCGTAGGCCTCGCTCCAGAGCCTCTCCGGGACCGTGAACGTGAAGCCCATGTGCTCATAGGTGACCCAGTCCCTGCTCCTCCCTTTCAATGCCTCGCTGCCGTAGACGTACATGCTCCCGGCGCTTAGGAGCAGTATCACGGCGAGGACGAGCCTCGTCTTCGACCTCTTATCCGCCGACTCCCTTTCGAGGCGTGAGAACACGATCCTGTCGCCGCCGCTGTACATCTCGTCTCTCCGCCCCTCACTGATGATCTTCCTGAGGTACCCCAACTGGAAAATGGCGTAGTACAATACCATACGTCCGCCGAACTCCCCCAGGTAGCCCAGGCCGTTCCAGATGAAGTGCATGGCGATGGCGACAGATAACCCTGGAACCATGTCCCCCACCACGTTGTAGCCCCTGTAATGCCTGTTAACGGCTATCCAAAGGCCGACGACTGCCACCCAGAGGCCGTGCCCCCAGCATAACAGTATCCGCATCAGCAGGGTGCCGATGCTGTAGTGGAGGTAGTACACGAAGTTCTCGGAGGCGTAGAACCCCATGCCGACGGCGAACCCATAGATGATGCCGTCGAGGGGTGAGTTGAACTCGTCCCTTGTGCGGGGGTGAGTCAGGAACACGTAGAGCCCCAGAGCCTTAATGGGCTCCTCGACGAACGGCGCCACCAGGGCCGCCGGCACCGGCAGGGCTGCGCCCATGATCGAGTTGAGCTGCGCCGCTATCAGCCCCGAGAATATGCCCCAGCAGAACATGAGCACGACGTATACTATGGGCTCCCTCTCGCCCTTGTCAGAGAGGTACGTCCAGTAGATCAGCGCCGCCGCAGCCCCGTAGGTCAAGACAAGCTCAACAATGTGCTCGGTGAACGGCCCCAAGTCGAATCCGAAGTACAGGCCTCCGTACAGAGCCACGAGGCCTATTGCGACCAGCAGTGCGGCGTAAGTCAACAACCTGGACGGGCTCTCCTCCACGCCCTCGACGTCGGTTACCCTGGCTAACAGCGGCCTCGGCTTCCTCAGGTTGTTAAAGGCGTCCCGTATAGTGTAGACGGTCTCCCTGTCGAACTCCTTGGTCGACTCCTTGATGAACTCGGTGAGCTCCTTCTTCACCTGCCCGACTCTGGTGTTCATAACGCCGAGGGACGCCGCGTACGGTGTTGAAGTGGATGACTCCATCCAGAGCCGCAGCTTCACCAGCGTGTCGCCGCGTACTTGGTCTAGCTCAAACTCAGCAAGCTCCCTGGAGTACTCCATACCATAAGTCGACTGAGACCTCGTTTTCGCCTTGATTTTCCTCGGTTCATGTTCTTCCTGTATACTCGCGCCGATGCCTATCAGCCACGACTTTATGCAGGTGAAGCAGCTGTCGATTGTGGTGTCCCTCACCGTGAAGCTTGAGTTGGCCTCGGTCTTTCTCTCCGCGTATTGCCACGGCCTGCATTTCCCGCATACCTTGGGGTACGACCTACCCTCAAGGTTGGAGCCGAAGGTGAAGGCGTCCTCATATGTCTCGAACGGGTAGTGCCAGCCCTCCTTAACAGTGCCGTTCAGGGTCTTCTCGACGTACTCTGGGCAGTCGAGGGTGTGCAGCACTGAGCTCTTCCCCTCCAGCTCCAAGGCGAACCCGGATGGCTTCTTCTCTGTCTGCTCCTCGGTGCCGGAGACCATGATACTGATGCAATGTTTTTTGTTTTAACTTTTTATGATATTTCTAGGTGTAGTCGAAGAAAATCATAATTTTAAGATACGAGAAAAAATGGTTTGAGGTGCTATACGTACCAGCTGTCTGTGACGTCGAGCTTCATGAACTCTGGCTTGGCCTTCTCCAGCTGCTCAGGCCTCACAGGCGAGCACGGCGCCCTGACGTCGTACTCGATGTCGAGTCCCCTGAGCCTCCAGATGGCCTTGTACCTGCCCCAGAAGCTGGCGCCCACGAAGTACTTGTTGATCACGTTGAACATCTCCACGATCCGCTCATGGTAGTACAGAGCCTTCTCGTGGTCACCCTTCTCGTAGCTCTCCTTCACTCCCTTCATGAGGTGTGGGAACGACTGGAACTCCGCTATGAGTGCGCCGTGTCCCCCATGGGTGAGGAAGCTGAGGTACGCAGACGGGCTGCCAGTGAAGAGGGTGATGTTTTTCCTGTTCTTCCTTATGATCTCGGCGAACCTGAGGTGAAAGAAGTCGTCCTCCTTGTAGCTGACGACGTTGTCGAACTCCTCGGCCAGCCTCTCGACGACGCTGGGCGACATGGTTCTCCCGAATGCCGGGTTGTTATACAGGATGATGGGTATGTCAACCCGCGACGCAACAGCCGCGAAGTGGCCGTAGGTCTCCTCGTCGCTGGACGGCAACAGCATAGGGTGGCTCAGCAGCACGCCGTCGCAGCCCACGTCCAGCGCCTCCTGCGTGAACTGGATCGACTCCTTGGTGCTCAGAGCGCCGGTGCCAGCTGTGACAGGTATCTTGCCGTTCGCCACGTCCAGCGTTATCTCCCACACCTTTTTCCTCTCGTCGTGGAGCAGGTACGGGAACTCGCCTGTGGCGCCGGTCGGCACCAGGCCGTCTGCGCCGTCGCGGACGATGACCTCGACGACCTTACGCAGCCCCTCCTCGTCCACCTCGTCGTTTTTGAACGGGGTGACTGGGAGGCAGAATATGCCGTCGAACCTTGGTTTCTTCATAAGACTCAGATGAGATTGAGCTTGTACCCGGATAACATTTTCGCGGCGCCGCCTACTCGAAGGGGAAACGGTACGAGGTTAAGCCGAGCTCGCCCCTCATCTCGGTAAGCTCAAGCTGGACCCCCCGGTTCACGGGGACCCCCTTCACCCTCCGCTCAAGCGAAGTCAGGTACTCCTTCTCGCCTGCGGTGTAGATGCGCTCCGCCCCGGGCGCCTTCTCGGCAGATCTTAAGGAGCGTAGTATCTCACCCGTCGTGTGCCTGAACTCGTCGAGCTCGGTGAACGCCGACACGTCGACGGCTATGAAGAAGTGGCCCAGGTTGACTCCGGTTATCCCCTTGAGGAAGAACCCTGACTGTAGGGCGGCCGACAGAATCTCGACCACCGTCGCGTAGCCGTATCCCTTGTAGCCCGCCGTGTCCTCGCCTGCGCCTCCGAGGGGCAGCAGCGCGGCCTCCCCCGAGAGGAGGTCGCTGAGCACCTCGTCCGGGTCGGTCTTGGTGGAGCCGTCGCGGGTGATTACTAGTCCCGGCGGCAGCTTTTTTCCCTCCCGCGCGTAGAGCTCCACCTTGCCCCTCTGGATTATGGAGGTGGCGCAGTCGAGGCTGAACGGGAACTCCTCGTCGGTGGGCATCGCGAAGGTGAGGGGGTTGGTGCCCAGCATAGGCTCAACACCGAACGTCGGGGCGATGCTGGGCCGGGCGTTGGTGCCGCATATCCCTATCAGCCCCTCCTTGGCCGCCATCTCGGCGTAGTACCCTGCTATACCGAAGTGCGTCGAGTTGCGAACGGCGACCATGCCCATCCCCAGCTTCTTCGCCTTCGTGATGCAGAGGTCCATCGACTTCTTTGCTGCGACCATGCCCATCCCGTTGTTGGCGTCGACCACCGCGGTGGTGGGTCCCTCCCTGACCACGTCGAGGCGAGTCAACGGCTTCTGGAGCCCCGCCTTCACCCTGTCGTAGTAGACGGGCTTCAGCCTGTTGACGCCGTGGGTGTCCAGACCCTTGAGGTCGGCGTCCAGAAGCACGTCCCTGCATATATCTGCGTCCCCGTCCGGTACGCCGATGCCTCTGAACACGTCCCTCACGAACGGCCTGAGCAGGTCAAACGAGACCCAAGACACTTCAGCCACCTTACTCACCTGACTCCAATGTCTCCCGCCTGGTTTGAAAGGGCTTTCCCCACGGCGACACCCCAGCCCCGGTACAGCCTCTCCCTCGCCTCACCGCTCATCGCGGGGCTGAACTCGTCGACCTCCCCATGAAGCGCCCTCAACTCCTCCGGGCTACCCCAGACGTCGGCCGCGAGCCCCGCCAGGAACGCGGCGCCCTTTGCGGTGGCCTCGATCTCACGTGGCCTCAGCACCTTGGCGCCGAGGATGTCCGCCTGGAATTGCATGAGGAACCCGTTCCTGGTGGCTCCGCCGTCAACCCTCAGCTCCCCGATGCGTAGCCCGCTGTCCCTCTCCATGGCCTCGACGACGTCACGTGTCAGGTAGGCCACAGCCTCTAATGCGGCCCTCGCGATGTGGGCTCTACCGGTGCCCCGGGTTAACCCGGTGATCAGGCCCCTCGCGTACTGGTTCCAGTACGGGGCGCCGAGCCCGGTGAGCGCTGGCACGAAGTAGACGCCTTCGTTGCCTTCGAGGCTCATCGCAAGCGCCTCGGACTCGTCTGCGTCGTCGATGACCCTCAGCTCGTCCCTGAGCCACTGGACGGCTGCCCCAGTGACGAAGACGCTGCCCTCCAGGGCGTAGACGGTGTCGCCGCCCAAGCCCCACGCCACCGTGGCGAGGAGCTTCTCGGAGTGGACGGGCTTGTGCCCGGTGTTCATGAGGAGGAAGTTGCCCGTGCCGTAGGTGCACTTGGACTCGCCTTCAGCGAAGGCGGCGTGCCCGAAGAGGGCAGCCTGCTGGTCCCCGGCGACGCCCGCCACTGGGATGCTGGCGCCGAAGACACCGGGGTCGGTGTACCCGATGACGCAGCTCGAAGGCTTCACCTCGGGCAGCATGTGCTCCGGGATGCCCAGTATCTCTAGGAGCTCGTCGTCCCACCTGAGGCTGCGTATGTCGAACATCAGGGTCCTCGACGCGTTGGAGCAGTCCGTGGCGTGGACCCTGCCCCCGGTCAGCCTGTGGATCAGATACGTGTCGACGGTGCCGAAGAGTATGTCTCCTCGCTCCGCCTGTTCTCTCGCACCCTGCACGTTTTCCAGTATCCACGCGACCTTGGGTCCGGAGAAATAGGAGTCTGGGATCAGCCCCGTCCTCTCCTTGAACAGGGAGCCGTAGTTCCGCTTCAGCGTCTCCACGGCGTCGGCGGTCCTCCTGCACTGCCAGACGATGGCGTTGTGGATGGGCTTCCCGGTGCGTCTGTCCCAGAGTATCGTGGTCTCCCTCTGGTTCGTCACGCCGACGGCGGAGAGATCGCCGGGCTGAAGCTTGGCAGCCTTCAACGCGGCTCTCACGCTCTTCACCTGCGCCTCCCAGATCGTCTCTGGGTTCTGCTCCACCCACCCCGGCGCAGGGTAGAGCTGCCTGAACGGCGACTGCCCCACGCCCCTTATCTTCGCCGCCTCGTCGAACACGATGGCTCTGGCGCTGGTGGTCCCCTCGTCCAGAGCCAGTACATACTTCTCGGTCAACCCCATCCCTCAGACTGAATACGATCGTCCTATACCCTAAAGGCATTTAAAGCTGAAAACCCGTGGCGCCCTGCGCCTAGAAAAACCCTTACCCTAACGCGGCGTGGTTCAGTTATGGCATCTGAACCCGATCTGGTCATCGATACGGACAAGGGCAGGCTGGACATCGAGTATATCCACCGCTTCCTCTCCGGCGAATCCCACTGGGCGCGGAGCCGCACAATGGAGCAGGTGAAGAAATCCATCGAGAACTCCCTCTGCTTCGGCGCCTACAAGGATGGTGAACAGATAGGGTTCGCGCGGGTAGTAACAGACTACACGACTTTCTCATGGCTTTGCGACGTCTTCATCGACCCTGAGCACCGCGGACACGGGTACGGTAAACGGCTGGTAGAGGCGGTCGTCGAATGCCCTCCACTGAGGGACTCGGGGCTCATGCTGCTGGCGACAAGGTTCTCCCCCAGCCTCTACAGGGACTACGGGGGCTTCACGCCCCTCGGCGACTCGTGGCGCT
>JAFGTA010000033.1 GCA_016934355.1 Candidatus Bathyarchaeota archaeon | reverse complement strand
TCTGGTCCTCAATTGTGGTTCAAATGGCAGAATATTTTGTTTTACTGTAACCTGAAAGAGGTGGGGTGTGGTTACTCGTTTATCACTGGGTCTCCGTAGGTGAGCAACGTAATTGTGCTCTTCACGTGATCGAGGCGCCGGACGTTGTTGAACACGACCTCCTTGACCCTGTCCATGGAGTCGGCCTCCATCTCGATGATGAGATCATAGATACCGTAGAGACTGTATATGGTAATGATCTCCTTGACGCCTTTGAGGGCGTCGATGATGGAGGCTTCCTGCCCAAGCTCAGCGTTCAGAAGAACATAGGCCTTCATCTTAACCAAGAAATCAGTGCTAGCACATAGTATATCTGTGTTTTGAAAAACAGGTTATGACTCGCCTTTAACCAGATAGAAGAATAGACCCGAGAGCAAGGCAAGCAAAACGAACACCTGAACCGCGAACCTGTAGCTTCCGGTGACATCGAACACGTAGCCTACGAAGACTGGGCCTACGACGTTGCCGATCATGCGGAAGGAAACCATGGCGCAAGATATGGTTGCGAAGCGTTCACAGCCGGAGAGCTTACCTCTGAAAGCCATACAGCAGGAAGGTGCCCAGAGGTATCCAGTAGCTATAGAAGATGTCGTTAAACCTTTTCCTCAGCCCCAAAGAGACACCGCAGGTTATTCCCATACTCGGCATTCACTCACAATATAGGGTTAACCGAGTCAATCAGCCAATGTCCTGAGCCAGTTTCCCAGCGACTTGATCTCCATCAGGGAAAGTCGTGAAACTCTTCTACCAAGAGTTCTGGAAGGGATGTCTGACTCGGCGATAAACGAGACGGACTGCCTCTTGGTGTCACACATCTCGACCCGTATCAGGGCCTCCCTCAACGCGTTCTTGACGAGTTTGTCACTCTGCATTAAAAACTGCTTGAGTGCTTCATCCGCAACCATCGACGATGCTTTGGGGACTAGGGATATTATGCAGGTCTCGGTCTTCGGCTCAGGAAGGTATGCGGACGGCGGCACCTCCATGTAGATCTCTGAGTCGTAGAACAGATGTGCCTGTAATGACAACTTCGAGTATTCTGGTTCGCCTGTCTTGGCTTCAAGTATCTTGGCGAAGCCTCTGGGCACTATCAAGGCAGCCGACTTAAGGTCCATCCTAAACAATCTCTGGAGGAGGGCTTCACATATCATGTAGGGCAGGTTGGAGACCAGCCTGTCGGAGCTTGGCAGCTTCTCGTGGAGGGCGTCCCCGAGGACGATTTCGAGTTGGGGATAGTGTTTGAAACGCTCCCTGAGGACGAGAATATACTTGGGGTTCTTCTCGATACATGTGACAGCCTTCGCACGCCGTAGGAGACCCTCAGTAATGTTCCCGACCCCGGGGCCGATCTCAAGGACCACGTCGTCGCCACAAACCCCGGAGAAATCAATGAGTTTGTCTATGATGTCCTCGTCTATCAGCTGCTGCTCGTCTAGGGCGGGGTCTAAGTCGATGCCAAATGTTGATAAAAAAGTTTGGGTCCTGTGGAGCATGGTTGCGCGCCTAGAGGAGGTAGCGGGGTTCCCCCTTGATGGATTTTATCAGCTTCAGGGCCTCCTCGACTTCCTCGTCTGTGCCTTCAACGAGTATTCTGACGGCGCCCTCGGCGCCTGCTATGCCCCCCGCGGAGTATAGGTACGCGTCCACCTCGGCCAGTATGGCCAAGGCCTCTATCTCGGTGATTATGGTGCCGGTGATGGGCCACATCCTCGGACCCTCATAGTCTTCCTCGGAGGCGAGGAGGTGAAGCTCGTTGATGTCCTCGTATGTCAGCTTCTCCAGGCCTACGGGGATTATGAGATGTATCTGTTTGCCTATGATGTGGCCTATGGTGTTCCCCACGGTCGCCCCGTCCATTCCGCCGATGAGAACCCCCGCGAGGTAGTCCTCGTAGTTGAGGGCGTTGGCCCCCTTGATGTAGACATCGCCCTTCCCCATGTCCAGGACGGCGTTAACCCGGTTGTACTTGGGCTCTACCTTGCCTTTAACGAAGACCACATCAGGTATCTTCTCGCCCTGAGGCTCGGGGCTCCTCTCAGGCTCGTCCGGTGTAGTTATGCCGCTCCGGTAGCATCGTTTATCGATCTTCTTGCCCCAGAGCTCCTCCAGGACATAGGCGTTGGTGGTGCCCGTGGCCACCACGACCTTACCTTCCTTCATGGCCCGCTGCACCTCAGGAAGGGCCGCGACGGCCTTGGCTATAAGCCTCTTGGACTCGGCTACAGTGAGAACGAACTGTCGTTTCATGCATCATGTAGAGACATTGGGGTAATTAAGCTAAATCATAAACCGGATAAGAGCCGTAAGTGTATGGCTAAACGATGTTTGAGCAGGCCCTTCAGCGTGTCAAGAGGAACCTAGACGACTGGCGAATCAGCCTAGAGAACCCCGCCAACGCCCAAGAGACGCTGTACGAGTCGCTGCTGGACGACTACGCGAAGACCGAGTACGGTCAGAGGTATGAAGAGCTTCCCGTAGCCAAGTACAGCGACCTAGAGCCATGGATTGAACGTGTGAGGGACGGAGACCATGAAGCGCTGCTTGCCGAGAAGCCCATCACCTGGGTCATGACTAGGGGAACCACTGGAGACAGCAAGATTATCCCGGTGACGCCACGGCACCTAGACCACCTTGTGAGCGGCGGCTCAAGGGCGGTGCTGAGCCACGCAATGGGCGAGGGAGGGCTGGAGACACTCACCGGAGGCGTGCTGAACCTCCAGTTCCCAAGCAACGTAAGGGCGATGACCGTGGACGGCGAGGAGACGGTCTATGGCTTCAGCTCAGGCACCTACGCC
>JAFGTA010000032.1 GCA_016934355.1 Candidatus Bathyarchaeota archaeon | reverse complement strand
GCCCTTCATCTCAGCCGGTACACCCGGCAACGTGCAGACCGTCTTACCGCCGACATCCACCGCCATCCCCACCGAGAAACCCACAGGGTTCTGCATCGCGCAGCTGTCCTCCAGAATCCTCGCCATCCTCCGCCCACGAACAATAGACGGCTTGTCGACTATGCCCCGCTTCCTGTACACTGCCTCGATCTTCCGGGCCCCCTCCTCGTCGACGACAGTACCCTTACCCAGCGCCAAGCCGATGCTGTCCACAGTCTTGTCGTCCTCGCTGGGGCCGAGGCCGCCCGAGAAAATGATGAAGTGGGCGTCCCTCTTCAGCGCGTCGTGCAGGGTCTCCGCGATGAGCTCAGGCTCGTCGCCGATGGTCGTGATCCTCCTGAGCCTGGCGCCCAGCTCCGCCACCCGCTGAGCGATCCAGTGACTGTTCGTGTCCAATATCCTGCCGTAGATCAACTCGTCCCCCGTGGCGATGATCTCCACGTTGACGCTGCCGGTGGGCTTCATATCAACACAATCGCGGGCGGCTGCATATACGCGTTATCCTTAGCCTTATATTGCCCCGCGGGCTGAGAAAACAGGATAACCATGAATATCGAGAACTGGACCATCGAGAAGGCGCTCAAGGTAGGCGCCGAGATGGAGCTCGAATCATACACCCTGTACACCGAGACCGCCGAGAAGTCGACGTACCCGGGGGCCAAGAAGCTGCTCACAGAGCTCGCCTCAGACGAGAAGCGGCACCGCGAATACTTCCTCCAGGGCCTCAAGGACCCTAAGAACGTCAAGATGCGGACCCTCAAGGAGAACATCCCAGACCTCAAGATAACGGACAAGCTGGTCAAGGTACCCCTCGACCCCCAGGCCGACTACCCGCAGATACTCATCTACGCGGCACAGCGGGAGAAGACGACCCACGACTTCTACGTACAGGTCGCGAGAAAGTTCAGCGACACCGAGCTCGGGAAGATGTTCAACAACTTCGCCAAGGAGGAGCTCCGCCACAAGTACCTCCTGGAGAAAGAGTACGACGACGTAGTCCTCGCCGAGATGTAGCGGCCCCTACTCTATCGTCGCGTGATGCCTCCTCATAGAGTCCTCGCTGAGCCCCAGCCTGTTCATCAACTCGGCTATCAGCGAGTCCAGAAACACCATCACGGTGTCCTCGAACAGCGTCCCCATGGGGGCCAGGCTCTCATGCATCCCAAGCATCTGCCTACTATGATACTCGTCCATGTCAGCGATCTCGTCCCTCCCCGGAATGTCGACGACCAAGTCGGCGTTCAGGGCGAGAGGCGACCTCTCCTGACTCGTGATCGCGACCACCCTAGCCCCGAGGCGCTTCGCCATCGTAGCCGCGGCTAGGGGGACAGTGGTCTTTCCGCTGCCCGATATGACGATGACCAGGTCGCCCTCCCCCATGTACGGGTTGATGGTCTCCCCCAGCACGTAGACCCGGAAACCGAGGTGCATGAGCCGCATCGCGAACGCCTTGCCCACGAGGCCGCTCCTGCCGGCGCCCACCACCAGAACCTTGCTGCCGCTTTCACGCGTCTCCAGAAGAGCCGACATGAGGGACTCGACCTCCTCCGTGTTGAGCCCTTTCATAGCCGCGAAGATAGCTGAGACCAACTCCTCGTATGCCTGAACGAAATAATGCATGGCAGTCTCTACTAGTTTTAGAGACGTTTAACCGTTTACAGAGAAGACTGTAAGGATCATCCTGTTTATTATCACGGCACGGCTCATCTCAGACGTGGGAGACAGGGGCGAAGCCTCATAGAAACAAGGAGACTCCGTGAAGACGACCGCGGAAAGGAGTTCCGCACAGGCGTCGCATCCTTCGACACGGACATCGACGGGAAAATGATCACACTCCATCACTACCTGCGCCGCGACAGGGAGAAAGGGTACGAGACCTACGTGCTAACAGACGACGAGGAAGTCCTGGGCCTCGTGAGCTTCCACGTCCGCAGCTTCACCAACGTCCACGACACGCTGTACCTGAGCCGCGTCGGCGTCGCGGAAGGGCACACCGGGAAGGGCTACGGCGCCAAGCTGATGGAGTTCATCCTACTGACCTGCCGCGAAAGAGGAATAGTGATAATGTGCTGCGAGGCCGTCGGCGATGTGGCGCCGTTCTTCGCTGCCCTCGGCTGGGAGGAGGTTCTATCCTACGACGACCCCCACTGGGGAGAGGGCTGCAAGACCCTCATATTCAGGGTGCCGAGTTAGCCCCTGTCCACGTGTAATGGATGTTCTTCGAATAGTTCTCCCTGTTTCTCAGTCCAGCAGCTCAGGCACAGCACGCCGTACCTCGGCGTGTTGACCTTGACCTCGTCCTTGCCGATCTTTGTGTGGCACAGCGAGCAGGTGTCTCCTCTGGTGATGAGCTCTGTGATGACCTTGGGGTTCTCCCTGAGGTAGTTCTCTATGAGCCTGCTCTTGGATATCCGGTTCTCCTTTGCCAGGTTGCTCAGCGTCCTGTCGAGCTCCTCGGAGATGGATATGGATATCTTCTGAACCATGGACACTCATAGTTGGTAGGAAATAGGTAGTATATAAGTAATACGGGGGCTCAGCAGTGACCCAGCAGCCTCTCGGAAGCCCTGTCCCTGCCGAACACCACGTAGTCCTTGAAGCCCAACGCCTCAGCCTTGGTCTTCTTGCCGCTGGCCACCGAGATCACCTCGTCGAAGATGCGGCGCCCCACGCTGTTCAGGCTTTCGCTGCCGTCCAGAATGGTGCCAGCGTTGATGTCGATGTTGTCGCCCAGGTTACCGTAGGTCTTGGGGTTCCCCGTTATCTTGATGACGGGCGCCACCGCGTGGCCCGTGGTGCTTCCGCGGCCGCTTGTGAAGCAGACCACCTGGGCGCCGGCCGCCACCATGTGGGTGACGCTGGGCACGTCCCAGCCGGTGCCGTCCTGAAGGTAGAGGCCCGGCTCGTCCGGGAGGTCGAAGCTGTCCCACGTGTTCCAGAGCACCCCCTGGATGGGCTTGGTGCCGCCCTTACGGATTGCGCCGAGGCTCTTCTCCTCGATTGTGGTGAGCCCGCCGTCCACGTTTCCCTTGCTCATGTACCTGCTGTCCACCCCCATGGCGCTGAGCCTCTTCTCCTGCTTCTCTATCATCTCGTAGATGTCGTTAGCCACATTCTCGCTGACGGCGCGCCTCGCCAACATGTGCTGGGTGCCTATCATCTCCTGGGGCTCGCTGAAGATCACCGTGCCCCCCTCCTCGATGAGCCTGTCCGCTGCAACGCCCACCGCCGGGTTGGCGGCGAGGCCGCTGGTGGCGTCGCTGCCCCCGCACTCCACGGCGAGGGTCAGCTCGCTGAGGGGGAAAGGCTCCTTTCTGAGCTCGCCCACGTACTGGGCCATCCTCTGAAGGGCCCTGACGCCCTTCTCCATGGACTTTATGGTGCCGCCGTCCTCCTGGATTACGATGCTCTCGATGGGCTTACCCGTGTCCTTGATCCCCTCCATGAGGATGTCGTTGGTTAGCACCTCGCAGCCGAGGCCGAACAGCAGTATCCCAGCGACGTTGGGGTTCCTACCCGTGCCCACGAGGGCGTTCACAAGCATCTCATCGGCCCTGCAGCCGTGGTACTGGGTCACCGCCACTGCGCCCTCGACTTGGGCGGCCACCTGCTTCGCGGGCTCGTAGCTGCAGTCGATTGGCGCGATGACCAGTAGGTGGTTCCTTACGCCTATTTCGCCGTCTTCCCGCTGGTAACCGTAGAACTCTGTCATGCCTGTGCCTCCAGCTTGCTGGTGGGGAGCCGCCCCGACTCCGCGTTGTGGGTGTGCACCCACTCGCCCACCTCGATGGGCCGGGACGCCACCCCGATGACTTCGCCGTACTTGACTACCTGCTCGCCTTTCGTGAACTTTCGCAGCGCGAGCTTGTGCCCGAACTCTATGGGCTCCACCGGCTTCGCGTCTAGGATGACCTCACCCATGGGGCTCAGCACCTCGACCTGCTCGCCCTTGGACACGTCGTCGGTGACGGTCGCCACGTTGTCCTTCTCGTCCAGCTGAATCGCCTTCTTCATCTTTAAGCCTCCAAAGCCTTGCTGGGTATGCATGACGTCCCGTCAGGTATAACGGCTACTCTCGAACCCGGGTTATGGTAGTTCCTGAGCTCCTCCACCACCTCGCCCCACCGCCTTATCCACTTCACCGTTTCCGGCTCATACCTCATGAGGAAGCTCTGCAGCGGGTAATCCCCGTAGATGATGAGCCTGCACTTCTTAGGCACCGGGCGAACCACCGGGTTCCACAGGCTCGCCCCCACGTTCTTGCCGTGGCGGTTGAATAGCCAGTGGTTTATGTCGCCGTCGGGGCAGTCGTTGACCAGCACGATGGTGCCTCCCTCCCTGACGCTGTTCAGGGCGGGCCACATCCCGAGGTACGGCTCGTTTTCTCTCATGTAGCTGCCCACAACCACGATGTCAGACTCGACGCTCTCGGTCTTGTGCCACCTCTTGGCCCCCGCCGCGGCCTTCCTCTGTGTCTCCACGAAGTCACCAGCGTACAGCTCGATTGGGTCCCTGCTCAGGTTCAGCACCGTATCTATCTTGAAGTCGAGCCCAGCCATCCTCGCCGCCGCTTCGGCGTCCAGCCTCAACTTGTTCATGTCGTTCTTCAGGTAGCCCGTTGACTTGTGGGGGGTACGCCCCGGGCCGAAGCCGCCCACCTCGCCGTGGTTGAACCTGATGGTCTCGACGCCCGCGACGCCCGGGCTGATGAGCTTGCCGCCGCCGCTGAGCCCCGCGAGCCTGTGGAACAGTACGGTGCCCACGCCGATCTTGAGGTCGCAGTCCATCACCTCGCTGTTCACCCAGACCGGGCAACCATACTTGGTGTCACCCAGGTAGTCCAGCATCTCATAGGGGTTGTGGTTGTAGACCTGGTACTCCGAGACTATCTTGTCGCCCAGCTTCTTCACGAAGTCCCTGCGGCCATAGGTGCCGTGGGTTCCTGGGGCGATGATGAACCTGATGTTCTCCTCGGGGAGCCCCGCCTTGCGGAGGGTCTCCAGTATGACCGGCGCGTACTGATACGTCTTGGTGGGCCTCGTCATGTCGTCGAAGATGATTACAGCCTCCTCGGCGTTCTCCGCGAGCCTGGTCAGCGGCTTCTGGCCTATGGGGCTGTGTATTGCCTCCTTGATCTGCTGCGGGGACAGCGCCTTGGCGCCCTCGGAGGCGACGCTGCACCTGTGCACCTTCCAGCCGTCCGGGAACGTGAGGGTCAGGCGGTCGTCTTCATACCAGCTGTGGTGAGGAATGTCAACCTCAATCAAATTTCATCAACACAACACTTACGTCACGCCTCAATTTAACACATGCCGAGCCCACCCGCGTCGAATTATTCGGATGAAGCCTGACGGTAGTCTTATAGTAATGAAAACGTTACTCAGTCTGAGATGTCAGGTTTCAAGCTTGAGGGCGTGCTACCAGCGGTGGTCACGCCCTTCGACAAAAAAGAGGAGTTCGACGAGCCCGCTTTCCGCAGCCTCGTCGACTGGCTCATAGGGCAGGGCATCACGGGCATAGTGCCCTGCGGCACCACAGGCGAGTTCAGCCTCATGACACAGGCTGAGAGGGCGAAGGTCATCGAGGTCTGCGTCGACCAGGTGAACGGCAGGATACCCGTAATCGCCGGCACAGGAGACACGGCGACCAAGCTGGTCATCGACGCCACCAAGCACGCCCTTGATGTGGGCGCCGACGCCGCCATCATAGTCAACCCCTACTACATGAAGCCCAAGGGCGGCAAGGGCATCTACGACCACTACGTCACCATAGCGGGCGCCGTGGACATACCCATGGTGCTCTACAACATCCCCGTCGCCACCAACCAGTACATCCCGTGGCCGGTGGTCGAGGACCTCGTGGACGAGTGCAGCACCATCCGCGCCATGAAGGACAGCAGCGGCGACCTCAAGTACCTCATGTCGGTGCTTGAGAAGGTCGGCGACAAGATAGACGTCGTCGTCGGCTGGGACGAGGTGGTCCTTGCCGCCCTCGCAGCCGGGTGCAAAGGCATGATTCTCGCCTCCGCCAACGTCGTCGCCCCCTACTGGCTCGACCTATACGGGAAGTTCAAGGCCGGGAAGCTGGACGAGGCGCGTAAGGTACAGCGCAGGCTGCAGAAGTTCACCAGACACATCGTCGCCACGGGAGCCCTCGGCCCCAAGGTCTGCCTCAACTACATGGGGCAGAAGGTGGGCACCACGAGGCGTCCCATCGTGCTGGGGGACGTGGTGAGCTGGGAGCTGCGCGAGGAGTTCAGGGTGGAGCTGGAGAAGCTGGAGCTGATCAAGAAGAAGGATATCACCTTCAAGTTGCCCGAGAAGCCGGTGACCGAGAGGTTCGCCGCGGTGGACGTCACGCCGAAACTCATCGAGCAGTTCTGCCTAAGGACAGGAGAGGCGCTGGTGGACCCCGACAGCAACGAGGTCGCCCACATCGACCTCCTCATAGGCACCGTGGACGGACCCGTAGGCATGGCGTACGCGGACGCGCTGGCTCGGCCCAGCAAGGACCGGGAGGCACTGCAGGTGATACTGGAGCCCAACCTGGCGGTAAAGCCCCCCACCATCATGGT
>JAFGTA010000230.1 GCA_016934355.1 Candidatus Bathyarchaeota archaeon | reverse complement strand
GAGGGGAGCTGCATGGGCGTCGTTGTCGACGGCGCCGGCGTCAAGTCGTGGCTAGTGGTGGACGCTGAGGGACCAGGCGGGAGGCTTCTAGGCCGCAGCGGCATAGAGACACATCAGAAGGGCTTCGTCATGGGGTACAACACGGTGCTCGAAGGCGTCGAGGTGGACCCTGAGATGGTCGAGCTTTGGTTCAGCGAGGAGCTGGCCAAGGGGTTCTTTGCGTGGGTCATCCCCATCGACGGGAACAGGGTGCGCTGCGGGCTTGGGACCTCGGGAGGCGACGGTTACGAGAGCCTCAGAGCGTTCATCAAGAAACGGTTTGGTATAGGCGAGCCGCCCCGCGTCGGCTCGGGGCTGATATGCACGGGCCCACCGGTGGACAAGACAACGTACAACGGCCTTCTGCTGACGGGGGACGCCGCTGGGCAGGTCAAGGCCACGACCGGCGGAGGCGTCGTCATCGGCGGACTATGCGCCCAGATAGCTGGGGAGGAGGCAGCCGAGGCTTTGACTAGCGGCGACGCCAGCTGGGGGCGGCTCTCCGAGTACGATAGGCGGTGGCGGCGGCTCTACGGCGGTGAGCTGAGGACCATGCACGCTGCGAGGCGGCTCATGAACAAGGTGGGGGACGAGCGGTTCAACAGACTGATGGCGAGCCTCAAGGAGTCGGGGCTACAGAGCCGTCTTGAGGAGCTGGTCTCAGGCGGCGACATGGATCTCCAGTCGGGCGTCATCAAGAAGGCGCTGATGAACCCCGGCATCATGTCCGTGATGCTGCGGGGCGTGGGCAGTGTGGCTCTCGGTGAGCTGCTGTCCATGTTGAGGTGAGCGTCATGGGTACGAGAGTATCTGAGTCTGACGGTTATCCTTCCATGGTGGAGACCTACCGGGGGATCGACATATGGCATGATCCCCGGAGAGGGATTTTCTACGCTTCCCACTGCGAGCACACCAAGCGGTCGAGGAGCGTCGAGAAGGTGAGGCAGTGGATAGACAGGGAGAAGCGGTGAAGAACAGTCAAAGGCGCAGCCTGGTAACCAAAAAAAATCGCTGAAGTTAACGGTAGCTGATACCTATCCGGGTCTGTTTTTCTTAGCAGATTGAGAATATGAAAAATGGTGGGAAAATGGTTGAGGGTCAGTAGTTCTCGGCTAGAAGCTCGTAGAACGCCTGGGGGTGCTTGCACGCTGGGCACGACTCGGGCGCCTCCTTGCCGTGGTGCACGTATCCGCAGTTCCTGCACTTCCAGTAGACTTCTTTGTCCCTCTTGAAGACTGTGCCCTCCTTGACCCTCTTCAGCAGCTTCCTGTACCTCTTCTCATGCTGCTCCTCGACCTCAGCGATCTCCTCGAAGGACTCCGCGATCTCCTTGAACCCCTCCGCCTTCGCGGTCTTCTCGAAGTTGGGGTACAGCGTCCCCCACTCCATCTTCTCTCCCTCCGCGGCGGCGAGCAGGTTCTCGGCAGTGGTGCCGATGACCCCGGCTGGGTACTCGGCCGTGATCTCCACTTCGCCCCCCTCAAGGTGCTTGAAGAAGACCTTGGCGTGCTCCTTCTCGTTCTCCGCGGTCTCCATGAAGATCGCCGCGATCTGCTCGTAGCCCTCCTTCTTCGCCACGCTAGCCCAGTAGGTGTACCTGGTTCTGGCCTGGCTCTCACCTGCGAACGATTTAAGCAGGTTCTTCTCCGTCTTGGTTCCCTTCAGTTTACCCATAGAATAACCAGTAAAGGAGAGGACATCAAAATAATTAAATCATACCCGACCCGTGCACTGCCGCCGATCTATCTACATCCATTTCTCAGCGTCCTCACCCCGGCTCGTCTGAACCCGGTGTCGGGGACACTCTAACCCATCCTAAAAAACGGTGCCTTACACTTCATGTGGTTTCGGCTTGAGCCTACCTGTCTACAACGTATCTCTCGACTCTTTCCGCGACAGCCTCACGCGTAACATCCATTATCATGGTGACCCCCTCAACAGGATCGGAGGACACGACCCTGTACCCCATCCTCTCCCAGATCAGACGAAGGGGCCTGCCCGCCTGGTCCAGCTCCTCCGTGGTGAACTTCACAGCCCTGTACCCGCTCTCGTAAAGGTAGACGAGCTCCAGCACGGCGAGCACAGCGCCCACCCCTCTCCTCTCCACGATGGTCGCCGAGGTGTCGGAGAAGTACACGCCCTCCTCGGCGTCGTCGTAGCCGAAGTCGTACGCGATGGGGGCGCTGTCGAGGCTGACTAGGAGGCAGAAGAAGCCGGGCTTGTCGACCCTCTCCCTGAGCTCCTCGCCGCTGTACCACAGGTCCTCCCGGAACTTTTCGTGGTCGATGGCTGTCATCTTCCCCAGAAGCTCATCATCGATCAGATGGTGGGTCGATACCTGTACGCTGCCGTTCAGGGATACCCCGAGTTTCTCCTCGGCGGTCTTTAACAATTCTCCGAGAGGTGGGACGCTCATTACCTGTCACGACTCCTTACGTTCGAAACCGACGCAACGGTGCCTGAGCTGTTCAGGCTCTGTGAGACTCCTTCTCACACATTATCTACCGAGATGTATACACATAAAAACGTCTCATACACTTGAATCACCTGACGAGTTGATTTTATGGACGTTTTAAGGGAACACCTTGTGAAATCCCTCAGGGGAGGACAGGCCTTCGTGCCCTTCAGGAAGGCGCTGGAAGGCGTGAAGCCGGGGCTACGGAACGTCAGGCCGAGGGAGGAACTTCACTCCGTATACGAGGAGCTGGAGCACATGCGGATATGCCAGCAGGACCTGCTGTACTACGCGCTGGAGCCAGTCTGGGAATCCCCCGAGTGGCCTGACGGCTTCTGGCCCAAACCGGGTATGAAGGTGACGGACGAGGACTGGAGTAAGGCTGTGAACGGGTTCTTCGAAGACCTCGACAAGGCTGTCAGGATGGTGGAGGACCCGGGCATCGACGTGTGCTCCATCATACCTGGGTCAACCGAGTACACGTATCTGCGGGAGGTCACGATAATCATCGAGCACAACGCCTACCACCTAGGCAAGATACTGGACATAAGGAAGGCATTGGGCAACTGGAAGTAGCCGAGTTCACAGCTACAACCATTTTTTTTCGATTTTAGGGCAATGCTGAACGGATTCCCTGTTTAACCACGGTGTGTGTATAGGCGTGTTCTAAACTGTAGTATTATAACGAGACCAGCGGTGAGTATCATGGTGCACATGTTTAAGCGCGTGATATACGTCGTGACGGCTTTCCTGTTCCTCATAATAGGGGTGGGAGGCTACGTCTACAGCGCCGGCCCCGGCGTCGAGGTCATCGGCAAGGTGAACATCCCCGTACTGGACGACAGCATGGCTACCGCCGAGTCCGTCCAGTCCACGGTGGACGCCAGCAACCTGTTCACGTTCGACCTCTACGGGAGATACAGCGTCGGCGGCGACAACGTGTTCTACTCGCCTTACAGCATCTCCACCGCCCTCTCCATGACCTACGAGGGGGCACGGGGCGTGACCGCGGAGGAGATGCAGATGGTATTCCACTGGAGCGACGACGCTTCGATCAGGAGGCCCGGGGCAGCCAAGGTCTATAACGTCCTGAACGGCAGGGACAGGCTCTACTCGCTTCACACCGCGAACGCGCTGTGGATGCAGGACGGCTACCCGTTCAAGGAGGACTACGTCGACGCGGTCAAGGACTTCTACGGCGGAGAGGCTAACATCTTAGACTATAGCGACCCCGCGGAGGCTGCAGACATCATCAACGGCTGGGTCGAGGACAGGACGAACGACAAGATCAAGGACCTGTTCTCACCCGAGGCGCTGGTTGGCGCTAGGCTCGTACTGACCAACGCCATCTACTTCAAGGGGGATTGGGTGAGGCAGTTCGACGAGGAGAAGACGAGTAAATCGGACTTCCACGTGACCGCTACCGAGACTGTGGAGGCGGACATGATGAGGCTGAGGGAGGAGCGGTTCAACTACACCGACGCCGGGGGCTGCCAGGTGCTGGAGCTGCCGTACAAGGGCAACGACCTCTCGATGATCATAGTACTGCCCAAGGGTAACGATATTCAAGCGTTCGAGGGGGGCCTAACTCTTGAGCGATATAGGGAGTGGGTCTCGGAGCTGAGAAGCACCGACATGAACATATTCCTGCCCAAGTTCAGGCTGGAGACCGAGTACGAAATGGGGAACGACCTGATCGCGATGGGTATGCCTACGGCTTTCTCGGGTGGAGCAGACTTCAGCGGGATGTCCGACGGAGGGCTGTTCATCTCCAAGGTGATCCACAAGGCTTACGTCGACGTGAACGAGGAGGGGACCGAGGCGGCCGCCGCCACAGGCGTTGTCATGAAGGAGTCTGCGCCCATGCTGGAGGTGTTCAGGGCGGATCATCCGTTCATCTTCGTGATCCAGGACAGGGGCACGGGCCTGGTTCTGTTCATGGGGCGGGTCACAGACCCTTCCTAGCTTATGCGTTCACTTTCTCGGCTGTGCGGCGTCGCGGTCAATCTTTAAATAAGACTGTATTGGCTTATGGGAGTGTTACGAAATGGCTACGTGTATTAGCTGTGGACGAAAGATAACGCCCGAGGAGAAGGCGGTGAAGTTCCTGTGCCCAAGCTGCGGGGCGGTCACCCTCTGGCGGTGCGAGAAGTGCAGGCTCTTCGGCAGAAAGTACAAGTGCCCAGCCTGCGGACACACGGGGCCGTAGCCCGCGTAGAGCTTTTATCCATCCTGTAAGGGATTCTTAGCGTACTTCTAGGCGATGCAGGATGGCGGAACACGGCTTCTTTAGACGACATTCAATAGGTCTGTCAACGTCGGGCTCAACGAGGGGCAGATGACATTGTCGGAACATGAGCCCCACATGAGACGATGCTTCGAGCTGGCGTTGAACGCAGCCGGGAAAGGCAACCACCCCTTCGGGGCACTGCTGGTCCGCGGCGGCGAGGCGGTGCTGGAGGCAGAGAACACAGTGAACACGGAGAGGGACAGCACGAGGCACGCCGAGCTGAACCTCGTCGTGGAGGCGGAGAGAAGGTTCACCCGGGAAGAGCTGGGCGAGTCCACCCTCTACGCGAGCACCGCGCCGTGCCTAATGTGCGGCGCCGCCATATACGCGTCTGGCATCCGCCGCGTCGTCTACGGCGTGACCTACGAGAGGTTCGCCAGCCTAATCCCAGGAGGGTACAGGTACGTGCCCATCGAGAAGGTGTACGAGCTGCACGGGGCGGACGCAGAGGTCATAGGCGGTGTCCTTGAGGACGAGGGCGTACGGGTCTACGACGGCTGGCTCCGGTAGCAACCTTTCAATAACGCCGCGGCAGATGGTCCAGCATGGAGGCGAAGTACACGGGGCGGGACCTCGCGGTCTACGCCGTGACGTTCACCGCCTTCTACCTACTTTTCCAGGCCGTGCCCAGCGGGTGGGCTGAGGCGCTGACCGCGCAGATGTCG
>JAFGTA010000229.1 GCA_016934355.1 Candidatus Bathyarchaeota archaeon | reverse complement strand
TGCCTATCTCGGGGCCGTAGTTCCTGACGAGGTCGATGCGGATGGTGCCCGTCACGCCTAGGTCCCGGGTGCCCCTCCTTATGCCGCGGTTGATGGCATCCACCATCAGCCCGTAGTCTAGGCCCCTTCCGACGTGGTCGTACACCGAGAACAGGGCCTCCACGTGCCTCACGTTGCACGCAGCCTGTGACTCCATCATCTCGTAGGTCAGCCGCTCGTAGTGGCTCTCCTTGGTGATGGAGCCGTTGACGGTGCTGTACACCTCAAGGAAGTGCGGGAAATCCTTGTAGCTATAGAACTGCTTCAGGTCCTCGACGGTCTCGTACGGCAGGTCAACGCCACTGTCATGGATCAACCATAGAAAAGTCTCGGGCCGCGTTGAGCCTACTATGTGGACGTGCTGCTCAAGCTTGGGCAGCGCCTTGATGGTTTCCTCGGCGGACATTAGACGGTTATATGCTAGGATGGATAAAAGCTCATTCCTCAGGCGTCTTGCCGTAGCACTCCTTGATGAAGAGGCCGAAGATCAAGGGCATCGCTAGGGCTCCGCCGAGTATCATGAGGTTGGACAGCATGTAGCCCCCCGTCACGTCGACGAGGCCCCCGTACAGCGGCGCGACCACGCTGAATCCTATGGTTCCCACGCCGTTCATGATGCCAAGCCCTATTGCTGAGGTCTCGGCTGGAAGCGTCTCAGGTATCATGCTGAAGAAGAGCACCCAGAAGCTGACGCAGAAGCTCATCAGGAAGCTCAGCGCCATGTAGGCGATGAGTGGTGTCGCGGCGGGCAGGAACAGGAAGACGGCGAAAAGCCCCGAGTAGGCAACGGCAAATGCCATGAGGGGCAGCTTCCTTCTCCTGAGCCTGTCTGAGACGGCGGCGACGAGGATGCAGCCGGGTATCCCCGCGATGGTTCCGACGCTGGCTATCTGCCCTACCTCGAAGTACGTGAATCCCTTGGCGTCTATGAGGTACTGGGGCATCCAGTTCATGAAAACCCAGCTGGTGCTCGCCAGTATGTAGCCTGCGAGGAACGGGTACATCCGCCTGTCTCTAAACACCGCGGAGACGGACTTCATGATTGATCCTCTCGCGGAGTGGGTGGAAGCGTGTAGACCGTTCTTCTCGCTGATTATGAAGAGGTTCATCACCCAGTTCACGACAAGGACCACGCTCATCCAGAAGTAGAGGGTCCTCCAGCCGCCCAGCCGCTCCATGGCGATGGGGAAACCCATGTACGAAACGAAGTTACCGAGGCCGCTTGATGCGCTGAGCACGCCTATAGCCGTCGCCTTCCTCTCGGGCGGGAACCAGATGGACACGAGCTTTACGGCGTTGATGTAGAACGTGCTGCACCCTATCCCCACGAGGAACTGCGCCACGAATAGGAACGTGTAGCTTCTGCTGGCCCAGAACAGGAATATGCCGACGACTGTGAGCGCCGTGAAGCCGAGGATCGTCTTCTTGGCGCCGAAGGTGTCGCTGAGTATCCCGCTGGGGAGCTGCATGAGGCCGTAGACGAAGAAGTACGCCGATATGAGGAGACCCATGGCGCCGTGGCTTATGCCCAGCTCCTCTATGAGTATTGGCGTCAACGCGCCCGCCGCGCTCCGCAGGAAGTTCTCCACGAAGTAGGTAACGCAGATTGTGGCGAGCAGGAGGACGGCGTAGTGTCTCGACTTCTCCAAAGGTATCCTGCTCACGGAGACGCCGCGCATCCTTAAAAGTATCGAACAACGTAGCAGTGAAACATATATCGTATTTACCGCCTAGAACATACCATGATAGGCGACTGGAAGGCCGACATCGGCATCATAGGAGGCACGGGCGTCTACGACCCCGATATGATAGAGGACGCACGGGAGGTCAAGGTATACACCCCGTACGGCGCCCCGAGCAGCCTCGTCACCCTGGGCACCTACAAGGGCCGAAGCATAGCGTTCCTGCCCCGGCACGGTGCGGGGCACCAGATACCTCCCCACAAGATCAACTACAGGGCGAACATCTGGGCCATGAAGCAGCTCGGCGTTAAACGCATCGTGGCGAGCAGCGCCTGCGGCAGCCTCCGAGAGGACTACAAGCCGGGGGACTTCGTGATCACCGACCAGTACATCGACAGGACGCGGAAGCGCCTCGACACATTATACGAGGGAGGCGTCGTCGCACACGTCTCGGCGGCAGACCCAATCTGCCCCCAGCTGCACGACTTCTTCGTGGAGCAGGCGCAGGGGCTGAAGTACCCTGTCCACCCGACTGGTACGTACGTCTGCATCGAGGGGCCGAGGTTCAGCACACGCGCCGAGTCGAAGCTGTTCAGGCAGTGGGGCTGCGACATCATCGGTATGACTCTGTACCCCGAGTGCATGCTGGCGAGGGAGGCGGAGATATGCTACGTCTCCATCGCGATGGTGACTGACTACGACGTCTGGGCGGACAAGCCGGTGTCGTCCGACGAGGTTGTGGAGACGATGTACGCGAACAGCGCCAAGTTCAAGACCCTCGTCATGGGCGCCCTGCCGCTTATACCCGAGGAGAGGACCTGCGGCTGCGGCGAGGCTCTCGGGCAGGCAATGCTCTAGGAACCCTCTTATCTCATCCGCCCCTTTCTCCGGTATGGCTGGCAAACAATTTGTCTTCATGGTGCTGGAGGAGCACCCCTATGGCAGGGAGATGCTCATGCAGCTCATGGAGGCCGGGCACACACCCATGGCGGTGGTAGAGGAGGCGGGCCCAATCGCCGATGAGGAGCGGGAGAAGTTCCTCGAGAGGATCAAGGGGTACAGGATTGCGCCGACGTTCGATGAGCTGCTTGAAGGCAGGGACGTCCCAAGGTACAAGGTACCGCACCACAACAAGCGGCAGTGCAGGGAGCTGCTTGAGGAGCTCAAGCCAGACCTCGGCGTACTGGGCGGCACACGAATCCTAAGGAAGAGGATACTTCAGATACCGCCGGACGGGATGCTGAACAGCCACCCCGGCCTGCTGCCCGAGGTCAGGGGCTCCGCGTCGGCCGCGTGGTCAATCTACTATGACGTCCCCATCGGCAGCACCTGCCACTTCATCGACCCCGACATCGACACCGGCGACATCGTCGCCAGGAGGGTGATCCCCGTCCACAGGGGAGACACCTACGAGACGCTGTGCTGGAAGACCCTCGTCATGGCAGGCACCCTCATGACGGAGGCGGTTACCATGTGGAAGAACGACGCACTCACGAGGACGCCGCAGGGCGAGAGCGAGCTGCCAACCTTCAAGGTGGCCCCGCCCGAGGTCCTCGAGGTGGTCCGCAGAAAGCTGGCCGAAGGCACGTACAGGCACTTCGCGGACTAACCAGATCTGGGCGTAAATTGGGAAAAAGGATTTTATCCTATACTTCCTTTGAGGGGTTGATAAGCTTGAGCGACGAGTGGTTCTACGGTTCTAGGAACAGGTCCACGGGCGGTGATAACCGTCTCTGGGCAGTCGTCATCATATTCATGGTCTTGAACATGGGGGTTGTGAGCTACTTCACGTTCTTCAGGGGGTCTGGCTCGTCAGACATCTCTACGCTCAACACCGAGCTGGATAACCTGAGGTTCCAGCTTTCCAGCGCCCAGGCCGAGATAAACAGCCTCAAAGAGGAGGTGAGGATCGGGCAGCATCAGACCTCCGACACCGACAGCCTGATCCTGACGCAGCTCTACAACAGGACGCGTAACAGCGTCGTACTCATCACAGTCAGGACAGCCACAGGGGGAGGCACGGGAAGCGGCTTCATCCTCGACAAGGAGGGCAGGATCATCACGAACAACCACGTCGTCGAGGACGCCACGAGGATCGATGTCACCTTCCTCGACGGCACCATCGTGGAGGCCGAGCTCGTGGGCAGGGACCCGTACAGCGACATGGCCATTATTCAGGTGGACAGGCCCGCCGGCAGCCTCGAACCGGTAAGACTCGGCACCTCGTCTGAACTGCTGGTCGGCGAAACCGTTGTGGCCATAGGGAACCCGTTCGGCCTCGCCAACACCATGACCTTGGGCATCGTCAGCGCCGTGGGGAGGCAGGCGTCCGCCCCGGGAAACTACGTAATAGTGGACGTCATCCAGACTGACGCCGCGATAAACCCCGGTAACAGCGGAGGCCCACTCCTCAACCTGCGGGGAGAGGTCGTCGGCGTGAACACTTGGATACTCAGCGACACCGGGCAGTTCAGCGGCATCGGGTTCGCGGTGCCCAGCGACACCCTTAAGCGCGAGATAGACAGCATCATCGACACCGGCTCCTACCAGCACCCCTGGATAGGGATCGAGGGAAGGGAGATGCGCCCCGACATCGCCGAGGCCATGGGGCTTGACGGTGACACAAAGGGAACGCTGGTCATCAACGTGACCCCGGGTGGGCCTGCGGACACCGCCGGCGTCCTGGGAGGCGACGAACAGGCCACCATCGACGGCACCCTCATCACCATCGGCGGCGACGTCATAATCGGCGCGGACGGCAAGGCGATGAACAGCTTCTACGACCTAATATTCTATGTTTCGAGGTACAAGCAGCCTGGGGACGCGTTGAATCTGAACATCATAAGGGACGGAGCGGTGACCGACGCCGAGCTGACCCTCGGTGTCAGGCCGAGCCCCTAGCCGTTTTTCTTGATCAGTTCCTCTATCTTCTTGTCGCTGTAGCTCAGCAGGTGGCCGAGTCTCCAGGCGATCTCGTTCTCGACCTCGTCTGGGTTCGCTTGGGCGTCGCTCCGCCTTTTCATCTCCTTGAGGCCACCGTACTCGGTGAGCACTCCCTCGTCTTGGGCTATGAGAAAGACGGTCTTCCCCGTGGCTATGTCCCGAGGGAACAGCCGGGTCACCAGCAGGTCCTCCTCCTCGAGTATCTTCACACCGTACTCCTGGGCCGCCAGACGGGTGGGCTCCCTCATGAGCTCGGCGGTGGCCTTGTCGTAGGGGGAGCTCAGGGCCAGCCTCTTGCAGCCGGCGTCCACCACCTCCGCGAAAGCCATGTTTATCCCTGCATAGTAGGAGACAAGGTCGAATCCATCGATTACCCCGCTCAGCTTCTCCGACAAGTCGATCAATGGAAGATGCGCTCAGGTTGTTTAAGAAACCTGAGGGCTAGGTGCTACAGCGGGTGTTTGCTGTTACTGCGTCCCTTGAACGTCGACAGCGAAGTGAAGCCCGCCTCCTTGAGCGCGGCCATCGCGTCATCCAGCCTGTAGCCTATGGTGGACGGCGTGTGGGTGTC
>JAFGTA010000228.1 GCA_016934355.1 Candidatus Bathyarchaeota archaeon | reverse complement strand
CAGGGCATCCCGTCCACTACGAGGTCGTCTGTCCCGAATTCCCTGCCGAGGAGCCCAAGCAGCGTCCTGTGGCTGCCCACCGACTCCCTGACGAGGGGCGCGTAGAGGATGCCGCTCCCGTCTTCGACCTCTCTAAGTATCCTCTCAACGAGTTCGTCCAGCGAGTGCACGTGTAGGCGTTCACCGCACCGAGGGCACTGCCGTTCCCCGAAACGGGCGTATAGAAGCCTCAGGAACGGGTGCAGCCCAGAGGCGGTGGCTAGGGTCGAGTTGGGGTTCCTGTTGAGGAGGTTCTGCCCGACGGCGACGGCGGGGCCGAGGCCAGTTATGGATTCTACTTTGGCGGGGGTGAGCCGCTGCCCGGGGCTGCCGAAGGCGAACACCTCCTGGAACCTTCTCCGGGCCTCGTGGTAGACGGTGTCGAAGACGAGGCTGGTCTTCCCGGAGCCGCTGACGCCCGTGACCACCGTGAGGCCGTCCCCGATCTCGGCATCCACGTTCTTGAGGTTATGCTCGCTGGCTCCCTTGACCCTGATCCTCATCCTGGCGCCACGCTTCTAAGGGATGTTCTAAGATGGTGGAGTATAAGATGTGAACGCATTCAGCGCGTGGAAACGTCAGGTTCCGCTGTACTTCCGCAGTATCTCCCGGGTCTGGTCCAGCGGCAGCGCGTACCTGATGTGGCCGTCTACACCTGTCATGGTCTCGGCCTTGAACAGGGCGTTCAGTATCGCCTCCTCGGTGGCCTCCACAGTCGCCTTGTAGACTGGGCTCAACATGCCGTCCCCCTTAACGTTCTTTAGCTCAGGCAAGGAGCCAACGTAATCGCTCGGAGCCAGCCTCCCCGTGGAGAACGCTATTGTGAAGTCGCCGCTGCCGTTGCTGCTGAAGGAGCCCGTCCTCGCTAGCCCCAGCGTCGTCCTCTTCGCAGTCTTCCAGAGCTGCCTCGTATCCATGGCCAAGTCGGTGGCCACTATCATCATTATGCTGTTCCCGGGGCTGGCGCCCGGCTTATCCGGCAGCGTGACCTCCCTGCCGACCGGGGCGCCCGCTACAACGAGGTCGTCCTTCCTGCCGCAGTTAAGCTGCACGAGGACGCCGACCGTGGCCGCCCCTACCGCCCTCGAAGCGGTTCCTATCCCGCCTTTGAAGCCGTACCCGGACATGGGCGTCCCGCCTCCGACGTTCCCCTCTGGCACTTCTCCCGTACCCTTGCCGCTGCGGGCTTCGTCGATGGCCTTGAACACCATCTCCTTGCCGACGTGCCTGCCGAAGTTGTCCGTGAGGAAGCCGCCGTTGGTCTCCCCCACGACGCAGTTCACGCTGCGGGGCCTGAACCCGTAGCCGTGGTCCCAGTAGTCTATGACGGCATCGGCCACCCTGTACGTGTTCAGCGTCTCGGTCAGCATCACCGGCGTCTCTATGTTACCCTCGAACATGATCTGGGTGAGCCCCACCGACTTGCCGTAGCCGTTGAGAACGTCCACGGCGGCTGACACCTTCTCCTCGTACAGGTTCCCCTGGTGGGGGACGATGGCGGTGACGCCCGTCCTCACAGAGTCGCCCTCTATGAGCGTTGCGTGTCCCACGCCGACGCCCTCGACGTCTGTGATCGCGTTGTGCCTGCCAGTGGGCAGCACCCCGAGCTTCACCATCTCCCTCGCCCTAACACGCTTCATGGCTCGATCTCGTCGCCTCCGCGCTTAAGGCTTCGGACAATTATATATGGCGTGGAGAGGAACCTTAGCCGGGTTGACTGCTGAAACCAACAGGCGGCTCTTCCTAGACAGGTACCGCGAGCTGGGGCGCAGCCTCACAGGCGAGGAGTCCACGCCCCAAGCCATCCGCGTCAACACGCTCAAGACAGGGGACGCCGAGCTGGTAGAGACACTGACTGGACTCGGCGTCAAGCTGCGGAGGATACCGTACCTCGACCACGGCTACGCGGTCGAGGAGACGGGGTTCAGCCTCGGCGCCTCCATCGAGTACCTCCTCGGCCTCTACAGCCTGCAGGAGACGGCGGCACAGCTCCCCGTTCAGGCACTGAAGCCAAAAGCCGGAGACGTCGCCCTCGACATGTGCGCGGCGCCCGGCGGGAAGACCACTCAGATGGCCGCCTACATGGGGAACCGAGGCGTCCTGTACGCAGTTGACGTTAGCAGGGAGCGCGCATACGCGCTTGAGAACAACCTAGAACGCTGTAGTGTCGAAAACTGCCTCGTCTACTACGGCGACGTGACAGAGCTTGAGCTCGGGGTTTTCACCAAGGTTCTCCTCGACGCCCCATGCTCGGGCAACTACGTGACCGACGGCGGCTGGTTCGGCAGGCGAAGCCTTGGCGACGTGATGAGGAACGCCGAGTACCAGCGGATTCTCCTCTCCACGGCCATGAATCGTCTGGAGCCCGGGGGTACACTAGTATATTCAACCTGCTCGCTTGAACCCGAGGAGAACGAGCTAAACGTCCAGTGGCTACTCGACAACCACGACGTCTCACTCATGGAGGTGGAGGGGCCTGGTGAGCCGGCGCTGACCAGCGTGTTCGGTGAGCGCCTCAGCGACGAGGTCTCCAAGTGCCGCAGGCTCTGGCCCGGCGAGGGGACGCAGGGCTTCTTCGTGGCAAAGGCGGTGAAGCGTTGAGGCTACTGAAGAGGTTCCTCAGAGAGGTGGGCTCCACGTACAGGCCCGACATCGTAATGATCGACAGTAAACGGTTCACGTTAACAGGAGAACTTGAGGAACGTAAACTCGGCAGGGAGGGGCTCGTCTACGCGGGGAAGTACCTTGGCAGGAACAGGCGGCTATTCGAGCCCAGCAGCCTCCTCCTCCAGGCCGCCGCCGAGGGCGAGGGAGCACGAAGGGTTCACCTTGATAGGGAGACGGCTTGGTTGTTCGTCTGCGGTAAAGACGTGTTCGAGGAGAACATCAGGCAGGTTGACGGCGGGCTTGAGCTGGGGAGGCACTACCTCGTCTTGTTCGACGGCCGCTGCATAGGCTACGGCCGTTACGAGACTTCGGCCGGCATCCGCGTCGTTAGGAACCTGTTCGACATCGGCGACTTCCTCCGCAGGGAGGGCTCAGCCTAGCCTGGGCACGTAGCGGCCGTACCCCTTCTGCGCGTGGACCTCGCCGTCCTCCATGGCCACGGCTCCCCTGATTATGGATACCACGGGTTCGCCTCTGAGCTTCATGCCGTCGTAGGGGGTCCAGCCGCAGGCTGTCAGCTGGTCCTCGTCCCTCAGGGTCACCTCTCTGTCGAGGTCCACTACTACAAGGTCGCCGTCCGAGCCCGGCTGGATGACGCCCTTCCTCGGGTACAGGCCGAATATCTTGGCGGGGTTCTCGGCAGTCACCTCGGCGAGCCTCTCGAGGGTGAGCCACCCCTCGACCACGCCGTTGAGCATCAGAGGCATGAACGCTTCGACGCCGGGTATCCCGTTGGGCGCCTCCAGCATGTCCCGGTCGCCGACCAGCTTCTCCTCCCGTGTGTAGGGCGCGTGGTCCGTGGCTGCGGTGTCGACCCACCCGCGGAGAGGAGGCGCCGCATCTCCTCTACCGTTTCGCGGCTCCTAGCGGGGGGCGCGAACTTCACCCACGGTCCCCTCCGCCGGACGTCGTCCTCGGTCAGGTAGAGGTACTGCGGGCACGTCTCGACGTACACCTCTACGCCCCTCGCCCGTGCAGCCCTGGCCTCATGCACTGTATCGGGGACGCTCGTGTGGACGATGAGGCCCCTGCACCCGGTGTCCTCCAAGTATCGGATTATACGGCGCCCAGCCTCTTCTTCTGCGATCCTCGGCCTCTCCTCCAGATGCGCGGCGTAGTCGCGTCTGCCCTCGGTCTTGAGGCGCCGCCTGCTGTCCTTTATTATGGCGTCGTTCTCGGCGTGGATCATGGCGAGGCCGCCTACCTCGGCCAGCTCCCTGAAGCCTGCGAGGATGTCGCCGTCGAACGTCTGAGGCCAGCCGGGCCCAGGGTCGGAGACGAAGAACTTGACGCCTGTCGCCCCCATCCCCCACATTCCCGCGAGACTGCCCGCCGGATACCCAGCCGCACATGCCCCGTGGATCGTATAATCGACGTAGCACTCTCCCTCGAAGAGCTTTCTCTTCTCCCCGTACTCGGCGGGGCTGAAGGTGGGCGTCTCGTAGCCGGGCATGTCCAGCACGGTGGTGAAGCCCCCCCTGGCCGCCGCTTTCGTGGCCGACGTGGGTGTGTCAGGGGGGCTGGTGGTGTGGCAGTGGCCGTCCAAGGGGTCCGGCAGCACCGGCCTGCCTGCGGCGTCGATGACCTTGTCTGCGCGGGGCAGGTGCGGCTCCTTAGCGACCGCGATTATGACGCCGCCGTCTATAGCTACTCCGCCCTCGACTATGCCCCTCGGCGAGACCAGCTTACAGTTTCTGAGGACGAGATCGACTGTCAACTCTATCAAGTGGAAGTTACGCCTGCTACGCATATGAAGTCTGGCAAACCGTTTTATCGTGCATACCCGAATATCTGAGCCATGAGCGTATATTCCAAGTACGGAGTCAAGCGCGTGATCAACGCGGCTTTCCACCTCACGCGGCTGGGAGGGAGCACCCTGAGCCCCGGTGTGCTGAAGGCCATGGAGGAGGCGAACGAGTCCTACTGCTACATGTGGGACCTCATCGAGAAGGGCGGCGAGCACATCGCCGAGAAGGTCGGGGCCGAGGCGGCGTGGATAACCAGCGGAGCCTTCAACGCGCTGGTCCTCGCGGCGGCGGCGTGTATGGCGGGCAGCGATCCAGAGAAGATGAGGAGGCTACCCCGCACCGACGGCATGAAGGACGAGTTCATAATCCAGAGGTGCGCCAGGCTCCTAGTCTACGACCGATCCATGGAGGTGGCGGGAGGCAGGTTCGTCTTCGTCGGCGACGAGCGGTGGGGATGCACCCCGGAGCTCATCGAGAACGCCATCACAGAGAAGACGGCGGCCATCCACTACGCCTACCCGGCTTGGGGAAACCCCGTCATCGCCCCCCTGGAGGGAGTCATAGAGGTGGCCCACAGCCACGGGGTCCCAGTCATAGTGGACGCTGCGGGGTGGACGTACCCGCCGGGAGAGATGACGAGGCTCACAGAGATGGGGTGTGACTTGGTCGCCATAGGCGGCAAGTACGTGGGCGGCCCCAACAGCACCGGCTTCGTCTACGGCCGCAAGGACCTCGTGGACGCCATCGCGCTCCACAGCTTCATCGGCGCCGAGGCGGGGCCCGAGGAGAAGAGCGGCTACTACAGGAGCATCGGTCGAGGCTACAAGCTGGACAGGCAGGAGATCATTGGGCTGCTCACGGCCTTCGATGAGTGGTACTCGGTCGATCACGAGGAGACGCGGTTCAAGCCCGCATGGAGGAAGGTGCGTTACATCGAGAAAAGGATCAAGAAGTTGCCGGGCCTTAGTGGTGCGCGGCTCGGCTACTACCCTGCGAGCGGCGAGGGGACGGGGTACCACACCATTGGCCTCCATGTGGCGCTCGACGACAAGTCAGTCACTGAGGTAAACGCACTGGTCAGGAGGATGCGTGAGGGCGACCCCGAGGTGTGGGTACGTAACTGGGGGGACACCAACGACTTCATCATCAACACGCTGAACCTGCGGCCGGGAGACGAGAAGATAATAGTGGAGCGGTTCACAGAGGTATTCGGGTAACCGCCCGGTGTCTAGGTGACGCAGCGTCTAAGGCTCCCGGATGGCTTCAACAAGGACATCCAGCTCCTAACCAGCAGCATGTTCACCCGCCGCATTGTGATGGGGTTCCTGCAGGTGGTGCGGAGCATATACTTCGCGCTTCTGGGGTACAGCCCCGTAGAGATAGGTCTGCTTCTGAGCATCGCCACCATTGTCGGCGCGGTGAACAGCGTCGTATTCGGCTACCTGTGCGACAGGTATGGCAGGAAACCGTTTCTAGCTCTTGGCGCGGTGTTCGCCACACTTAGGATGGTGGTGTTCGCGCTGAGCACCGACTTCTGGATGCTCGCCCTCGGGCAGGGACTCGGCGCCATGGGGGAGGGCGCCGGCGCGGGGCAGCCCGTAGTTTCGGGGTACATCACGGACATGACGGACGTCAGGCACAGGTCCGGCGTCTACAGCGCTATAGCGGTGACCAACAGCATCGCCGCCACAATCGGCTCAGCCCTCGGGGGTCTCCCTAAGTTCCTTGAGGTCGGCTACGGCTACGACATGATCGGAGCCCACCAGCTTCTCTGGTGGATATGCGCCGCGGGCTCAATCCTGTCTGTGCTGTTCCTGTACCCTATGAAGGAGCCGGAGCGCACAGTCAAGAGACGGGATACGGGTCAGGGGAAGGCGAAGATCAGGAACTGGGGCGTCATCGCGAAGTTCAGCGTGGTTAGAGCCACGAGCGGCCTCGGCTGGGGCATGATAGAGAGCCTCATGACGCTGTACATCTTCCTCAGGTTCGGGGTGGGCGCCGAGGCGCTGGGTCCTATATACGCGTTCAGTAGGTTTCTCAGCATATTCAGCTACCTGCTGATACCGAGGATGGTTGGCAGGTTCGGGGACATCAACACCATCGTTGGGTCACGGATACTGGCGTCGGTGACGACGACCGCTTTCGCCCTCGCGGACACGTACCCGCTGGCAATTGCGCTGCTCATAGTGAACAGGATCGTCGTGTTGTTCACCATGCCGATACGGCAGACCTTCGCCTCGGGCATGGTGGACCCTGATGAGACGGCGACGGCGATAGGTGTCAGCAACTTCGCCCGAATGGGGGTGCGTTCAGTGGCGCCTACGCTGGCAGGCTACATGTTCGAGGCCATCAGCCTCTCCATGCCGTTCTTCACGGGGGCGGTGCTGATGGCCGCAAACGGCGTCCTCTACTGGAAGTTCTTCAGAGAGAAGGGCTAGGGGCAGAAGACGGCGGGGCCTTTCTTTCTCTGCTCCTCTACCCAGGCCTCCAGCCCCATCTCTTTGATCCTCTTCATGTTCTCCACCGTCCGTCGGTGGTGGTCTAAGCCATCGCCGGCGAAAGCCTCCAGCTTGTCGCAGACGAAGTCGCCGCATTGATAGCAGTGGTCGTGTCCTCTCTCGCGGGCGCAGAGCATCATACGGCAGTCTGGGCTCCAGTGGGTATAGAGGTCACCTCTGCAGCCGGTGCACCTTACGTCCTCGGGTTTGACCTCCTTGTTCAGCTCGTCCCTAAACCACTGGACTATCTCCCTCCGCTTGGCCTCGTCGCCCTCCCCTGCATGCATCATGTCGCATACGGCGCAGTTCAGGCCGCACACCGCGAGGTCCCATTCGCCGCCCATGGGTAAGGTAGATGCGTGGCTTCAGAAAACGTTAATGCTTCATTCGCTCAAATATATACCGCCTTGATCAGCAGGAAGGAGGCACTGAGCCTCATTGGGGAGAGCTCCAAGCACGGGCACATGCTTCTCGTCGGCAGGGTCATGGCGGCCCTCGCCAGCCTGCACAGTTGCGACAGGGGCCGCTGGGAGCTCGTCGGGCTGCTGCATGACCTCGACTACGAGCAGACAGCGGGTGACAGGTCCAAGCACGGCGTCGTCGCGGCGGACATTCTCCGGGGGAGGCTGCACGACGAAGAGCTGTACGCCATCATGTGCCACGACCACCGAACCGGCTTTGAGCCGTTCTCGAAGCTGGATCACAGCCTGATTTTCGCGGACGCGTTGGCGGTCTTGGCGCTGGAGGGCGGAGTGGAGAAGCCTGTGACGGAGGAGGCCGTGTCGGCTGCCCTGGGCAGGGTGTCAGGTGAGAGGCCTTGGATCAGGCAGCTTGTAGAGGGGTACCCCTTCGGTGACATGGTCTACGTGCCGGGGCTTCTGAACTCGGTTCTCTAGGCAGGTATTTTCTAGTAGGATGCGGACATCTATGTGGTGATGTTTTGAGTAAACCCATGACGGTTCACGGCTACACGGAGGAGCAGTTCATGGAGATGAAGCCTGACGACCTCCGAGCCGTTTTCCACGAGCGCACCCACCACACGATAGAGGTACTCATATACAGGGTCCTCGACGGGAGGCGGGAGATGCCTGAGGACTTCGGCGTTGTAGCCGAGTACCTCCTCGGCCTATGGAGGAAGCGGGGGCTGCCCATGGACCCGCCTGACATCCAGTGGTGTATAAGGTACATCGACCTCGCCAAGCGGATGAGGAACGGAGAGAAGGTGAAGCTGGAGCCCACGCCCTGGGAGGGCTTCACAGAGGAGGAGGCCGAGACGGTGGAGAGGCTCATCTACGGCAGGAAGAGCATCAGGCAGTTCAAGGCCAAGCCGGTGCCAGACGAGATGATCAGGCGTATACTTAAGGCGGGGCTCTACGCGCCTCACGGATGCAACGTGGGCTGCACGAGGTTCCTTGTTCTACGCGACCCTGAGGAGCAGAAGCTGGTGAGCAGCGACATACCCATCGAGAACTGCGTAATGATCGTTGTGCTCCAGGAGCTGAGCATGTACAAGACGCTGCGCTTCGACCAGTACGTGCCACAGAACCTGTACTTCGACGCAGCGGCAGCCGCAGACCACATCTGTCTCATGGCCCACGTATTGGGGCTCGGCAGTTGCTGGTTGACCCACGGTGAGCCCACCCAGAAGAGGCTGCGTGAGCACTTCAAGCTGAGCCCGACGATGACGAGCAGGAACCACATAATAATCGGTTGGCCCGGCGAGGAGACCATCAAGTCGGAGAGGATGAATCTCAACGAGGCTATACTTAATATGTAATTTTTTATCTTTTCTCTTTATAAATTTGATTTTTTCTTGTTAATCTCAACAAAGCCATATGTATCCTACTGATTAAGAAATAATCCCACATCCTATCCCACTCGTTGTTGTATGAATAGCATATATTAGAAATATTATTAAAAATATTATAAGCCAT
>JAFGTA010000227.1 GCA_016934355.1 Candidatus Bathyarchaeota archaeon | reverse complement strand
GGAAGGAGATGCTGCTCAACTACCCCGTGTTCCAGAAGAAGATCACCCGCATCCTCGACGATAAGGGGGAGGTGAGGCTGAATGAGCTGGGCGTGGCCGAGAAGTACGGCATCGAGTACCTCAAGATGTACCATAGGACGACTTACTCGCCCCTCACCCTCGAAGAGACCTCGGACTCGCTGCGGAGGAACCCGGATGCCTGAGGTCCGGGGAAAGCTTCTGAAAGGCGAAACCGCCGAGCTAGCTCTGGACGGCGACACCATAACCGTATCGGTTCAGAGAGGTCTCGTCGGCAGAAAAATGGTACCCACCGCAGAGATCAAGCTGGAGCAGGTTCAGGAAACCGAGCTCAGCAAAGGCCACAAGCCGTACACCGGATCACAGAGGCTCAGGCTAAGCTACACAGCCGAAGGCGAGGCAAAGGAGCTTACCTTCTTTACAGTCTACGAGGAGCAGATAACTGAGATCCAAAGCAGCGTCCAAGGGGAGATAACGAGAAGGAAGGAGCTTGTGGAGCGTCAGAGACGGGAGTTCAGGGAGACCCGGGAGCTTCACCTAGGCCAGCTCTACCTGAACCTGGACCTCGCGGACAACCTCTTCAAGCTGGCCGCCGGCACCGGCGGGAAGATAAACTGGCCGGGGCTCCAGGAGGTTCTCACGCAGCTTAAGCTTGTTCAGCGGGACAGGGAGGGTCTGGAGCCAAGCCAGTACAGCGTGTCGCTTGACAAGCTCGAGGCGGAGCTCCGCGAGAGGCATGTGGGGGCGGTTAAGAAGGAGGTCTTCGGGCTCCTCGAGATCGTGCTGCGGGGCGTCGCGGAGGCGTCGAAGCACCCGTCTGAATGGTTTGACAAGAGGTACCACCACCTGTTCGTATCTACGTTCTACCTTCTATGGGAGAAGGAGCTTGGCGGTTACTCTGGCATAGGTGAGGCCGACGCTGAGCGTCTGGACATGCAGATGGACGTGCTGGTCAGCCTCGTGAATAACGAGTTCGAGGACTCTGTTATAGGCGGCGAGACTCCAGGCAGGGAAAGGCTTTACGGGCTTGCTGAAAGGCTTCAAGAAGTCGAGTTCAAGCCCCGGATCTAAGAAGCGGAGTATCCTCTGCTCTGGTTGTTATAAATGAAAATAAAAAAGAGGTTAGGCTGTTTAGCCTGCTATCCTTCTGCTTATCTGCATTAGAGATACGATTGCTGCAAGTGCCGCTACTAGGCTCGCGCCGATGGCGCCGTAGACGAGTGTGGTCAGTCCGTTGGCCGCTCTCTGAGCGTCCGTTGCCGCGTCGGCTGCGCTCTGCGCTGCCGTAGCTGCGTCGCTGGCTGTGCCAGCTACTGCGTTGACTGCCTCTGTCGCTGCGTTGGCTGCCGCGACGGCCGCGTTGGCCGCCTGGATGGCGCTATTGACGTTGGTCTGTAGGCCCGTGACCGCGCTGCTGACCGTCGAGATGTCGCTGGTCAGGCCGTCGATCGCCGAGTTGAGGTCCTCGATCTGCTCTCCGATTACGTCAGCCGCAGCGGCCTCAACGTTGAATGAGCCCTCCTTTATCGTGTCGCCGTCGTCCTCGCGCCACTTGTATGTCCAAGAGCCGAGAGGTGCGTCGTCGAGGAGGATCATCGGGTTGTTGCCTGCTGTCTGTGAAGAGATCGGTGCGGTGTAGTACATCTCCACTTTGGTCCAGGTGTCGATGTCGTCGCCGTCCCAGTATAGGCTACCGTCTGGGTCGTAGACCCTCAGGTCTCCTCCGGCTACAGGTGCCTTGTTGCCAAAGCTGTGCTGGAGCACGAAGGACACGGTGTCGCCGATGCGGAACGTGGACTTTCTGGGCGCTGCGTAGATGTGCTTGTCGCCTATGGTTACCTGTACTTGGACGAAGTAGTCCTCTGTGTTGTCTGTTACGTTTAGGTAGTATACACCCTTGTCTAGCTCGGTGCCGTCGGGCTGCTCTGCCTCCCACCATGCGGCGATTTCGCCGTCATCGTTGGGACGGACGAACTGTACTTCGGCGGCGCTGCCGGCCTTGAACTGCCGGATCTTCGTCGCGATGTCCCATTCATCCGCAATTGCACCTGTTCCAGTCACGTTGTATAGCGTGAACGTGAATGTCGATGTTGGGTCGGTAATCCAGTTTGAACCAGTGATGGTTACGTTGAACCCTGAGGGCATCGTAGCCGGGCTTACTGTGAAGCCAGTGGTAGCTGTCACCGTGAAGGGGACAACGACCTCGATCTCGGCTGTTACGTCAAGCACTAAGATTTCGTATTCACCTGGCTCGACCTGTGGCACGTAGAACACGGGTGTGCTACCGCCGTCGTCAAGCAGACCTTGTGCAGTTGTTGCAGTAGTTGTGAAGAGATCAATGTCTCCGAATGTGGCGTTCCACTCTCCGCTGTTTGTGAATCCGCTGCCCGTCAGCGTGATCTTCATTCCGGCGGGGCCTTCATCATCAGAGAGAAGCACGAGGATAGTACCGATTCTGAAGTCGGCGTCGGCCTCAACGTTGTAGAGTACCTGAGGTGGACCTGCCTTGTATTCGGCCATGGCTACAATTGAGTATGCGGCGTCTGGCCAAGTGGGTACACGGAAGGTTCCTGAGAAGGTACCATCGGCGTTTGTCTCGTAATCCTCGATGTCCGCACGCTCAATTGCACCTTCAAATAGCTTGACAAGTACAGTTTCGCCCCTTATCTTGGGGAAGTTCTTCCCCGAGATGGACACGCGGCTTCCCTGAGGACCGTACTCTGGGTCGAGAGTAATCTCGGATAGAGCGGTGATCTCAAGATCAGCCTGAGCGCTCTTCGGTGTGCCTGCGTTGTCTTCGATGTAGAGGAAGTAGTCATCGTCCTTCTTCGGACCGTCGGGCATCACAATCTGTATGCTGAATGTGCCATCTGTCTTTATCGCCGTCTTGTCGTCAATAATGACGGCATCAGCGATTTTACCTGTACCTGTTCTGTGTAGTTCACATGCGGCTATTAAAGCTGCACCACCAGTTGTGAATCCTCTTCCATCAACCTTGATGATGTCACCAGTGACGACCTCGTCTTTGTCTACTGAGATCACTGCGCCGATTGTGAAAGCCTTAGTAGATACGACACCCTTCGAGTCGTAGCCTGCCATTAAGTAGGCTCCCGCTGTAGCACCAGGGACAGTAACTTTTCGACCTAGTAGAGTACCTATGTCGTTTGTTGTTCCGCTTGTGCTAAGGAGATACGTGTCGTCGGCCTGATCTGAGTAATAATCATATGTAGCCGTTACAGCCTGACCTGCGGTAGCACCACCAGTAACAGTGAACTCCCAGGCACCTGTGACGTAGTTGATTTTACCCGAACCAGTGAAAGCGCCCTGAGCCGTTAGACCTCCTGCGCCATCGTCGGCAAAGGCAGCAACCGCATTAATGAGTACGGTTAATGTGCCTTTATCGACTGGCTTATTTGTAAGGGTTCCATCGTAGTCGGTCTCGCCAGAGACTATCGTGTCGATGGCGGCGGCTGTTGTAGTGCTGGTGTGCCAGTTAGCTGGATCAGCATCAACAACGAACAATGTTGCCATGTTCCTAGAGCTGCCGAAACCATAGTAGTCCACCGTGACCTTCTCTGTCGCCAAACCTGAGCTTGCACTCAGCTTCAGCATGGGGTTAACTGTGAATGGGTTCTGTGCGGTCTCGCCACCTGAGGGGACCTTGATCCAAACGTTGTGAGTGCCAACCTTGGCCTCAGGAACATCGAACCAGACCTCCCAAGTGCCGGCTGACTCGGCGGTTGTGCTGTTAAGCTTACCAACCTTTCCGTTCCACGTCACTGTGACGTCGTCCCAGTATAGCTCAACCACATAACCAGCGGGAACACCATCGCCTTTAACGACGATCGTGTCGCCCTTCTTGCCGTTAGTCGGAACTATACTGGTAATCGAAACAGCTGAGACGCTTATCACCGGGATCATTCCAATGATCAGTGTTACTAGAACTAGTAGCGTTATTGCTTTCTTACTATTCATTTTCCTTTTTCACCTTTTATCGCTGAACAGGGTATTATGATATACTTTACATACCCTATTCATCGATTGGGATTCAGACTCATAGTTCGCTATATTAAGGTATGTCTACAAGACCACAGATGATGTATACAGAAATGAGACAAAAATAAAGAACCCTAGTGCATAAACCATTCTGGAGACACTAAAAACACCAACAATTATCCTGAAATAAAGTTAATACATATTAATAAAAGAGAAAAGAAAAGAATATTACTCCAAATAAATGTTAAAATAAACCTAAAAAAAATATTTTTTGATTTAAACTTGTTAATTATCCAAGCTTCCGTAAAAACTTAATCAAGACAAGCCCGCGGAGAACATCCCGCTCATTCTCGGAGTAACCAAGCTCACTCATCAATCCCCCAAGGTACTGGACAAGCAGTTCTGTCAGAGTTGTAGACATGCCGAACGATGTGCAGCGGACAGACACGAGGACATCCTCCTGCTTGACCACGACCTCATCAAGGTTCCAGTTCAACAGCAGATCCTTCTCAAGAAAATCAAATATGTTCTCGCCGTTGAACTTCGTCTGAAGATATGCGCCGTACCACGCGCCTGATTCGTACCATAGACGCGAGACCTCGTCCCCTCTCTTACCGTGAAGCTTCTTGAGTAACTCGTCGAGGTTAGCCCGGTTTACAGAGATTCCTCCTGCCCCCCTCTGCACCGTAACCAAGCGGTAAATGTCTACAGCCTCCTTGAGGTTGGAGCCCATCTCGTCAACCCGGAGAGCCTGGTCGAGAGCCTCCTCGGCGTACCTGGAGACGCTGCTTCCGAGCCTACCGGATACGAGCCTGAGCTGGGTGACCAGTGCCGCCGGTAACAGGATGAACTTGCTGTCGTCCAGTAGCTCCTCTACCAAGGCGTCACCTCTTGAACTCCATTCGAAGTATGCCTTTACGTATATCCTTGCCGTTGAGCTTGTAGCCGATGCCGAGCAGTATCTCCTCCATGAGTACGCTGAACAGCTCCGTGTACCCGGAGGTCAGCTTCTCCCCTATGAACGAAAGCTTGAGCTTCCTCGGCGTCTGCTCGAGGCTGTACTCGGTGTTACCCAGGCAGAACAGCTCAAGCGAGTCGCGGAGAGCCGTGAGAGGGTCGTCGTGCTTGGCTTGGAAATACTTACCGTACCAGTGGCCCATCTCCTTGAATATCTCGGTGAACTTCTTCTTGTCTTCCTCGTAGGCTGCGTCCACCAGTTGGTAGAGAAGCTGCTCGATGGTGAATGTGAAACCGATCTCTTGGGCCCGCTCCAGCATCCACCGTTCGTCCACCACCTGCTTGAGGCTGAGGCCGATGCCTTCTACGCGGATAGCCTGCTCAAGGATGTCGTTCACCGTCTGGTACACCGTCATGTCCTTGCGGTTGGCGAGCTCCACGATCTTGTTTGCGATGTCCTCTTGCGCGGCTAGCATCTTACGTCTCGTACTCGACATCTAAGCTAGCCACCTCACTCCCTGTCACCTGTCCGATGTTTACATGTTTTTTAGGCTGTCTCTGATATAAGTACTAGCTAGCCGGCATCCTGCCTTCACTCTATGTATCCTAACGCCTTAAGCCTCTTCTTGAGGAGCTCGTCCTCCTCGGGCTCTTCGAGGTCGCCGAGGAACTCCGAGAGAAGGAAGAGGATGAACTCCTCGACGTCCTTGAACTCGTCCCTGTTAGCCTCCAGAAACGAGTCTAGCTTTTCTTTTAGCTCCAGGGGTATGCTGATAGCGAGTTTAGCCATTTGGTAACTATTTTAAATTTTGAGGTAATAGTCTTTTCTCTAATGAGCGGCACCTGTAAACGCAATATAATTCTGATAGTGTTGGACGCGTGCAGGGCCGACATCGTCTATAGGGAAGCAGACAAGGTCAATACAAAGACGCCGTTCCTCGATGCCCTGATCGAGCACGGCGCCGTCTTCACGAGAGCCTTCTCGACGACATCCACGACGTCCCCCAGCTTCGCCAGCATCCTAACCGGTTTATACCCACCTCGACATGGACTGCGGTCTCTCTACGGCTACAAGCTTAACGACGTGAAGACGCTCCCCGAGGTGCTTCGCGAGAACGGGTACAACACCTACGCAGAGGTCACGGGCCCTCTGGTGGAGAGCATCGGCGTAGGCCGGGGCTTCACCGAGTTCCGGTACAGGGAGAAGGAGGAGGACATCCACTCGAGGTGGGGCCAGACCCTGCTTGACAGGGTCGCGGTCGGCCACTATGAGTCTCCCTGGTTCCTCTTCCTACACCTCTGGGAGCTCCACCTACCCATCGTCGTCCCGGAGAGCCATGATAGCAGGGAATATGGGAGAAACAGGTATGAGAGGGCGCTGTCGGCGGTGGACGAGTACCTGCAGCGGCTGGTGAACGCAGCCGGTGAGGACGCCGTGATCGTGGTTCTAGGAGATCATGGGGAGAACATCGCGTGGACAAACCTCGAAGACCGCCTGACTAAGACACGTAGAAGGGTGTTGAAGAAGCTGTCACGCCTCGGCGTCGCTAGGGTCGACCACCTGAAGATACAGGGGCACGGGTACCATGTCTACGATTATCTGACCCGGATTCCACTGATATTCAGCGGCGAAGGATTGTTCCTGGGACGTAGCAGCGATGACCTAGTGAGTCAGATAGATGTCTTCCCAACTTTAATCGACGTTCTCGGGATTCCTACAAATGACCTGGGCCTCGAAGGTCTGAGCCTGAAACCCGTGTTAGAAGGTGAAAAAATTGGACGTACCCACGTGTTCCTCGAGGCCTGCGGAGAAGTGATCCCCGACGAGTCCAAATGGCTTGTCGGAGTACGCACATACGATACAAAGTATGTCTATGCTCCCTACTCCGACGATGATAAAGAGGAACTCTACGACCTGAGGACCGATCCAACGGAAAAGACCAACATCGTTGATAGTCACCGGGAGACAGCCAGCACGCTCAGGAAGCTGATCCAAGACGAGTACCTGGGGAAGCGTAAGAGTTTCTCGCGGAGAATAGCCAAGATAAGAGGCAGACTACGTGAAAGAGGGCGGAAAGAAGACGCGTTACCGGAAACATGATACGGTCGCCCAGATGCGTTAGCTGTCCAGATAGGACCGGTTTCATAGTAAAGATTTTCACCTCTAGATGACAATTACATGCAGGTGTGTTGATGGTAGTCAAGTCGCTTAAGATCACGACCCTCGCGGACAACCTCGTCCTACGTGCAGGCCTCCACGGCCAGTGGGGCCTATCCTACCTGCTAGAGCTGGTTGACGAGAGAGGAGACCCCCGTAAGGTCATCTTCGACACGGGGAACGACAGGGAACCCTTGCTCCATAATATAAAGAAGCTGGAAGTCGACCTCAGCGACGTGGACGCAGTGGTCCTAAGTCACGGCCACGGCGACCACACGGTGGCGACGGTCGAGGTGGTCGAGGCCGCCGGCGGCTGCCCCGTCTACGCTCACCCCCACTGCTTCCTGCCCCGGTTCTATGAGGACAGTAAAGGCAAGAGGACTAGGGGCGGCGTCCTTAAGGGGCAGGGAGTGGAGGATATCAAGAAAGTTGGCGGTGAGGTGTTCCTCTCGGAGGTCCCCGTCGAGGTGGTGCCCGGCCTCTGGACAACGGGGCAGGTGCCCAGAGTGTCGGGGTTCGAGGAGGTTTCTCCCCCGACAGACGGCGGTAGACGGGTCGTGGTCGTGGACGGAGAGGATGCGGATGACCAGATTCTCTGCGACCAAGCTCTGTGGACGGAGGTGGAAGGCGTAGGTCCTTGGGTGGTGACGGGGTGCGCCCACTCGGGTCCCGTGAACACCCTAATACATACCAGAAAGCTTGGGAGCTTCGGCGACGTATACGGCTTCATCGGCGGGACCCACCTGGTGGGGCGCGAGAAGCCCTACATCGCTAAGACCATCGACGCGTTAAAGGGCTTCAACCTCAAGTTCCTGAGCCCGTGCCACTGCACGGGGTTCAGAGCGATGGCCATGCTGTACAACGCGTTCCCGGGGAGCTTCGTGGTCAACTACTGCGGCAGGGTGTTCGAGGCGGGGAAGAAGCCGAGGCGGATGGTGCTTTAGCTACCACGGGTGATCCTTGAGCCGTAGTGCCCAGGCGACGTAGTTGACGATGTAGTGGAGGGGCACCGTCAGCACCAGTATGATCAGAATGCTCTCCAATGATGTGCGCTGCACCGGATAGCTCATGACGATGGCGAACGTGATGAAGTCCAGTTGATCTACTAGGGGCATGCTCTCCCCCGGGTGCAGGTTCCACCTACGTTTGAAGAAGCTCGCCACGATGTCGCCCGTGATTGCACCCACTGACTGGAGGGCGCCGCCGAGGAGGTTGCCTTGTAGTAGTCCGACAATTAGCCCCACCGCTACGCCGAAGAAGGTTCCCTTCACGGTCTTGTGGCTTCCCAGGAACGGCTTCCCATCCAGCCATGTCCTGCCGCCGTCGAGGGGCGCCCCGCCTCCGAAGACGACGGGACTTGCGTTAGCGAAGTATGAGGGGAGAAAGAGGTAGATTGTGGATAGGATTGTCTGTAGGTTCATGTCGGGGTCTCTGACGCTCCTGCCTCGGTTATCCAGATGTTGACAGTGTTGGGCTGAACCGCCGGCTTCTCCAACGTTGCCTGACGCTTCCCCTGCTCGCTCGTCTTCTCCAGCTTGAGGATGGCGGAGCTCCAGTAGCTGAGCAGACGGGGCGCAACCGGCTCTACCTGTGAGGTATCCAGTACACTGCGTACCTGACCTGTGAGTAGGAAGGCTGCACCGGTTTTCAGCGCCATCTCCGATATGTATCCAAGCTGGCGGTTAAGTTCTTTGTTGGCTCGGTAGGCTTTCGCCTCGTCGCCTGTCTCCCCACGGTACAGCCCCGTCACGCTGTCGAGCACCACGAGGTCCATGGCGTCCAGCATGGGGAGCTGCTCAATGGTCTCCTCCTGCTCGCTGAAGCGCAGGGGCGTGTGGAGGTGCAGCCTCTTGAGCAGTTCTTCTCCCCTGGGCTCCGCCATCTGGGTGAGCCTTCCCGTGTTTAGCTTGTTATCGGAGTCTATGTAGACAGCCTTCGCAGCCCGGTGCCCGGCGAGGTGATTCAGGGCTGTGGTGAGGGAGAGTGTCGTCTTCCCCGTTGTAGCCTCTCCGTAGAGGAGGCTGACGGCGCCGCAGGCGAAGCCGCCTCCCAACAACTGGTCGAGGGGCTCGACGCCGCTTTTAACCCGCCCCTGTCTCCCGGACAATTCAGACCACTGTTGTCCTTGTTGATTCCATTAACATCTGCGCCTGCTCCTCCAGGAGAGCCTCCACTCTCTGCCTCGTCACGTTGGTCGTCGCGCCTACACCTGTGACGCACGCGGCCCCCGCAGCCTGCCCATGCAGCAACAGCCTCACTAATCCCTGCGAATCCAGAGAAGTCAGCCTATCTGACGAGAGTCCCTCTCGGGTTAAGTAGTTGATCATTCCGGCGCAGAGGGCGTCCCCCGCCCCAGTCGGGTCCACGTCCTCCACATTGAACGCTGGCATCTCAGCTGTGATGAGCCCAGTGGAGGCGTAGACACCCATACTACCGGCTGAGATAACTGATAGCTTGACACCGCGCCTGCATAGCTCATTGAGCAGGGAGAAGGGGTCCATCGAACCTAGCATGGCTTGGGCTTCCTCGAGGTTGCAGTGGAACAGGTCGACGCCGCCGAGGGCTTCGAGGAGGTTCTCCCAGCAGTTCGTAGGCGGTATGGCGTCCACTACAGTAAGCGATCCGACGTCCTTGGCTGCTGCTAGGAGCTCCTTTAGGTTGGCGTCGATGTGTCTCAGGCCTCCTACTGTCCCTTGGTAGAATATCGTGGGCCTCAGCTCCGTGAGCAGCCTCTCCACGTGCGCTGGTTCGAGGCGTGTGTTGGCGGTGAGCTCTGCTATGAACCTGCGGTCCTGGCCCTTCACTATCAGGGCTATGTTCTTGGAGGTGGTCACGCCTTCGGCTACCTGCGGGTGGACGTGTACCCCTCTTCCCTTGAGAATGTTTACTAGGAGCTCGCCTACGGGGTCGTCCCCGACGCACCCTGTCGAGTGGACCGTTGCCTGCCCGAGCTGGACAAGGTCTATGGCGACGTTGGCCGAGTGCCCGCCCGCAGAGAGGGTTATGCCCCTCGGAGCGTATACCAGGCTCCCCGGCGCTCCGATCTCCGGCAAGTCTGGTACGATGAAGTCCGCGAGGTAGCTACCGGAGCACAGCACGCTCATTGCTATATGCTGTGATCATGTCTTTTTTGAGTCTTCGCAGATGGATTGAGTACCATCGAACGAGTGATAGAAAGAAGACCGGGTGGCGCTTAAGGAGGGGAAGTATCGAGACTGGACAGTAGATGACTTGGGTGCTACCTAGGCATCTCTTTTCCGCATGATGTGCAGTACTGGGAGTCGCTCGGATTCTTGCTTCCGCATTTCGGGCAGTAGAGGGGCCCCGACCTCGTGACCCTTCTGTCCCTCGCCTTTTCCAGCTCGAAGCCTACCTCGTCCGCCGCCTGCTGCAGCCCTTTCTTGGCGGCCTGGAATGCCTCCTCCATCAGCTTGGAGGCGTTGGTGAGTGCCGTCTCGACGTCTCTCTCCCAGTTCGGCCTAGTCGATATGGGGGTCTTTGCTCCCTCCTTCTCTCCTCTCTCGGTTCTGAGCCCGCACTTTGGGCAGAAGTTGGCTTCCTCTGAGAGCTCGTCTCCGCATCCTCTGCATGTCACCATGATCAATCCATTACGCTAGCGATATAACAATGTTGTGGTGGGTGTATATCAATAAATTATGCGGACAAACATGGAATGTCTCCTCAGAGATAAATGGGAATAACTAGTTTCCGCCGCTGCATGCGGGGCTTCCTGTGCATTACGCACCATGGGAGCTTTGCGGATTCCCCTCTCACACTAGATATCCGAGGTCTCTCAGGTACCGGCGTACTGCCGACTTCACGAAGTCAGGGATGCTGGTGTAACCATGATTGCCGCTCTCGATTACTTCCTCGATCTTCTTCGCTAGGCTCTCGGGGAGGTTTACCGTGTGGTACTTGTATTTTCTTTCAGGCATCCTATGATTTTCTAAACTTTTTAGTTTAAAAACCTTTATTTTTTTAGGTAAAAATCATAATTTTTTTCGAAAAAAACTGCCGGTTAATGGTTCTCTAGGCAAGGAAACGAAAGAAATACTAGCTTTTTAAAGATATAAAAACTAGAAAAACTTGGGTTATTGTTATCGTAGGCGGCAGCCAAAGGACTCGTCAAGATCCCTGAACCAGAGAAGCAGCTTCCTGTAGCCCTCGAAGACGAGGTCGGGCACGTCCTCGATGGGCAGCTCCGCTTGGTTAAGCTCCTCCGTCACCTCGGAGACAGTTACGGCGAGCCGGTCTCTGACGTAGTCGATCGCTCGTAGCTCGAGCTCCATCGAGCTGGCAACTGAATACGGGTCGATGCCCTCGTACCCCCACAGGATGTCCTTCCCGTCTGCGCCTTCTACGTAGATATCGCCTTCCCTTATGGATACGAGAGGATGTGTTCGTGGCTGTGGTCGGTTATCTTTTATCTGACCCCTTTTCTCTACCAGCCGTCTTAGTTCACAGGCGTGTTTCGTGATATCGGTTCCAATGTGAAGCGAGTCCAGCTCACGCTGGTGTAGCAACAGCAGTGGTATCTCCGGGGACCTGCTGGTTATCTGTAGCCGTCGGACTGCGCCGAGGTGGGGCGACTCGTGTGTGGACATCATGCAGTCATATGTGTTGGAGTGGATGTGTTCTTGAACTGCGAGGATGGTCGCGGCTAGGTCTACGTGGAAATCAGGGTCGTATCTCTCGAGGACATATCTGAGAAGCTCTGGCTGAGAATCGCCTTCGATGAAGGCTAATATATTGACTCGTTTACCCATGTGTCTCACCCCCATGGGCTTCTGAGATCACCTTCGTCTATGAGGATATAAGATAATCACTATAAAGGTAAGAAATAAAGTGTAAAATAAATATAAAAAAAGTAAGTGAAGGGGTGAAAGAAGAAAATATCTTCAAATGAGCTGTAGGGGAAGGGCTAGGAACCGAACTCTCTCTCAGCGTAGGGGTCTGCGACGTGCCCGTGAGTGGGCAGGTCTCTGAACAGCATATCCCAGACACCCTGCTCCGTGATGGTCTCCCGCTTGAGGATGGTCTCCAGGAAGCTCTCGAGGAACAGGTGGTGCATGAGCTCGTCCTCGTATATCTTGATGAGCAGCTAGGTTGAGGCTAGTCGGGGGTGTCCACGTTTTCCTCGGCTGGAGGCGCCTCTGGGCTAGGCCGCGAGCTGAAGAGCCTGAGCTTGTTCACGATAAAGGGCATGGAGAGGCCTTGGATGACGTTTGAGCTGAGGACGATACCGTAGGTTAGGGCGAGCATGACGTTGACGTTAGGGAGGTCCATCCCGATGATGCCGAGGACGAGGACAACGGAGACGGCGCCCCTGAGGCCGCTCCAGGTCATGCCGAGCCTCCAGTTCTGGGGTATGCGTTTACGCCGACGCTCCTCGAGGAAGCCTGCGACCATGTTCACCATCACGTACCGGAAGGCGACGCTGAAGAGGGAGAGGCCCAGTATGGGCAGGGTGTAGCCGACGAGGAGGGAGGGCTCCAGGGAGACGCCTATGAAGATGAAGGCGAAGCTTGAGGCTATGAAGCCGACGAACTCCCATATGACTTCAAGGCTCTCCTCGTCGTGCTCCGTTATGCCGCCGCTGATCTTGCACCTGTAGTTCAGGAGCAGCCCCGCCATGACGACTGCTATGACGCCGCTCGCGTGGAACTGCTCGGCTAGCCTGAACACGCCGAAGGCGACTATGAAGCTCAGCAGCATCTCGACGAAGAGGTCGTCTGTCCAGCAGAAGATGAGGTGGACGATGTAGCCGGCGGCGTAGCCGAGGAGGATGCCACCCAGCACCTTGACTGCTGTGATCTGGAAGACCTCGACGCCGCTGATGGTGCCCGCCTCGATTATGATGAGGAGGATGCTGTAGACGACGATGGCGACGCCGTCGTTGAACAGGCTCTCGCCGGCGACTATGAGCTGGAACCGTTTGATGACGCCGAGCTGCTTGAACGTGGAGATCACGGAGACGGGGTCGGTGGGCGCTATTATGATGCCCAGCATGAAGGACTCGATCCACGTTAGGCCGAGGATGTAGTGGGTGTAGAGGCCGACGGCCGCGACGACGAGCACAGTACCCAGTACGGCGTAGCTGAGGATGGTGTCACTGTCGTCGATGAGACCTTCTATGTCGAGGGTGAGGGTCTCGTTGAACAGGATGGGCGGGAGCAGTATGGTTAGGAAGACGTTTGGTGATAGCTCAGGGAGGGCGAGGCGGGGAACCCACGCCGCGAGGAGCCCCGCGAAGATGAACGCTATGGTTGGGGGGAAGTTTATCTGCCGGGCGACGAGGGAGATTATTACGACCATGATGAGGATATTGTATATCGCATCAAACTGGCCGAGTCCACCCTCCATAGGCTCTCAGTCTTTTTAAATGGACCGTAAATAAAAGCTATACGCCGTATTGTTCCACCTTTCGAAGCCACTCAGCGAGAAAGCCCTGAAAAATGCGTGAAAAATGTTATCGACCGCGTAATTCGAGGGGTATAAGCCTATTCCATCGATTACTCGCCCCCATCGAAGTAACGTCCCCGGAAAGAGGGGTAAACGGGTAAAACCATGTATTTTTAAGCCTTTTAGAGGTGAAAAACCCGTTTTCCGGGCCGTGGCCCCGGCGTTGTTAGACTACTTCGCGGGTTATGGTGCGCGTGGTAATTTCTTTGAATCTGATAAGGCTCTGGATAAACTGCACGGCCTTCTTGGCGTTGAAGGGCTTGCAGCTGTAGACGTCGATGGAGGCGGTGCTGGTCTCTGTGAATGTGTGGACCGAGATGTGGCTCTTGTCTATGATGACGAAGCCCGTCCACCCAGGGTTCTCGGGAACTCCCTCCACTATATGAGGGCCGGATAGTATGTGCATGTCTATGAGTGGCGGCGTCTCCTTTAGGAGCCGCTCGACGGTGTCCCTGCCGACCTGCTCCTCGGTTACTCCGTCCACCATGAGGTGTAGCCCAATCATAAAGGGGGGACACGGGAAACCGTCTTATAAACCTTCACAGAAGTCAACCCCATGATGTTCGGCGGCGCACAGATCACGCTTGTCATGGGGGACATCACGCAGGTGGAGGCCGACGCGGTGGTTAACGCGGCGAACAGCAGCCTCATGGGAGGCGGCGGAGTCGACGGCGCGATCCACAGGGCAGGCGGGCCGGCGATACTGGCCGAGTGCAGGGAGATCAGGAGGACTAGGTACCCCCATGGGCTTCCCACAGGCGAGGCGGTGATAACCTCGGGAGGCAAGC
>JAFGTA010000226.1 GCA_016934355.1 Candidatus Bathyarchaeota archaeon | reverse complement strand
GCGGGGAGTCGAACCCCGTCCGAGGGCTCCACAGGCCCGTATGCTACCGTTACACCACAGCGGCCACGCAAACAACATGAAACAGGCTACCCATTAAAAGGGTTTCGCGGAGACCGTGAACCCTCTCAAGGTTTTTAATCACCCGTGTTACGTAAATATGAATAAATATGGTTATTACTGACGCCGTGGTCGACCTCACAAAGGCCGACCCAAGGTTCCAGCGGAGCCTCGCCAAGGAGCTGGGCGCCGCCGACCTCTCCAAGTGCTTCCAGTGCGGCGTCTGCACCGCCACCTGCCCCGTCAGGGAGATAGAGGAACGGTTCAGCCCAAGACGCATAATGAAGCTCGCCAAGCTCGGCCTCAAAGACCAGGTGTTCGGCAGCGACTTCATCTGGCTCTGCAGCATGTGCCTCATGTGCGACGAACGATGCCCCCAGGACGTCAGCCCACCCGACGTCATGACGGTGCTCAGGAACATGGCCGCCAAGGAGGGCAGGGCACCGCCTGCGTTGATGAAGCTGGTGGACGTCCTCGCCGAGAACGGCAGGGTCTACCCCATCGACGACTTCACGGAGGACGAACGCGACGACCTTGAGCTACCGGGCCTCGAAGCCGAGCCGGGCTTCGTCAAGAAGATAGCGGAGGCATAGCGATGAAGTACAGCTTATTCCTCGGCTGCACCATCCCCGCAAGGCAGGTCAACTACGAGCGGAGCGTCCGCAAGGTCTGCGAAGCCCTCGGCGTAGAGCTGGTGGACGCTGACTACGGGTGCTGCGGGTTCCCCATCGAGCCCGTGGACGAGACTAAGGCGCTAGCCATGGCCGCCGTCAACCTGATGAAGGCCGCCGAGACCGGGCTCCCCGTTGTCACCATGTGCAGCGCCTGCGGAGAGATGTTAGTCAAAGCAGAGAAGCTCCTCGGCGACGAAGGAGTCGTCAAGGACGTGAACAAGGTCCTGCAGAAGAGCCTCGGCATGAGCTACGGCGGCCAGAAGCCACCGGTGCACCACTTCGCAAGGATGCTCTACGAGACCTACGGGCTGGACAAGATCAGTGAGCAGGTGGTGAAGCCGCTGAAGGGGCTCAGGATAGCCACCCACCCCGGCTGCCACTACGTGCGCCCCAAGGAGCTATACGGCGAGTTCGACGACCCCGAGTTCCCGGTGAGCCTAGACAGGCTCGTCGAGGCGACGGGAGCCGAGGCCGTGGACTACGTCGGCAAGACGGACTGCTGCGGCGGAGGCATCCTGGCTGTGAGCGAACGAACCAGCAAAGCCATGACCGGCAAGAAGCTGGAGACCCTCAAGCCGCTGGGGCTGGACGCCCTGGTTCTGATATGCCCGTTCTGCGGCATCATGTTCGACAAGTACCAGCGCACCCTGGAGGAGGAGCTTGAGACCAGCTACGGGCTGCCCGTGCTCTACTACAGCCAGCTGCTCGGCTTGGCGCTGGGCATAGACCCGGATGAGCTGGGTTTCGACGTGAACGCGGCCCCCGCCGGGGGGCTGCTGGAGAAGGTGAGCAAGCTATGAGTACAGGGGTCTTCATCTGCAGGTGTGGCGGAAACATCAGCGGCACAGTCAAATGCGAGGAGGTCCGGGACGCAGTCAAAGGCATGGAAGGCGTCACCACCGGCCAGGTAACAGACTTCCTCTGCTCCAAGCCGGGGCTCCAGCTCATCAGGGACAGCATCAAACGCCGCGGCCTGGACCGCGTCGTCGTCGCCTGCTGCAGCCCCCACATGCACGAGAAGATGTTCCAGAACGTCGTCGAGGAGGAAGGCGTCAACAGGTACAGGCTCGTACACGTCAACCTCCGCGAACACTGCAGCTGGATACACGAAAAAGGAGCCACCGAGAAAGCCATAAGCCTAGTCAAGGCCGGCGTCAGACGCGCCGGGACCCTGGAGGCCCTTGAGGACAGGGAGATACCCGTCTGCCGGGACGTACTGGTCATCGGTGGAGGAGTAGCAGGCATCACGGCGGCGCTGCAGCTGAGCGAAGCCGGGTTCAAGGTAAACATGGTGGAGAGGAGGCCCAGCATCGGCGGCAGGATGGCTCAGCTCAGCAAGACGTTCCCGACGCTGGACTGCAGCCCATGCATCCTCAGCCCGCGGATGGCCGAGATCGAGAACGACAGTAACATCACCCTCTACACCAACGCCGAGCTTGAGCGCCTCACGGGAGGCCCCGGCAACTTCAAGGCCGAGCTCAGGCTCAGTGCGAGGGGCGTGGACGCCGACAAGTGCCTCAAGTGTGGGCGCTGCGGCCAGGTGTGCCCCACAGAGGTGCCAAGCGAGTTCGAGGAGGGACTCTACAAGCGGAAAGCTGCGTACCTGCCTTTCCCGCAGGCGGTTCCCAGCAGCTACGTCATCGACTTCGAGCACTGCGTCGGCTGCGGGCAGTGCGTCGAGGCGTGCCCGGTGAACGCCATCAGCCTGGAGAACATGGACAAGACTATAGAGGTTGACGTAGGCAGCGTAGTCGTCGCCACAGGGTTCGACATGATCGACCGCGGCAAGCTCAGACACTACCACCCGGAGCACCTGCAGGTGGTGGACGCGCTTCAGGTGGAGCGGCTCATCGAGAACGAGCTGACAGAGGGAAAGGTGCTGTACACCGAGGGTGGAGACAGGGTTAAGAGCCTCGCCTACGTGCTCTGCGCAGGCAGCAGGGACCCGCACCGAGGCGTATCATACTGCAGCAGCGTGTGCTGCCCCTACACGGTGAAGCAGGCGATACTGCTGAAGAAGTTCCTGCCTTTCCTCAAGATATACGTGTACTACACGGACATGCGGATGGTGGGCAGGGGATTCGAGGACTTCTACAGGGAGGCCCGCGAGAAAGGCATACAGTTCATCCACGCCAAGCCCGGGGAACTCACCCCGCTTCCCGACGGCGGCGTCGAGATAATGGTCGAGGACATAGACACCGGGCTCCTGCTCAGGAACGTTGTGGACCTCGCCGTACTCAGCAGCGCCATGGTGCCTTCGAAGGGCACCCGGGAGCTGGCGGGCAAATTAGGGATAGCCTTGGGTGAGGACCTTTTCATCGCGGCCAAGCACGTGAAGCTGGACCCCATATCCACGCTCAGGCAGGGCGTCTTCGCCGCAGGCGTAGCCACCGGCTGCAAGGACATCCACGACTCGGTCATCGACGCCAGGGCTGCGGCGAGCCACGTCACCAACTTCCTTGGCGAGGGCAAGCTGACGCTGGACCCGTTCAAGCCGGTACAGGTCGGCGACTGTGACCACTGCGGCAAGTGCGTCGAGGTTTGCGCCACCGGAGCCATAAGGCTCGAGAAGGATGGCCCCGTAATTGACCCGATCTCATGTAACGGATGCGGTGCATGCGTCGCGGTATGCGACCGGGAGGGGCTTCTGCTGCCCAACTACACGAAGCACGCGCTCATCGAGGAGGTGAGGGGCCTCGTCGAAGGCGCGGGAGACGAGGTGGCGGTGGTCGGATTCTTCGACGACAACATCAGCTACACGGCGGCGGACAACGCCGGGACGGCGAGGCTCCACTACCCGACGAACATGAGGATCGTGCGCACGCCGTCGACGGCGGTGCTGGACAGGGACGTGGTGCTGAAGGCGCTGGGTAGCGGTGTGGACGGCGTCATGATCATGGACATCGAGGAGAGCCACGCTGCGGAGCTGAGTGAGAAGCTTGTGGAGCGGCTCAAGGAGGAGCTTGAGGGGATGGGCGTCGAGCCGGGGCGCGTCATGTTCAGACCCATGGTGCTGCCCATCTTCAAGGTGCTGCCTAAGTTCATCGAGGACTACGTCGCCGAGATCGAGAAGCTGGGCAGGATACCCGATGAGAAGCGGCGGCTGCTCCTCTCCTAGCCCTCTTTTTCTTCGAGAAGTCGCTGACGCAGGCCACGTATTTACCCGACTCCGTGATCCTGTACAGGGTGGCTAGTCGGCGTGGGGCCCGGGGCTGGGATATCGCTGCTCTTCATGTTCACGGGGTTTGCTGGGGTCCTGACCGGCTTGGGAGGGTACCTACTACCGCATATCCGTAACGTCGAGTCAATCATCCCCGACCACGACGAGGCTGATATCGAGTCTAGGGAATAGTCTCCCTGTATTCTACGGCTGTGGTTTCTATCACTTAATTCATAAGATTTAAATATGGTATAATCAGAATAGAATTCGATAATAATCGAATAGTAATCGATGAATAACGAATGGATTGTGGTTTGATGACTGAAGACAGAGATGAGAAGACGAAACTCAGGGAGGAGGTCAACCTCCTACGAGAGCAGCTTCTGAGGATATCGGAGCGGCTTGAGGAGTCAGCGGAAGAGGCCGAGGAGGCACAGGAAGAGGCCCGTGACGAGGTGGAGGAAGCCCTTGAGGAGGCTGAGGAGGAGATAGAGGAAGCACTGGAGGAAGCCGAAGAGGAAGTGGAGGAGTCGGAAGAGGACCGTGACGAGGACTGGGACCGCTTCGACGACTCGTACTACAGGCGCAGGCGGCCCCGCAGTAAAGTCAAGTACCACGGGGGCGCCGACTTCGGTGACCAGCTGGGTGACTACCTCGGCGACTTCATCGAGGATGTCATGGAAGGCGTCTCAGGCGAGATCGAGCGGAGCCTCTTCTGGGACCGTCGCTCGAAACGAGAGAGGCCAACGATGATGAGTGACAGTGAGGTGGCGAGGACCGTCGCCGTCATGAGTGCCCTGGGCAACGAGCACCGATTAAAGATTCTGAGGGAGCTCACGTGGGGCGGCCTCTACACCAGCGACTTTCAGGACGCCCTCAAGGAGATAAGCGCCAGCACCTTAAGCAGCCACCTCGACGTGCTTCAGCAGGCGGGGCTCATCGTCCAAGAGCGCCGCCGCGGCAGATACCTGATCACGATGAGCGGAAGACTCGCCATCAGGATGGCTTCAAGCATAGCCAAGAGCGTCAAGGTGGACATCAAGCCCGGGGGCTTCGACTAGTCACCTGTTGTGAGTACAAACGGTGCTCAGAACAGGTGAGTCCAGTATATAAGGCCGATAAGTGAGGAGAAGCTCGGTGGATATGGAGTCGCAGCCCAGACGGCTTTCAGGTATGCGCGGGTTTACAGTCGTCTGGGCAGGCCAGTTCGTCTCGATGCTCGGCACCTTCATGAGCCAGTTCGCGTTGACCATTTGGGCGTGGCAGGTGACAGGCGAGGCGACGGCTCTCGCTCTGACTAGTCTGTCCTTCGTGTTGCCGAACATACTGCTTTACCCCGTAGCGGGTGCCCTGGTGGACCGGTGGAACAGGAAGCTTGTCATGATGCTCAGCGACCTGGCCGCGGCCCTATCCACCGCCGTCGTGTTGACGCTGTTCCTCGCTGGCCGACTGGAGGTGTGGCACCTCTACGCCACAGGGGCCTTCGCGGGGCTCTTCCAGGCGTTCCAGTTCCCCGCGTACAGCGCCGCCATATCGACGATGCTGCACAAGGAGCAGTACGGTAGGGCAAGTGGAATGCTGAGCCTCGCCCAGAACACGTCGGGGATACTCGGCCCAGTCGCAGCGGGGATACTGCTTACCTTCGTCGGGACTAGCGGGCTGCTGTTCCTAGACCTCTTCACCTTCGTGGCGGCGATAGCCGCCCTGCTGATCGTTCACATCCCTCAGCCCAAGCCCTCCGTTCAGGAGGCCAAGAAACGCAGTCTGCTGGAGGACAGCCTCTTCGGGTTCAGGTACATTCTCGCCAGGCCCGGGCTCCTCGGTCTACAGCTGGTATTCCTGTTCCTCAACTTCACCGGCAGCATGTTCTTCCCACTCTTCGCCCCCATGATCCTCAGTCGTACCGGCGACGACACTCTCATACTGGGGACCATCCAGTCCGCCTTCGGCTTCGGCGGCGTCGCCGGCGGACTCCTCCTCAGCGCCTGGGGCGGACCCAAGAAGAAGGTCCACGGAGTCCTCTCGGGGCTGGCCCTCGGCAGCCTCCTCGGCTACACCCTCATCGGCCTCGGCAGGACGCCCCTGTGGTGGGCAGCCGGCGCCTTCACCATGATGGTTTTCAACCCCAT
>JAFGTA010000225.1 GCA_016934355.1 Candidatus Bathyarchaeota archaeon | reverse complement strand
GCCTTCTGGGACATGGCGCCCCAGGCTATACCGACGGCGCCCACCCTGTTGTAGATGTAGTCGGCTATCTCCTCGTAGTTGGCCCTCAATGGGCGCTTAGCGAATATGTTGGCTATCTTGATGGTGGCCCCCGTTATGTGGGCGTTCGACACGCAGCTGCCTATGTTGAGCAGCCCGCCCGCGTCGAAGTTGCCCGGGTACTTCTCGTAGAGGTTCAGACCGTCTTCGTCTTTCCTCAACGCGAGGTCCATGGCGGCGCACCCAGTCGCTAGCACGATGAACCTCCGCTTCAGGAACTCCTCTGCAATGTCAGCGACCTCCAGACCCCCCTTGGGGTAGTTGGCGCACCCTACCAGAGCCACGACTCCCGGGATCTCCCCGAAGACGATGCCTCTGCCGACTTCCCTGATCTCAACGTCAGTGACAGCCCCGCGGCCGACCCGTATCGCGTACGAGCCCGTCATGCCTTTCTCGTCCGCCGCCTTCGTCAGGAAGCTGACTAAGGGTATATGCTGGGGGCAGGCGCTCTCGCATCTTGCGCAGCCGACGCACATGGGCTGGATCTCCGCGAGGGCTTCAATGGCTCCTTCAGCCGCTGCCTTCACCGCGTCCATTATGGGGAGGTTGTTGGGGCAGGCCCTCACGCACTCCATGCAGCTTCGGCAAGTACCCGCGAACTCGATGAGCTTCTCCATTGACAGCGCCTTGAATCCACTCCTCTTGGGCTTCATCTTCAAAGCCGTCTTCACTACTACCTCGCCCACCTTATCGGGCTCAAGTATGAGCACACCGGCGGTTCTACCCTCAACCAGGTCGTCGACGATCTCGTCCGGGGGATCATGGGTACGGTTAGGGAGCCCGAGCATGCTCTTCTCGCTCGTCGCTATGACCGGCGCCCCTATCAGCTTCGCCTCGTCGACGATGTCGGTGCGGAGGCACTGCTCGTCGACGACCACGACGTCAGGTATCCCTGTGCGGATGTACCGGAGCTGCCAAGAGATGGGCCCTAATACCTTCGCGCGTTTATCGTATCGGCTGTTATCGTGGGCCGTGCAGCAGAGGCCGCCTACCTCCACCTCTTCGAAGAGCTTGTTCTCCATGAGGTAGTCGATGATGTCCACGCTCGGGAGCACGTTATGCCCTATGCACATTATCACTGCTTTGGACGTGTCGATGGAGCCGAAGCCTATCTCGGTCATCGGGGCGTCCGCCACGCCTTTGGGGAAGCCCAGAGTTGATATCTGGCACAGGTCGGCGACCTCCATGGCTACGTGGTCCAGCATCCCCGCGTGGAACGCCTTGGATTCGAAGTCGATGTTGTCGCCTTCCTGTCCCGTGTGCGCCGTGGCTGTGAGCTGGACGAGCTGGGTCTCGACGTAGTCGAGGGCATCCTCCAAGTCTCTCAGCGTTTTTGGCCTGATGCCGCACACGAGCCTCGTGTTCGGGGCCTGCACATTTGTGTTCACGGCTATGTCGAGTTTGTGGTCTCTATCATACACCTCTAAAAGGTGGTCCATCATATGCCTGGCGTGGGCGCAGTGAGTCGACGCCCCGATACAGCACGCCAGCAGTACTATCCGTGACTGCTGGGCTGCCATCGTGAGGCCGCAGGCGCCCTTCTTGTCGCCCGTGAGATCACATTTACCGAATGTGCATAGGCAGCAGAGGTCGCAGAAAGGCATGTAGAACGGCTTGTACCGTGATAGAAGTTTCCGGTCCCAGTCTCTGAACGTGCCGATTGACGGGAACGGGGTGGGGCCCATGGGTTCCTCCCACTCGTCGTCGACGATCCGTCCTACCTGGATGTCCAGTCCCTTGATTAATCCGATGCTCGATGATAGCTCGTCTATCTTGAGCCTTAGGTCCTTTTTTGACAAAACACCTTCACCGTTGAGTCTTACTGAAAAAATATATGCGGTGATACTATTTATAATATTTACAGTAATTACCTAAAATAAGCTAGATTTAGCCTCAGTTGAGAAAAAATACTAAAAAGAAGTCGGGTACATAAGTTAAATGGTGGTTAAATGGCGAATATGCGACCAGCCTACAGTCAACTAGTCAAGGACATCCGAGCCGGAAAGTTCGTCCTCACAGGCGAGCTGGAGCCCGAGAAGGTCACAGGGCTAGAGGAGATACTAATCAGCGCTAGGGCTATGAAGCCCTACGTTGTGGCGGCGAACGTCACGGATAACCCGTTAGCCTACGCGTACATGAACTCCCTCGTCCCGTCCTGGGTAGTCCAGAAGGAGGTGGGCCTAGAGACGGTCTACCAGATGACCGTCAGGGACAGGAACAGGCTAGCGTTGACGTCGGACGTCCTCGCGGCTTCCTACCTCGGCATCAAGAACATCCTAGCTATCTCGGGGGACCACACGGTCCTCGGGGATAACAAGGGCGCGATATCGGTGTACGACCTGGACTCGGCTCAGTTCGTCTACCTTCTGCACAAGATGATAGACGAAGGTGTCGATGTCGCGGACAACGAGATACACGGAAAGGTGGAGATGAACGTGGGGATAGCGGCGAACCCGAACGCGGACCCATTGATACCCGAGGTGTTGAAGATAGGGCGCAAGACCAAGATCGGCGCCGACTTCATCCAGACCCAGACGATGTTCGACATCGACAAGACCAAAGAATTCCTCAAGGAGGTTGAAAAGTACAAGTGCCCGACGCTCGTCGGCGTGTTCCCGCTGAAGGGCTACGGGATAGCCGACTTCTTCAACAAGTTCATCCCAGGCGTATCGGTGCCACCGGAGCTGCTGGCGAACATGAAGAAGGCGAAGGAGGAGCCCGACAAGGAGAAGCGGAAGCAGCGATACGACGAGGTGAACCTGGAGTTCTTCCGCCCGTTCATAAAGGAGATCAGGAAGACGACGAGCGCGGCGGGGATACACGTGATGGCTGTACTCTACGAGCGGATATTCGATCCTCTGCTGGAGGCGTTCTAGGAGGAATATGAGATGATAATAACAGAGCAGAAACCCACTGAAGAGATCACGGAGATGATCGCGCCCTACAAGAAGCTGTTCATCGTCGGGTGCGGCACGTGCTCAACGAGCTGCCAGACCGGCGGCGAGGACGAGGTCAAGGAGATGACCGAGAGGCTCGGCGACCAAGTCATCGGGTGGGCCATGGTAGAGGACCCGTGCGACATACGGCTCGACAGGAAAGAACTGAAGCCCTACAAGGACAAGATAGCTGAGGCCGACGCCATCATGGTTATGGCTTGCGGAGCCGGCGTCCAGACAGTCGGCGAGTACTCGAAGAAGATAGTGCTGCCCGCGCTGAACACGCTATTCATAGGCCAGACAGAGAGGCTGGGCAGGTTCCACGACTACTGCAAGGCTTGCGGCGACTGCATCCTCGACGAGACCGGGGGTATCTGCCCCATCACCAAGTGCGCAAAGGGGCTTCTGAACGGCCCGTGCGGCGGACAGGTGGAAGGCAAGTGCGAGGTAGGTGACTACGAGAACGAGTGCGCCTGGGTCGAGATCTATGACAGGCTCAAGGAGCAGGACAGGCTAGACCTCTTCACAGCGTTCAGGCCGCCCCGGGACAACAGCAAGAAGGTCCTGAAGATGCACCACACCTTCAGGTAGCCCTAATCTTTTCTCATATATTTCTCGAATATATCGGGTATCTCTTCTGGGCGCTGGAACGGGTGTATTCCTTCCATCGCCTCAAGTTTCCGTACGTTCTCTGCGTCTTCCTTTCGCACCCTGAGCCTCAGGGTTTTACCGCTGGGCAACGTCGTCGTGGTCTCTCCTTCGTGGTAGTCCACGGGCATGATGTAGACGGGGACGAAGCCCTTCACCGCCTGAAGCGCAGCGTTCGTCAGCAGAGTGTCGGAGATTCCGACGGCTAGTTTGGCTACGGTGTTGCTCGTTGATGGCGCTATGAGGATGAAGCTGAACTCCTTGAGCTGGAGCCGCGCCACGAGGAACGGTGTGTTGGCGTCCTTCTCGGTCCAGACCTTGTCGAAGCTGTGCTTGAGTTTCTCCTCTATCCTGTAGTATTTGGCTACGATTGCACCTGCCTTGGAGAGGAACACCTCTATCCTCAGCTCCGGGTACTTCTCCTTGAGCCTCTTCATGGTCTCAAGGGTCTCGACGACCTTGTCGCCGCTCCCCGTGATGCCCCACGCGACCTTCATCTTTTCCGCCCTCCGAGGTGCTCGACCAGGCGTTTCACCGTCTTCCTGAGGCTTCTCATGCCCTCCTCGTCCTCCATGATGCCCTCCATGGTGTCCTTTGACCACATGGAGGCGCCGAGGTTGGCGCCGAAGAATCCTCCGCTTATCGGGGTCATTCCGTTTAGCGTGTAGAAGGTGTGTACCTGCTGTATGGCTAGCTCCTGTCCCCCCGCCCTGTCACCGCCCACCGCTATAGCTATCCCCGGTTTGTCCTTCAAGGCGCCGTGGTCCTTGGCGAGCAGCGCCCGCGTGCGGTCCATGACGGCTTTGATCTGGGCGCTGACGCCGCCGTTGTAGACGGGTGTGGTGACCACCAGCGCCTCGGCTTCCGCGAGGAGCGGGTATAGCTGCTGTACGTCGTCGTCTATGACGCATCCGTCGCCTCCGAGGCATGCGTCGCAGTGGGTGCAGAATTCGATGCGTTTGCCTCTCACCCCCCAGAACTCGGTGCCGTAGCCCGCGTCCTCCAGCATGTCGAGGGCGGCGCGGAGTACGTACTCGGTGGTCTTGGCGCGGGGGCTTCCGCAGAGACCCAGAATCATATGTCTGGATAAGTCTCACGGAGTTTAATGTTTACCCCGTAGCTTTGTTGCAGGTTACCTGCAATATGCAGAAATTTTTTTTTGGTTCTGGTTGGTTTGATATATCAGCCCTGACAAGATTGAGGCAGAGACCCGATGACAGAGCTAAGGATAACGGTGTTGAAGACGGTTGAGCCGTCTCATATTTTCAACGGGGTGGTTCCAGTGAAGCCCAGCACAGGAGAGCCTCACGAGAAGTGCACAGAATTCGAGGAGGGGCAGGTGTTCAAAGTTGGAGAGGACGGCACAATGCCCGAGGGGTTCTGCCACGTCGCGTGGGTGGACATCTACAGGAAGGTCCACGTCCTCCAGACTGGAGGTACATATCATCCGTGGTACGAGGACGGGGTGATCATCGCGTGCTGCACCGACGGGTTGAGGCCTGTGAGCTTCAAGCTGGAGCGCGTGGGTTGAGAAAGAAATATCCGCAGGTACAGCGTCATAGATGTGATTAGACGGGGACTGGTGCCAGATGCAGGTAAACGACTTAGTGATGATAGCGATGTTCGTCGTACTGTTCGCCCTAGTGCTCGCCGCCGTACTTGTAGGCAGCAAGGTCAAGAAAAGAGGGGGCGTCGACGAACAGGTAACACAGCAGGAGGCGGCGCCTAAGCCGCCTGCGCCGGTAAAGGTTGAGGTGGTGGCGCCCATTGAGGAGCCGCAGGAGGTTATGCCCGAGGAGTCATTCATGTACGAGGCTCCCGTACATGAGGAGACGCGGATACCTGCGCCCGAGCCGCTGGTGATAGAACAGGAGCCTGAGACATCAATACCTGAGCTTGAGCCTCTTGTGTTTGAGCAGGAGCTAGATATGTCCACACCTGAACCTGAGCCTATTTTCTTTGAACCCGAGCCTGAAACCCCCGTCTTTGAACCTG
>JAFGTA010000224.1 GCA_016934355.1 Candidatus Bathyarchaeota archaeon | reverse complement strand
CACGCCGCCTTCATGGGCGGCTTCAGCCCGGCAAAGATGTACATGTGGACCCCTGACAACAGGGACCCCGTCAACTGGCACAACGAGACGGCGGCCAGCTTCGAGAACCTGTCGATGCTCATCGCCATGAGCGGCATGATCCACACACGGCTGGTGGAGGGTAAACCCGAGCCGTTCCCAGCCATACACTACGTGGTGGGAGGCGCGTGGGACGTCCCCACCGTGGGAGGCCACCTCGCCGAGGGGACCACAGTGAAGGGCGTTGTGGAGGTGTTCATCACCGAGATACTGGGCATAGAGGAGCTACTTCCCAGCGGCTACGACCCTGAGAAGGACGGCGCCCCCGAGGAGTGGTACAAAGAAGTAAAGTAACCCACTTTTCACATCTATTTTAACTGGTAACCTACTCTATCTCCGAATCTCCTATAAGCAACTGTTACAGGGTTTCTTTGATTCGGTTTGGACCGTGTAGACGTAGTCGTCGTCGGAGCAGGAGTCGTGGGGCTCGCCATCGGCGCCGCCATCGCGGAGAAAGGCAGGGACATGTACATCCTGGAGAGGGAGGAGACCCACGGCCAAGGCACCAGCAGCAGGAACAGCGAGGTCATCCACGCCGGCATCTACTACCCCAAGGACACGCTGAAGGCGGAGCTCTGCGTCAAGGCCAACCCGATGGTCTACGAAATCTGCGAGAAGCACAGGGTGCCCTACAAGCGGTGCGGTAAGATCATAGTAGCCAACGGCGAGGCCGAGATAAAACAGCTGGAGGGCATCATAAGGCACGCCCGGGACATCGGCGCCCGCGACCTAGAGATGCTTGACGCCGACGGCGTGCACAGGCTGGAGCCCAATGTCAAGGCGGACGCGGCTATACTCAGTCCAACAACAGGCATCGTTGACGCCCACGGCCTTATGGACCACTTTCACAGGGAGGCTCGTAGAAAGGCTGGAGGCGACCCGCTTGTGCTGGACACAGAGGTGACTGGTATCAAGCAGGTCAGCGACAGCTACGTGGTGAGCATGATGAGCGGCGGCGAGCCCTTCGAGGTGGAGGCGGGCGTCGTCGTCAACTCAGCCGGGCTGTACGCCGACAGGGTAGCGGCTATGGCGGGAATCGACGTAGACGAGGCCGGCTACAGGCTTCACTGGAGCAAGGGCGAGTACTTCAGCCTCACGGGGAAGCCGCCGGCGCTCATGCTCGTCTACCCGCCTCCGCCCAAGGACGCGGCGAGCCTCGGCATCCACAGCGTCCCAGACCTCACCGGGCGCCTCAGGTTCGGCCCTAACGCGTTCTACGTGGACGACATCGACTACTCCGTCGAGAGCAAGAAAGAGCCGTTCTGGAGGGACATAGTCAGGTACTTCCCCTCCGTCGGGATGGACGACCTCCATCCGGACATGGCTGGCATACGCGCCAAGCTACAGGCTCCGGGCGACCCCGTCAGAGACTTCGTTATAAGACATGAAGAGGATCGAGGACTACCAGGGTTCATCAACCTCGTCGGCATCGAGTCGCCCGGCCTCACCGCCAGCCCAGCCATCGCTGAGATGGTGAAAGGTATGGTAGACGAGATACTGGGGTAATGACTAGGCTTTACCGACTGCCCTGAGGCCCGTGAGATAGTTGGCGTGTATCGCCTTCGCCGCCTCGACTATGTTAGCCTGCTCCTCCTCGGGGAGGTTATCCCAGATGTTTGGCCCCAGTTCCAAGCCTACACGTGTGGGCACGTTGGCGTTTACCTCCTCAGGTATCCCGGGCAGCTTCAGCGGATGGGCCACGCTGTAGACCTCACCCCTGTCCTGGAGGATGGACCTGACGATGTCCCTGAACCCGGACGCTGGACCCACCTCCGTGCCGCCGATGACGTCCACAAGCTTCTTAGATACACCCCTCACGTACCCGACGACCCCCTCACGATCAAGGCTTTTCCCCGTCTCCGGGAGATAGTCCTCCAAAGCCTTACCCGCTATCCGGACAGTCGACCAGAGTGGGTAGGCGGCTGACCCGTGCTCGCCGCCGACATATCCTTCTACGCTTGAGATCGGCTCCCCAAGTTCCCTTGAGAGCTTCGTCCTGAAGCGGAGTGTGTCGGGGTGGTCACCGGTGCCTATGACAAAACTGGCGCCCGAGACTCTCCGGAAGAGCGTCGCCATGGCGTCGACGGGGTTCGTTACTATAACCCACCTAGCATCAGGATTACGGGGAGGCATCACCTCGGCTATGTGGTTGATGATCTCGGCGTTCGCCGCCACCAGGTCTCTCCGATCCATCTGAACCCCCGGCGTCCGGGGCATGCCGGGGCAGACCACGACGAGGTCAGCCCCCTGTACCCCTTCATCCACCTCGTACGTGTTGATCTTTACGTCATACTTCAGGCTGGCTGCGACGTGACTCAGCTCTTCGCCGAAGGCCCACGCGAGGCTAGGCCGGGTGTCCACGACCGAGAACTCGTCTGCCAGCCTCTCGTTGAATAGAGTGTACGCCGTCGAGCGGCCTATCCGCCCGTTTCCCACTACCGCGATGTGAACTCCCATTGACCCATCTCCAAAGGGTGCCTCAACCTTTAGTTATACTTTTCCTTAGCGTCTAACCGCATGTCGTCAAGCGACGAAAACCAGACAGTTCAGAGCCTTCATATCAACCCGGTATCCAAGTTTCTACGAAAGGTTCAGTGAAGGGCACTCTCTACAGGGATTCCCATAAGAAGACAGATGGAACCTTCCGTTCTCATCGATAACGAGCATAATGTAGGCTTCATAGTCATGTATCGATGATGAATATTGGAGCTATGAAAAGGATTACTCGGGGAGATACTCGCTGCAGCTGTAACAGTACCACCGTCTGTATTGCTCAACCCACGTCGCGGGTTTACCGCATTTCGGGCACAGCGGAGCCTTGGATGCCGCGGACGGCGCCTCAGATCGCTTGGGCTGCGTCGGGGCGACCGTCTCCGGTGCGCCGACGGGGGTGAACATCTCCTTGAGCAACGCGCCGGCTTGGTCCAGGCTCACGGCGGCCCATGTGGCTGTGCCCCCGGTGTCGCCTCCGACGTTGACATACCAGACGAGGTTCTCTCCTCTGATGAGGAGGCTTGTCTGGGACGCGGGTGCGCCGCTCTCGGTGAACCCGAGGGTGGTCACCCGGATGCTTGTCACTCGGTTCAGCATCTCGGCTGCGAGGAGCTCGCTGGGCTCGGCTAGGGTGACGGTCGAGTAGTCGCCGCTGATGGATATGATCCCTGCCTTGCCGAGGTCGTAGAGGCTGTGGTTTAACGTGTTCCGGTCTGGCACCTGCATGTCGGGCATGGAGGGTAACGCGAAGGGCAGCAGCCACCGCGGGTCCCCGTAGGTGTGAGCGTCGTCGATGCAGCGCAGTATGTCCTCGGTCTTCATCTCGCTGGACAGCGGCTCGTGCTCCATCAACGCCTGGTAGTGCTTACGTCTGTGGAGGTCGAGCACGCCTAGGAGGGTGTGGAAGTCATCCAGCTCGGTGGTGAAGTGGAACTCGGCCTCCCCCAGCTCCATCGCCGCGTCTAGGTACATGAGGATGGTGTTGCTCATGACATCAGGTGACCTGAGCCGCCTGACCCTGAGGTTCTGCCCTGAGGCGTCCTCTCCGATGAGGAAGCAGGGGTCGTCCGGCCTCATGCTCTCCTGTGCCAGGGTCGTGGACACGATCTGGTTGTTTCCCCTCATCACTGTGATGTTGGTTATCTGGCTGGGCGATGCTATGGCGGTCAACGCGGCTCTCAGCGTTATCTGGTCGTCGCCGCTCTGGCTCTGCCACCAGCCTGTAGCCTGCTTCGCGTCCTGAGCGGGGGGCAGGTCCAGCACCTCGTTGAGCCTGTTCCGTAGCAGCCTGAAGCTGTCGGCGAGGGCGTTCACCGCAGTCTTGGGTATCAGGTACTCTTTTACTTCCAGTTCGTCTTCCTCTGACATGTCAGGGTCGTTGTTTCTGTTCTCCATCATTCTTCCTCCTCGGTTTCTTCGACTAGCTCACCATCATAGATGACGTTGAAGCTCCGGCTTCCAGCTAGGTTCAGGTAGGGGCAGCCGGTTGTCCCCTCTCTAAGCGTCAGCGACGGGTCATCCGGGGCGATCCAGAGGAGCTTGCCCTGCTCGAACCATTTCTCTAGGTCGAAGTCGATGGTGTACTCCTCGGGTTCATCCTCTGCGTCGTCGTGCTCCTCTTCGTCGTATTCGGGGTCTGTCTCCTCAGGGTAGGCGCCGTACTCGTGGTAGCTGTACTGCTGGTCGGCGTTCAGGTAGGACCAGTAGTTGGCGCCCCAGCTGTTCATGGGCTCCACGGCGTCTGCCCAGTCCTCGATGAAGTAGAAGATAGGGTACGCCGTGTGGCCGCCGACCTTCAGGCTACTTACGGCTGCCTTGATCCCTGGCTGGCTCAGCACCTCGGGCACCACGTAGGGCACCTCGGGTCCCGGCTTCACCGGGAACACGGTCTTCTCCAGTTTAACTCCCAGCGTTACAGCCCCGTTTATCATGAAGAACGTGGGGGGCAGCACCTCCACGGGCCTTATAGGCGCGTCGCTGTCCCACCAGAGCCCGTCGAACCCGTAGGGGTCCACGCTGTGGTAGACAACCTGTTTCGTGTAGGGGCACCGTGAGAGCGGGAGCACAGGGACGTTCATTCGGTACTGGTCCCTCGCCTCGGAGAGCCTAGTTTGTAGCTCCTCCAGCTCCGATGTCATCATCTCGGGGACATCGTTGTCGGATGTAGCTATCTTGTAGTCGAGTTCCTCGAAGCGTTCAAGGTCAACATAGTACCGTGCTAGGAACTGGCTGCGTTCCTCGGCTGTGAAAGGCGTGTTCATTGTCTCAGTCCTCCGGTCCAGTAGGATGTGCTCCAGCCGTTGGATTCACCGTAGCCTTGTCTGGGGTCAAAGTCCAGCGGGTTATAGGTGTTCAGCGGCTCACCCCCGGGGGCGTGGCTGTTCATGATCTTCTGATCGATGCCCTGAGCCGTGGCGAACTTGGACTGCGCCCCACCTGGACCCGGTGTCTTGTCCAGGTTGCTGTAGTCCCATCCCAACTGTTCGTTGTGCTGTGTAACCCCGAGCTGCTGAAACTCCTGGTTGATCTTTGCGTTGGTGTACGGCGACACGGGTTTCCCTGTGACCGCGTCGGTATACCCGAAGGCGTCGTTGTCGCCGGTGAACGGTTTCCCTGTGGCCTTGTCGTAGACGATGCCTGTCTTCCGGTCCCATGTGACCTTTCCCTGGCTCTCCAGCTTGTTGAGGTACGGGCTCTGGTCACGGTACTCCATGCTTCGCTGGGCGTGCCTTGAACGCAGGTTCCTCCACTGCCGCTTGCTCATACCCGATGGCTTACGCGGCGGCAGCGCGTTCGGCTTCTTGCACGCAGCCAAGCCCTTCTGGTTTCCTCCAGGGAAGCCCAGCGCCTCATCCAAGTCGTTGATGGTCTTGTTCTTGATAATCTGCGACTTGGGTAACGCTGTGCCGTTCTCCAGGTGGGCGCGGGCGTACTTCGTGCTTGGCCTCATGTGTGCCTTGACTCCATGCCTGTCACAGACCATCTTCATGGCCTTGTTGTCCCGCGGGGTCATGCCTCGTAGGTCCGGGGGCTTACCGGCGTTCTGGAACTTGGGGTTCTTAACGCCGGGGTAGGAGCTGCCCGTCTGCTGCCGTAACTTGGCCTGGTTGTACAGCTGGCGAGCTGTGTTCACGTCGGACCCCTTCGGCACCACGGCTTTGGGTTTAGGCCATGTAATCTTCTGGGTGAAGAAGTTCTTGGTCTTGGTCCAGCCGCTGGACAGGGTCTTAGCTGCGCCTGGGAACTTGCCTCCAAGGTATCTTCCCGTCGCCTTCAGGCCCATTCCGCCTACCTTCATGCCTCCCTCGAAGACCTTGCCCATGGCCCACTGCCAGGCAGCCTCCTTGCTTGCCTCCAACCATCCGCCCGCGATTGAGTTGCCTCCGTTGTCGACGTACTTCTTCATGGTGTATATGGCGTTGGCGGGGACGTAGACGTACTCGGATGAACCGAATGAGGCGATGCCCACGAGTATCCTGAGCCCCATGGATTTCTTGGAGAAGTTACCATCGACATCGCGCCCCGTGACGATCTCCTCTGTAGTCCACGCGACTCCGTTTGAAAAGGTTTCACGCCAGAGCTGGCCTGAGGTCGGGATCATGTCCTCCGTGATGGTCCTGCCCGTCACGTGGCCCGTGTAGACCGTGTATATCCTCTGGTACTTGTTCAGGTCCACCGGCTTGCCATGGATCAGGTCGTCGATGAGGTTCTCGATGTGGCCGCGGACGTCGCCTGGTGACCCCTTCTCCTTCCACAGCTTCTCGGCCTTCCCGAACCATATCTCGTTCTCCATGTGCTGGAGGTTGTCCAGGAGCTTATCCTTGACCTTCCACATGGTCTCCATCTCCCGGATGTTCATCCCACCAGAGGGGTCCAGCCTGCCCTTCTTCAGCTGCTCGAATATCCGGGGAGTCATCTTGCCCTGAGCCACCAACGCGGCGGCTATGCCCGCGAGCGCAGGGTTGATTCCCTGCCTGATCATGAAGTTACGGAGGCCAGCGTTGTTAATGACGTTCATGGCTCCACCCGACTCCCCGGCGCCACCGTCGTCAGCCTGAACCGGCGTAGCAGCCAGAGCGAACACGCAAAGAACCATGAGCACCATCGCCAACTTCTCCACACCGGATTTCCTCCGCCCCTGGACGAACAGGGCT
>JAFGTA010000223.1 GCA_016934355.1 Candidatus Bathyarchaeota archaeon | reverse complement strand
TGAAGAGGCAGCCCCGTGACGACCACAGGCACCGGATCGAGCACTGCTGCTATGTGACGCCAGCCATACAGGACAGGCTGCTGGAGCTGGGCGTCATAGACGCGTCGGCGACGGGTTTCCTCCACGACCTCGGGGACGCCTACAAGGCGAACAGGGGCGAGGAGGCCATGCGGTACATGTGGCCTCACAGGACCCTCATCGATAGGGGCATCCCGGCGCCGGGGCACAGCGACGCCTCCATCTGCACTCCGAATCCTTGGTACGGCATCTACGGGATGGTGACCCGCAGGACAAGCGGCGGGGACGTGCTCTACGCCGCCGAGGGGGTCACCGTCATCGAGGCGATCAGGGCGTACAGCGTCGACGGCGCCTACGCGGCTTGGGATGAGGGCGTCAAGGGGAGCATCGAGCCGGGGAAGCTGGCTGACCTCGTCGTCGTTGACAGGGACCCGTTGACCATCGACCCGGAGGACCTTAAGAACATTGAGACAATCATGACCGTGGTTGACGGTAGAGTGGTTTACCGTAGGTAGCTTGCTGGAAAGCCATCACCGTTTTTTAGATTATCTTAAGTAAAACTTATCGCGAGGGCTACATGCAGGCAGACAGGGAAACATTCTCACCTGTTCTACGAGTACCCAAGTGCTCTACCTGCCGAATATACGGAGAAAACAGAAATGCCTAAGATGAAGGTAACTGTGGTGAAGGGGTTCACCGCCGACGAGGTGTTCGACGGCGACGTACCCGACCACTTCCCCGAGAACTTCAAGAGCCCCTGCCCCATGCACCCAGCGGGGCAGGAGTTCATAATGGAGAGCCTAAACTGCCCCGACGGCTTCTGCAACTGGGCCTACGCCGACATCCAGAAGGACATGGCGGACATGTGGCTCGGCGGCGAGAACTGGAAGGGCCACCACCCCAACTACGTGAGCTGCACCGACGGGATGAGGCCCGTCGTGTTCAAGCTGGAGCTGCTGGAGGAGTCCACGTGACCAAGCTGAAGATAACCGTGGTGAAGGCGTTCTCGCCGATGGACGTTTTCGGTGACGAGGTGCCCAAAGAGCTGAGTTCAAGATCACCCTGCGGGATGCACAAGCCGGGTCAGGAGTACACCCTTGACAGGGTTGACTGCCCTGAGGGTTTCTGCACATGGGGCCTTCGCCGACATACACCGGGACATCAACCACCTGATGAGGGGCGGCGACTTCCCATGGGTTGGCAAGCCGGGGGTAACGTACTCGGCGTGCACCGACGGCAAGAAGCCGGTGGTCTTCAAGCTAGAGAGGGTCGAGTAACCCTCACCATTTTTTTTCCGATACTTTTGGCTAAGCGTCGAAGATTACTAAGGGTTTAAATGTAACCGCCCGGCATGGGGTGGGAGTCTCTCTGGAGCCATGTGAATCTCATGGTATTGCCATTGTTTTTCCTTCCAGCCAGGGAGACTCACCTTCTAACACTAAACGTTGCTGACGCGCCAGCAACGAGCATGAGCAGCCCTTATCACCTCAGCGAGTAAACATTACACGGTTTACGTTGTCGAAGACAAGCATCGGCGTCATAGTGATCGTTGCCCTACTAACCGTCGCGGTTTACATAGTGTACCCAGGCCTCATTGAACCCGAACCTGAGCAGGTCCAAGAGGTGCCGGGGCTCGGCGAGTGCAGCGGCACCCTCACCATCCTCTACGACAACAACGCCTACGACGCTGACTGCCGAACTGAGTGGGGGTTCAGCGCCCTAATAGAGCTTGAGGGCTACACCATCCTGTTCGACACCGGCGGCGACCCCGAGGTGCTATCCCACAACATCGACGCGCTTGACGTGGATGTCCAAGAGATCGACTGCATCGTCATCAGCCACGAGCACTGGGACCACGTGGGGGGACTGGACCTGGTGCTGGGGATGAACAGCAACGTCACCGTCTACCTACCCGAGTCAATCCCCTACCGCATCAAGAGCAGCGTAAGGTCCAGAGGCGCCGAGATAGTCGAGACCAGCGACCCGGTCAAAATATGTGAAGGCGTGTCCACCACGAGCGTCCTCGAAGCCGACCCAGACGAGCAGGCGCTCATATTGGGCACCGAGAACGGGTTGATACTCGTCACTGGGTGCAGCCACCCTGGCGTCGAGAACCTTGCGCGGGACGCCGCGGAGGTGACCGGGACAGAGGTATACATGGTCGTCGGCGGCTTCCACCTTGGGGGGCAGGACAGGGCGTCTCTGGACGCGCTTGTCGAGGAGATGAAGGAGATCGGTGTAACGAAGGCTGCGCCAACCCACTGCAGCGGCGACCTCGCCAGGCTGGCCTTCAGCGAAGGCTACGGCGACGACTACCTCGGCGTCGGCGTGGGCTTCAGCATGGGCTTCTAGTCAGACGAGGGCCTCAAAGTCATCTTTCTCTCAGACCGCTCCCAGTAGTACTCGTAGAGGTCCGTCGCCCACCTGTGGACACCCGGGTCTTCCGAGGCGAAACCCCTGTAGTCTATGCGGCCGTCGGCGCCCGGGAAGCAGATGCCAGCGACCTCTTTCTCCGAGATGGCTAAGAATACATTCACCTGATCGATGACGTTGTTGCGGAACTGCCTCGACCGGAGGGCTTCTCGTAGGATCGGTCCGTTGTCGAACTCCGGAGGTATAACGATGTCTATGGGCTCAAGGAGTCTGAACTCGACGCCCCTCTGCAGGGCGTCCTCCATGACGGGGATCGCCGTCAGGATGTACCGGTCCGTCATTCGCCAGACATACTCCTCCGCGTCCTTGAAGACCTGCTCTATCCTGTGGAACACCACCATGATGTCGTCGACGTAGGCGCTCCGCTCCAGCTCGCCGATGCGGGCCAGGTACTCCTGTGGGAGGCGAGTCACGTCGTGGGTCTTGAAGTACTCCCGGTGCGTGCAGGTGAACCTGAAGCCCCTCAACTGGTTCAGCGACAGGAGCCCGTACGGCGTGAGGTGGTGCTGGCCTTCCGGGTCCTTGGTTGTTAGCCCTGTCTCGCCCAGCCTTGAGAGGTGGCGGCTGGTCTCCTGCGTCGTAAGCCCCAGGTCCCGGGATAGGCTCGTTACGGTGAGGGACGCGTCTTTGAGCCGGTGGAGGATGCGGAGCCTGTCCTCGTTTGAGAACTCGAAGAATAGGTCGCACAGGTTCTCCAAAGCGTTCACTCACAACGATATATCCTATCTTCGCAGCATCGATATTAAAATCCCTATAACCCACGTTAAGAGACCTTATGACCAATACGCGGCTTACACTCTTGGGGAGTAGATGAGGCACTCGTTCTCTGTTGACCTGAAGTCGAGGAACTACCTGCACCAGTTATCCGTCTCAAGGGAGTCCCAGGGGCAGGTGATGCTTGAGGGGGAGCTCGGCGAGATAACGGAGATAGAGTACATAGAGGGCAAGGTGCTGGTTGTCACGGGGAGCAACGGCGTCCTCAGGCTGGACATCTGCAGGGAGCGTCTCATCGACGGGCTCACAGCCGGGAAGAAGAGCTAGCCACGGCAACCCAATGGGTTGACATGAATGTTCATGTCTTCGCACCATCCAAGCTTAACAGTTCTTATCAAGAAACAGACCAATAGTAAGGAGGATTGCACAATGGACGCCGCAACCGTACAGGAAACCGTTAAAGTATCAGGCGTGAAGCTGCCCCGGCTCCAGTTCATAGACTTCGCCAGAGGCATAGTGATGGCCATCATGGCATGGGACCACGTCTCAGGCTTCTGGAACCAGTACCACCACGGCGGAGAGGGCATACTGGGGCAGGCGCCGCCGTTCCTCAACAACACCTGGTTCCTGGAGAGGTTCGTGAGCCACTACTGCGCCCCGACCTTCATCTTCCTCGCAGGCACAGTCCTCGCCATATCCGCGACCAAGCGGTTGGCGAGGGGGGATGGGGAGGTGGCTTTGACCCTCCACTTCATCAAGAGGGGGCTCGTGCTCCTCTTCCTGGAGGCGTTCTTCGTTTCGCCCGCGTTCAGCCTCCCGTGGACGTACTTCGGCGTCATCGCGTGCATAGGGGTCTGTATAATCATATTCAGCGTCGCTCGGAAGGTCCCGTGGAAGATCATGCTGGTGCTGAGCCTCATAATAGTGCTTAACCACCAGTTCCTGGACCTGAGCTTCATCCCGACGCGGCCCAACTGGGGGTGGTACCTCCGCGTAATACTGCATGAGCCCAACTTCGAGAGGTGGCCATACTTCGGGTTATACCCCATAATACCCTGGGTCGGCGTCATGGGCTTAGGATGGAGCCTCGGAAGCTGGCTCTACGGCAAAGACGAGGAGCAAGTTAAAAAGCTCAAGACTCCGTTCGCCGCCGCAGGCGCCGCCTCCATCGCCCTGTTCTTCGTGGTGCGGTGGCTCAACGGCTACGGCAACCTGCTGCCCCGGAACGGCAACACCCTCATCGACTGGCTCTACGTGAGCAAGTACCCGCCGAGCGTCGCGTTCCTCCTCTGGACGCTGGGAGGCATGTGCCTCTTCCTAGCTTTGGGTCTCCACCTACAGGATAAGCCGTGGTTCAGTAACGGCGTCACCGGCGCCATACTCGCCTTCGGCAGGAACCCGCTGTTCTTCTACCTCACCCACCTGTGGCTCTACAGGCTTCAGCGGCCCGACTTCCAGCCGAGGAACTACGCTCCGCCTTTCTGGCTGGGCCTCCCCGAGACGCTGCTGTTCTGGGTCGTCGGCTTGGTGGTTCTGTGGCAGCTGTGCGTCAGGTACGAGAGGCTGAAGAAGAAGTACCCGAAGCCCATACTCCAGTACATATAGTGATCAATCATGAACGTGTCCGACCTCCAGAAGCACCGGGACATGATCGCAATAGCGTTGGTGGTGATAGCAGTGACTGGGGCTAACCTGTGGATGACGCGGGGTGACCCGCCGCTGGGGTTCGAGGAGTACGAGGGCTACGGGTTCACGCTCATCGTCCCGAGGGAGCAGAGCGTCTCCGACAGTCCCGCCACCTTCATACTGAACGGGTACTGGGAGGGAGGCGTACAATCGAATCCAGGCGACGCCGGCATCCAAGTTGGGGCATACTGGACCGACTCCAGCGAGATGAGCCAACCTGAGTACATCGAGTACTTGTACGGCTTCGCCGAGGACGAGAACTCCGGTATGACCCACGAGCCGATAGAACCCGCGGATATGGGAGGGATAGAAGTTCAGAGAAGCCTCTTCACGATTACAGCAGGCGACTCCACAGCCTACGGAATGGTAGCCGCCTTCACCACCGTGGAGGGGAGACTGTTCGCCGTCTACGCCGTCAGGATGGGCGGAGACAGGGGCGGCGCCGAACACCTACTGACGAAGGTCCTGACACACTTCGGGACCACGCCGCCTACCAAGCCTAGGCGGCTGGAGAGCTACTGGCCAACAGAAGGGTGGCGGTTCGTTCAGCCCGCGGTTCTAGGACTGGACGGCTACATGCTTCAGAGCATGGTGGACGACATTATGGGGAGCGGGCTCGCCGTTGACAGCGTGTTGGTGGTTAAGGACGGCTACTTGGTGCAGGAGGGGTACTTCAATGAATACGGGAACGACGTCCGCCACAACGTGTACAGCTGCACCAAGAGCGTCGTCTCCACCCTCGTAGGGATAGCCATAGAGCGAGGTGAGATAGACGGCGTCGACACCCGCCTCATCGACCTCTTCCCCGGTTATGCCCCTGAGAACGTGGATGAATGGAAGGAGGCGATCACCTTGAGGCACGCGTTGATGATGAGCGCCGGCTTCGACGCCCGTGACAGCTGGCTCTACGATTGGGAGAAGCTGGGCGACATGCACGAAGCCGAAGACGCGGTACAGTACATCCTCGACCTGCCCATGGGGTTCGAGCCGGGCAGCAGGTTCGAGTACACCAACGGCGTCAGCCACCTCCTCTCATGCCTGATAACGGAGAAGACCGGGATGAGCGCCGCCGAGTACGCCGACGAGCACCTGTTCGGTCCCCTCGGGATCACGAACTACGAGTGGGCGGCCGACGACGCGGGGAGGAACTGGGGGTACAGCAGCCTCTACTTGAGGCCTCGTGACATGGCGAAGATCGGGTACCTGTTCCTTAACGATGGGGAGTGGGACGGCGAGCAGCTGGTCTCTGAAGGTTGGGTTAGGGAGGCGACCCGGCACAGGATAGACGCCAACCTCAGGGACGGCTACGGCTACCAGTGGTGGGTGGACGACGACGGCT
>JAFGTA010000222.1 GCA_016934355.1 Candidatus Bathyarchaeota archaeon | reverse complement strand
GTGACGCTGGGGGTGTAGAAGTTGTGGGCCATGAGCTTCTCCTGTTCGGGACTGAGATCGGTGGTGGATTTATAGTACTCGATGCTATCAATTATCGCGGGCTTGAGGTTGTCCGGGAAGTCCAGCGGGAAGTCGTTGATCTTCTCGACCCACGGGATTCCTGCGATGAGCTTCTTTATGGCGTTGTCTCCGAGGTAGGGAGTGCTGCCGTGTGCGGTCTGTCCACGTGCTACTAGCTTGACGCCGGCGCCGCCCTTGCAGCCTAGGTCGATGCTAGGGGCGTTGGGGCCTCCTCCGTTACCGTCGCCGATGACGCATACGTCTGCCTTGAACCTGCCCGTCTCGGCTAGCCACCGGGCTCCGGCTTGTCCTCCGATCTCCTCGTCTGCTGTGAACCAGAACTCAACGGTGTTGGGGACGTCCTTCATCTCGTTGAGGATGCGGGCGGAGACCATGGCTGAGGCGCAGGCTCCCTTCATGTCGCTGCTGCCTCTGCCCCAGACGCTGCCGTCTGCGATGGTGCCGCTGTAGGGCGGGTAGGTCCAGTTCTCGGGCTTGCCCTCGGGGACCACGTCGAGGTGGCCTACCCATATAATCTTCTTCTTACCCTTGCCTTTGATCCGTGCGACGATGTTGGGCTTCTTGGGGTCGCTGGCGTGGACCTCGTTCTCAATGCCGTGCTTGTCGAGGTACTTCTTGATGTATGCAACCGCCTCGTCGGTGAACCCGTCGGGGTGAGCGGAGTTGAACTTCACAAGGCCGGAGCAGAGCTCAGCGACCTCTTTCTCAGCCTTTTCGGCTTGCTTGCTAATCTGGATCAGATCCATGGGATATGAAGGTGCCTCGGTGAAGAAAAGAATTAGGGTTCTGGGATGGATCGGCTCTCCATACGGTCCCAGAGGCTCTGCATTGCCTTGGGCAGCAGCTCCTGTATTGGGAGGCTGTAGGGGCACCGGCTCTCACAGGCACCGCAGTGGATGCAGGTGTCCAGCTTCTCCTTGGCCTCCTTGACTGCCTTTACCCGTCCCTCGCTCCACCCCATGCGTCTGAGCACCTGTGTCTCGGTTCTGAGGATGGTACTAATTGGGATGCCCTGTGGGCAGGGCTGGCAGTAGTTGCAGCTGCGGCAGAACTGGTCGCCAAGCTCCTGCTTGTCCCGCTCGATGAGCCTGTGCTCCTCCGCGGTGAGGGTGTGGTCGCCCATCCAGACGCCGTAGTTCTCCTCTACCTCGGCTACGCTCATCATACCGGGGATTACGAGGTCGCAGTCCGGGTTGCTCAACACGTACTTGAGCGCCGTATTCGCGTTGCTGAATGCGCCGCCTCCGAATGGCTTCATTATGATGGTGCCCACGTTCAGCTTCGTGCAAAGGGGTAGCAGTGTCTCGGCGGGCTTAGTGGCGAGGTAGTTATAGGGAATCATTATGGTCTCGAAGACCCCTGTTTTGATCATCTCGACTGTCAGGTCGGGATTGTGGCTCGTGACGCTGATGTGGTTGATCTTTTCCTGCTCCTTAGCCTCCATGGCGGCTTCAAGTGCGCCGCCGGGTGCGCGTACTTGCTCCCACTGCTCTTGATTAGTGACGTTGTGGAGCTGGTAGACGTCTATGTGGTCAGTCCTCAGGTTCCCGAGGCTGACAGCCAGCTCCTTCCATATGCCCTCTGCTGTCCTCTGGTGGCTCTTGGTGGCAATGTACACCTTATCCCTAACGTCCTCCAGCGCCTTACCGATGCGCTCCTCGCTTGTAGTGTAGCCCCTAGCCGTGTCGTAGTAGTTGAGTCCAAGGTCGTAGCAGCGCCTGACGACCTCGATTGCCTCCTCCTCGGACACCCTCTGGATGGGGATGCCGCCGAAGCCCATTGTCTTTATCTTGAGCCCCGTCTTACCGAGCTTGATCTCGTTCAAAACCGTTCAGGGTAAAGTGGTGGCCGCTTGTTAAAAACCTCTGGACGACGCTGAATAGGTTTTAAAAGACAGGGTACACCCTGAATACGATTCATATGTCGCATCCCGTCGCACTCGACAAGCCCGGTGAGAGGGTAGTCCTCATGGGCAACGAGGCTATCGCCCGCGGCGCCATCGAGGGGGGCATCACCCTCGCCTCCGGGTACCCGGGGACACCCAGCTCTGAGATAGGTAACACTTTCGCGAGGGTCGCCAAGGCTACGGGCATCCACTTCGAGTGGAGCGCCAACGAGAAGGTAGCCCTTGAGGTGGCCTTCGGCGCCTCCATGGTGGGGCAGAGAGCCATCTGCAGCATGAAGCACGTGGGGGTGAACGTCGCCCTCGACATCCTGAACCCCATCACGCTAAGGGGCGTGAAAGGCGGGCTCGTGCTTGTGAGCACCGACGACCCGAGCCAGCACAGCAGCAGGACTGAGCAGGACAACAGGTGGCTGGGCAGGCACAACGACGTGCCCATCCTTGAGCCCAGCAGCCCACAGGAGGCTAAGGACCTCACAAAGTACGCCCTGGGGCTGTCTGAGAGAGTGAAGCTCCCGGTCATGGTGAGGACGGTGACACGGCTCAGCCACATGCGCAGCGACGTGGAGCTGGGCGAGATAGAGAGGCTTAGCCGGGAGCCTGCGTTCGACTGGGACGGCTTCAGCTACAGGGTCGCGGGCTTCGATAAGCTGTTCAGGCGGCACAATGAGCGCCACGGCAAGATCGACGCGGTTCAGGAGATCAACGAGTCATCACCATTCAACGCGCTGAAACTGGACGGCGGCGAGAAGATCGGGGTCATCGGCGCGGGCTTCGCGTACACCTACGTCAAGGACGCGCTGGAGTATCTTGGTGTCGAGGATAGGGTGACGTGGCTGAAGCTGGCTACGGTTCACCCCATACCGGAGAGGCTCGTCACGAGGCTGCTGAAGTCGGTTGACACTGTGCTCATCGCCGAGGAGGTGGACCCCTTCATCGAGCTCCACGTCAAGGCGCTGGCTAAGGACGTGAACCCGGGCATCAAGATACTTGGTAGAATGAACGGGACGCTTCCCCGCGAGGGTGAGCTCAGCCACGAGATCATCGACAAAGCAGTCGCCGAGTTGACGGGAGTAGAGGTCAAGGCTGAGACCAGAGTCGAGCTTGAGGAGACGAAGAACGGTCTCCTCTTCGACAGGATGCTCACAATGTGCGCCGGCTGCCCCCACAGGAGCACATTGTACGCGTTGAAGAAGGCGGTTCAAGCCGTGAAGGGCGACCTGATGAACGTCGTCGTCAACGGGGACATCGGCTGCTATGGGCTGGCCCACGCGCCGCCCATGGAGTTCGAGGACACCTACTTCTGCATGGGCGCCAGCATCGGCGTCAGCCAGGGAATGCAGCGGTTCGGAGTAGACACCATCGCTTGGATAGGCGACGGCACCTTCTTCCACGCAGGCATCCCCGCCCTCCAGAACGCCGTTCACAACAAGTCGCCCATAAAGATCGTAGTTGCGGACAACCAGGCAGTCGCCATGACAGGGTTCCAGACCAACCCCCAGATGGGGCGTACAGCCACAGGTGAACGCGTGGAGCCCATAATGATCGAGGACATCGCGAGGGCGTCAGGAGTGAAGCACGTCGAGGTGGTGGACAGCTACGATCTTGAAGCCACAGAGGAGGCGTTCAAGCGGATGCTCAGCCATGACGGCGTCGCCATGGTCATCGCCAGGCGTGAGTGCGCCATGATCGCCGTCCGCAACATGAGACCAGAAAGGCCCCCTATCTACTACGTAGACCAGGACGCCTGCGTGGGCTGCAAGATGTGCCTCAGCTCCTACGGCTGCCCCGCACTCATGTGGAACGAAGACGAGAAGAAGGCGAGCATCGACACCACGCTGTGCATGGGCTGCACGAGTTGCGCCCAGGTATGCCCTGTGGGGGCTATCCACAGGAGGGGTGAAGAGTGAAGACATTTAAGGTGGTTATTTCAGGCGTCGGCGGTCAAGGGACGCTCCTCGCTTCGAGGCTGCTTGCAGAGTCGGCGATCAAGGCTGGGCTGCAAGTTAAGATCGGTGAGACCTACGGGATGGCACAGCGTGGCGGCCCAGTGATGGGTCACATCCAGATCGGCGGTGAAGCCAGTAACCCCCAGATAAGGAAGGCTGAGGCGGATGTTCTGCTGGGCTTCGAGCCCTCGGAGGCTGTCCGCAGGGGAGTCACCTATCTGAAGGACGGTGGTTTGGCGCTAGTCAACACGAGGGTCACGGCGCCTGTTGAGGTGATCTCGGGGATGGTGTCTTACCCGGACCTCGGGAGGCTCATGGGGTTGCTCGGCGGCGTCACTGATAGAGTCGTCGCGTTCGATGCTACAGGGGTAGCGGAGGAGGCGGGGGACCCCATCACGACGAACATCGTGATGCTGGGGGCACTCACCGAGAGCGGCGTACTTCCCTTCGGCGAGGAGACCGTACTCGGCGCCGTCAAGGATAGCCTGAGGCCCCAGTTCCTGGAGCTCAACCTGAGGGCGTTCGAGCTGGGGAAACGGGCTTACGTTGAAGCCGCGTGATCTTCAACAATTATTTTATACTATACGGGCTTCGCTTTGACAGGCGAGCCCTTTGTCTAGGATCAAGACCGTCGTCATAGTAGCTGTCTTGCTGGTCGTGGTTGTATCAGCGATAGGCATTCTTTCATCGAAGCCCGGTGAGCAGCCGGAGGAGACCCCTGAACAGGTGCCTGAGACTGGAGAGGAGACCGAGGAACCCGGGGAGGAGCCTGAGCTGGAGCCAGCCGTGACCCGGGAGAGCAAGATACCGGGGGACGTCGTGAAGCAGACGCCTGAGATGGACCTGCATCCCCCGGTCCTCCACAGCTTCCTCTGGGAGGACCCGATCCCGTTGCCTGGGGATATCAACACAGCTGGCGGCGAGGACTCGCCTTTCATCAGCCCCGACGGCGAGAGGTTCTACTTCTTCTTCACCCCAGATGTGAGGGTGCCCGCCGAGCTGCAGCTTGTGGATGGCGTAACGGGGATATGGTACTCGGAGAAAGTGGACGACCAGTGGGCTGGGGCTGAGAGGCTCTGGCTACCGGAGGGCGGGCTGAGCCTCGACGGCTGCACCTATGTCAGCGACGAGGAGGTGTGGTTCTGCTCTGTTAGGCTGGGCAACTATAAGGAGATCGACTTCTGGGTAGCGACGCTGGAGGACGGACGTGCCACCAACATCCGGAACGCGGGGGAGGAGCTCAACGTCGAGATAGGGATAGGGGAGATGCATATCAGCCCCGACGGCGACCAGATATATTTCCACGGCGACCGCGAGGGAGGCATGGGCAGCTCAGACGTCTGGGTCATCGAGTGGACGGGAGACGGCTGGAGCGAACCGGTGAACGTCGAGGCGGTGAACAGCCCCGGCAGCGAGGGCTACCCGTATCTGAGCCCAGACATGACGGAGCTCTGGATAAACAAGTGGTACATGGGCTCACCCGGCACATTCAGGTCGAAGTGGGTTGACGGCGGCTGGACCGCGCCCCAGCTCATAGTATCCACCTTCGCGGGGGAGCCCAACCTTGACGCCGACGGCAACATCTACTTCACCCACCACTACTACCGGGACGCCGTCATGCTGGAGGCGGACATCTACGTAGCCTACAGGAAGCCCACAGTGGAGCCGGCTGACCCTGAGACGTCGCCAGCGAGGGGCTACCTCATGGGGTACCTACCGGCACCCGGGGAAGGGCAGAGCTTCGATGAGGTATACGCTTGGGCGTCTGACTCGTGCGACGTCGTCCCCGTCTGGGGGCGCCCCTCCCCGTTCTGGGAGAAGGCAGGCGACCTCGGCGGCTCGTGGGGAGATATATTCGTCGAGGACTATACGCGGGGCAACGGCATGGCGCCGCTTGTCCACTTCAGCTTCATCGGTGAAGGAGTCACGGTGAGCAGCCCACCGGACACATCGTATACTCTGAGCGACGAGGAGTGGAGGCTCATGTACAAGAGGGCGGTGGTGGAGACCGTGGAGGCGGCGAAGCCACGGTACCTCTCGGTGGGCAACGAGGTGAATAGGTGGTACGAGAAGTATGGGCTGGAAGGCGCCAACGGGTTCACAGAATGGGTGAGCCTCTACGAGGAGATATACGACGAGGTCAAGGAGCTCAGCCCCGAAACCGAGGTGTTCTGCACCTTCAGCAGGGAGATAGTGAGCGAGTACAGGGAAGCAGACATGACAGTCATCGACCTCTTCGACCCCGAGAAGCTCGACATGCTGGTCATCACAAGCTACCCCTACAGCCTAAGCACCGTCAACAGGCCAGATGACCTCCCGGACGACTACTACAGCAGCGTCGCGGACATGATGCCCGGGAAGCCCTTCGGGTTCAGCGAGATAGCGTGGTCGTCGATGAGCGCCTTCGGCGGCGAGGCGGCTCAAGCAGAATTCATCTCAATGATACCGGAGATGACCGTAGACAGAGGAGTAGACCTTGAGTTGCTGATGTGGCCGTGGCTACACGATCTCAGTGAGCAGGATGACGCCGGGCTCATTGAGCAAAGTGGTGCCGAGAAACAGGGGTACGAGGCGTGGCTTAGCCTCTACGGCTTAGCCCAGTGACTTGTGTGGCTTGCACAGAAGCCCGGACAGCTCCGCCTTCTTCAGCTTCTCAACGAAGCCCGCGACCTCCTCGATGTAGGGCTCCATCATCTCCCTGCCCTTCTCCGCTGAAGCCGTCGTGGACCGGATAGTGGACCCCGCGGCGCCTAGGACCCCTGTGTCCGTGAGGTCCACGGTGTCCCACGGGAAAACTGCTGGACCAATCCTGTTGATGCCGATGAGCTCTAGAGGCCCCAACTTCTCCCGCTGCGTGGTGTCCACTGCCTTAGTCATGTCCACGAGGCTGGGGTGGAAGTACAGGTTTTGGCTGGTCTCGCCTTCGCCTGCGTGTCCATCGAGCCCGGGCGGGTAGCTGGCGGCGACGCAGGCGAAGACGTCGTAGTCCCGCCTCAGCTCCCCGCAGACCTCGAGGAGCGCCGACGTGTTGCCGCCGTGGCCGTTTATGAACAGTATCTTGGTGACGCCGTGGCTGGCCATGGACATGGCGACGGCCATCATGTAGTCCTTGAACACGTTTACGGGCGCCCAGAGGCTCCCGGGGAACTGTCTATGGTGTTCCGATACCCCCACGGGGATTATTGGGGTCACAGGCACACCCGTCGCGTCGCCCACCCTCTTGGCGAGCGCCTCTGCGAGAAGGTGATCTGTGCCCAGGGGGTTATGGGGTCCGTGCTGCTCCGTGGAGCCAACGGGTATGAGGGCGGTGTCCACTTTATCGAAGACACGCTGGGCTTCCGGCCAGCTTATCTCGGCTAACTGAACCATGTCAAGGAAATGTGGTTGGACGTATATGCCTGTTACCGTCCGTCCCAGAGCCTGAAGCTCTGTGGACTCACCTCGTCGCTCGTCTGCCCCAGGTAGTGGTTCTCGGGTATCCTGTCCCAGATGGCCTCGGTCGTCCTCTGGACCTGCTGGACGAGCTTCTCCTCGTCTACGGTGAGGAGAACGCCGTCCTCGACGACCAGCTCGCCGTCCACGATTACGTGCTTAACGTCGCCGCGGGTCGCAGAGTTCACGAGGTTCTTCACGGGGTCCCTGCAGGGCACGTTGCTCAGCGTCTCCATGTCGACCACGGCGATGTCTGCGAGAGCGCCTGCCTCAAGTTTGCCTAGGTCGTCTCTGCGTAGCGCCTTGGCGCCGCCGAGGGTTGCGCTTGTGAAGACTTCGCGGGCGCTGCCGCTGAAGCAGCTCCAGTCGGCGACCTTGCTCATGTAGCTTGCCATACGCATCTCGTTGAGCATGTCCTGGGGGCTGGTGTCGCAGCCTATGCTGACGTTCACCCCTGCGGCTAGGTAGGCGCTGTGGCTGTGCATCTTGTTCCCCCTCTTTGTGAATACCAGCGGGTCGTGGCTAACCGTGGCGCCGCTCTTGGCTAGGAGTTCAAGGTCGCCTCCGCCGACGGGGGGGTACGCGAGGAGAGGGTGACCGGCGGTTGCCCAGCCGTGACCTACTATGAGGTCTGGGCCGAGTAGCCCTGTGTCGCTTAGGTACTCGATGGGGGTGCGCCTGTACATCCTGAGCATGTTCTGGAACTCGACGACCCATTGGGCGGCGTGGATTGTGACGGGGCATTTCAGCTCGTCGGCCTTCTCCCTGACGGCTCGCTGTAGGTCTCCGCTGACCTTGTCCACGGTGCTGGGGTATAGTGCGGCGATGAGTCTGCCGTCGACGGCGCCGTCGTGCTTCTTGACGAAGCGCTCGGCCTCGTCGAGCAGCTTCATGCCGTGTTCCAGGCCGAGCCACTCGGTCTGGAGGTTGGCGCTTTGGCTGCGAGCCCAGCGGCCGTCCTCTATGTTGCAGCCCTCGACGGCGCGTATACCGAGTTCGTCTATGTGTTTGATGGCTGCCTCGGCTCCGAGGGTGCCCACCATGCCGATTTCCACCATCGTGGTGCAGCCGCTCCTGAGGAGCTCGGCCATGCTGTACCTCGCGAAGACGTGGTAGTCCTCGGGGCGTATGCTTTTCCCGAGGGCGGTGAGGTTTTCGCCGAGGCTGCTCATGTAGAAGTGGCGGGCGCCGGTGTCGTCGATGAAGCTCTTGTCCTTGGGTGCGGTGCTGGCGTGGGTGTGTGTGCAGATCATGCCGGGGATGACGGCGTGGTGGGACGCGTCTATCCACCTGTCCACTTTTCCCTTGTACTGCTTCCCCACGTACTCTACCCTGTTGCCGCTGGTCACGACGACGCCGTCCCTGAGGAGCCTGTGCTCGGAGCCGTCGTACGCGATGACCCACTTACCCTTGATGCCGATCGACATAGATGATAGAAGGCGTCGCCGTGTAAAAACTTGAGGAGCTAGCCTTGACCGTGGCGGTGGACCTGCCCCGCACTCGCCCCCGTGTGCTCGCCGTCGCTGACGGTGACTACCCCGTTCACGATTACGTGGGCTATCCCCTCGGGGTGCCTCCTCGGGTCGTCGTAGGTCGCGGTGTCCAGAATCTTCTTGGGGTCGAAGACGGTGATGTCTGCCTTGAATCCGGGGCGAAGCAGCCCTCTTCCAGTCAGTCCGAAGGCCTGGGCGGGGTGGCTTGTCATCCTCCTCACGGCTTCCTCCAGCCTGAGCACGCCTCTCCTCACGTAGTGCCCGAGGACCCGCGGGAACGCGCCGTATGCCCTCGGGTGGGGTTTACCGAGGAGTATGCCGTCTGTGCACACCATGCCGAGGGGGCTGCTCATTATCCGTTCAACGTCGTCCTCGTTCATGGTGAAGCTCACCATGGCGGCGCCGTTGTCCTCCTCGACAACGATGTCCATGAGCGCCGTCACAGGGTCCTGCCGCCTCGCCCCCGCTATCTCAGCCATGGTCTTCCCCTCGTAAGGTAGGTTCCGAGCCGTGCGTAGGTTGGTCACGAGGAGGCTTTCCCAGCGCTCCGCCCGGGTCGACTCCCCGAGCTCATCCGCGATTCTTCGACGCGCCTCTTCATCCCTGAGGCGACCCAGGAGGGCGTCGGTCCCGCCTGCGTGGACCCACGGCGGAAGAAGGCTGCTGAGAAACGTGCTGCCGGCGATGTAGGGGTACTGGTCGAACGTCATCTCGACGCCCCCGCTGCGCGCCTCCTCCAGCCTCCTCAGGCTGTGAACCGACTTACCCCAGTTGGCCTCGCCTCCAGCCTTGAAGTGGCTGACGTGTACGTGCACGCCCGACTCCCTGCCCACCTGCGCTACCTCGTCGATGCTCTCCAGCAGCCTGTCGCCCTCGTTCCTGATGTGGACCACGAAGGAGCCTCCGTGCCCTGCGACCACCCTGCACAGCTCCACCAGCTCGGGGGTGTCCGCGTAGATGCACGGCGCGTAGATAAGCCCGGTGCTCAGCCCGATGGCGCCCTGCTCCATGCTCTCCGCCGTGAGCGCCCGCATCTCGTCGAGCTCGGCCCCGGTGGGCTCCCTGTCCTCCATACCCATAACACAGAGCCGGATGTTCCCGTGGCCGACGAGGCTCGCCACGTTGATGCTGGGCCGTGCCTTCTCCAAGGCGTCAAGGTAGCCGCCCATGCCGCGCCACGTCCACTCGATGTCGGGGTCGCCGTTGAGGCCGGACAGGTACTTTCTCCAGTCCTTGATGGTGCCGTCTGTGACCGGCGCCTCCCCGAGGCCGTCCTGCCCCACGATCTCGGTGGTGACTCCTTGCATAACCTTGGCTTCGGCTCGTGGCTCTGAGATGAGCATGAGGTCGCTGTGGCTGTGGGTGTCGATGAAACCGGGGGCGGCGACCATGCCTTCCAGCTGGATCACTGTTTCCGCTCCTTCACTGATCTTCCCGATAGCCGCTATGCGTCCGTCCTTGACTGCGATGTCTCCATGGTACCATGGGTTACCCGCGCCGTCGACGATGCGTCCGCCGCTCAGTAATATATCGAACATATGCTCTGTCATAGATTCTTGAGGTTATATCGATTCGCCTGTACTTACCACAGGTGTTTTCCGTTATCTAGCCCGGTTATGTGCATGCAAATCACGGTGGAGCCCATAGGGGTCGTGGAGTCGCCTGTGTCTGAGGGAGTGGACGCGGATTGGGGCTCGGTGGAGTCCGAGATAGTTGTAGACGAGAGGTACTCGGCTGGGCTGCGGGGGCTGGACGGGTTTAGCCACATCCTCGTTGTCTTCTACATGCACAGGTCGTCCTTCGATTCGGGCACCCACCTGGTCAGGAGGCCGCAGGAGCGAGGCGACATGCCTCTGTTGGGGATATTCGCGCAGAGGGCCAAGCACAGGCCTAACCCCATCGGCGTCACAGCGGCGGAGCTTCTAGGCGTCAACGGTAACAGGGTCAGGGTCCGCGGGCTGGAC
>JAFGTA010000221.1 GCA_016934355.1 Candidatus Bathyarchaeota archaeon | reverse complement strand
GAGTTCGAGTTCCTAGAGTTCAATGTAGGGAAAAAGAAACACGACTACAGCTCCACCAAGATAGAGATCACAGGCAGGAGCCGAGAACACCTTGACGCGATACTCGGGGAGACGCTGCGCCTCGGCGCCACGCTCCCAGAGACCCCGGAGGCAGTGTACCGGGAGTCATCCGGCGACATGACGCTGCCGGACGAGTTCTACTGCACGACCCACCACCCTACTCAGGTTCACCTGCGCGGTGAATGGGTGGAGGTTGAGAACCTGATGATGGATAAACACATCATCGTCGAGCCGGAGAAGCCTAGGGCGTACTGCAAGCCCATCGGCGCGGTCAAGAAGGGCGACCTTGTGGTCGTCGGGGACAGGGGCGTCAGGGTCAAGCACCCCGAGAGGCCGAGGGAGGGTGTAGGAGTCTTCGAGTTCATGAACAGCGACGTCTCCCCCGAGAAGCCCGCGACCTCCATCATCAGGGAGGTGGCGCGGAACCTGCGGGAGAACGCCGTGAACGGCGGCAAGATAGTGGTGGTGGCGGGCCCCGCGGTGATACACACCGGGGGAGCCCCGTACCTGGCTGAGATGGTGAAGCTGGGGTACGTCGACGCGCTGCTCTCAGGCAACGCCCTGGCGGTACACGACATAGAGTACGCGCTCTACGGGACCAGCCTTGGTGTGGACCTTGAGCACTTGAAGGTACAGAACCCGAGGAACCACATCGCCGCCATAAACCAGGTGATGAAGGCGGGAAGTATCAAGGCTATGGTGGACAGCGGCAAGTTGACGAAGGGCATCTTCTACCAGATCACAAGGAACGGGGTGCCTTACGTGCTGGCGGGCAGCATCAGGGACGACGGCCCCATACCCGAGGTGATCAAGTGCAGCGACGAGGCCCAGGCACGGTACAGGGAGGCTGTACAGGACGCCGACTTCGTCATCATGCTGGCGTCGACGCTACACAGCATCGCCGTGGGTAACATGCTTCAGAGCAGGGTGAAGACGGTGTGCGTGGACATCAACCCCGCCGTGGTCACCAAGCTCAGCGACCGGGGCACCAGCCAGGCTGTCGGCATAGTCACGGACGTCGGCGCGTTCCTGCCGCTGCTGGTGAACGAGCTCCAGAAAGGCTAATCCCGAGAAGAAAGAGTGAGGAGTACCTTCTTTTTCTTACGCCTCATTCATTTCACCTTGTTATAAATAGTTAATGAATACCGAGAATATAGATCAATATTGCATATTAATGTCATTTTTTCGGCTGCCGCTTTGATCGTCGTCCATTGTATGATAAACGACATACCGGTAGTATACGATTGTATTCAGCCAACGCCTAAACGAGTGGAAGCGGGGACTAATGCAATGTCAGGCATAGACCAAAACCAGTCACTCGAACCAACCAGCCAAGTCACGGCGGAGGAGTACGGACGTCTAGTTGAGGCTCAACCTGAAACGGAGTTGAAGCAAAAAAGTGTGGATAGTAGAACATTTTGTGGTGTCATTCTCAGCAGCCTTGTTCTTTGTGGCCCTGGCGTCCTCATCGACCTGGATCACTGGTACGCGAATGTCAGCGGCGTCGCGGAGCATCGGTGGCTGCACTACAGCCTCGCGGGCACTCCTCTGGTCCTTGTACTTCTCAGCCTGTGCTGGGGCCTTATTACTGCTGCATTTGCGCTGCGATGGAATGCTGTAAAATAATCGACTCACAGACGGTTACCCAAGTAGGGCGAGACACGCATTTTTGGTAGTCAGCTTAAAAAACAGGGTATAATGAGGGCTAAGAGATAATCGGGCACGTGCCTATTCTCCAGGCGGAATAAGTTTTGACAGCGTATAATAGCCCAGTATCAGGCCTTTCTCCTCGCGCCCATAAGCGTCGACGATGCCTGACTCGGTGTCGATGTTCTGCTTTGCGTGGGCGGCGGCGAATACGTCGTCCTCGTGCTCGATGTCGATGTTGCCTCTGTAGTCGACCTCGATCAGCGCCGTGATGAACCGGGGCCAGTCGATCTCGCCCCAGCCGGGGAGACGTGCCCGCCACCAGCCGTGGCCCAGCCCCATGATCTCCCCGAAGGCCTGGCCCAGGATTCCTACGCGGTTCAGCACGCGGCGGTTGATCTCCATGTCCTTGGCGTGGATGTGGTAGATGCGTTCACCGTAGTCGTAGATGGCCTGGATGTAGTCGATGCCCTGCCACACCATGTGGGACGGGTCGAGCTCGATCCCCAGCGCCTCGGAGGGTACCACCCTGTACATCTCGTCCCACACCTCGGGGCTGAAGGCGATGTTTTCGCCGCGGAGGTTGAAGCGGTCCATCATGGGGCAGTTCTCGATGGCGATGCGTATGCCCCGGCTCTCGGCCTCGTCGCAGAAGGGCGTGAAGGCTTTCTCGAACAGGGGTATGTTCTCCTTCACCGACTTGTAGGGGTCTCTCCCGGCGAAGGTGCAGACGACTTCGACGCCCATCCGGGTGGCGAGCTCCATGACCTTGTAGAAGTACTCTGCTGCCTCCTCGGCTTTCTCTTTCTCAGGGTCCAGATAGTTGGGGTAGTACCCGAGGGCGGATATCTCGATGTCGTTTTCCTTCAGGTCTTTCTTGACCTCTTTGATGCGCCGGTCAGTGACCTGCTCGGCGTTTAGGCTTGAGTCAGGCCAAGCCGAGAGCTCCATCGATCTGAAGCCTACCTTGTGAGCGAACTCGACGACGTCTTTGTCGTAGTTCGTGTAAAAACCTAGTTTCATGGTCATCAAATTTTCTAGAAGCGGTATTAAGCTTATCCTCTAATTGATGGAGTTAGGCAAAATCCTATTAGCTAAAAGAGAAGTTCACACTCCACCAATAGTAATGTAATCATCCCGACACAAACAATCTATTTAAAAAAATTTATCAAAATTACCTGTCACAGGGAAAAACTACATAGAAGAACGGGAAAAACACCGTAATTCGTGGCCAATAACCGCCTACAACGAATGGTTTCAGCAAGTAGAATTAGGATAAGAGGTATACGAAAAGAAGAGGCTAATGCCTTCGCCTGAACTGGTGCCTCTTAGACTTGAGGCAGGACAGACAGTAGACGGGTCTTCCGCTGGTTGGCTTGAAAGGCAGCTCAAAGTTGGTTTTGCACTTGCTGCAGATCGCCTTGTACTTCTCAGGCGGACCAGCCTTCACCGTGACCCCGGTCTTCAGCTCGGTGATGCTTGTGCCTGTCTGGGCCTTGATCTCGGCCAGCTGCTTCTCCTCGCCGTAGGCTACGAACGTTATGGCGGTGCCTTCGGTCTCCATCCGGGCGGTTCTGCCTATCCTGTGGAAGTAAGCCATGGTCTCCCGGGGGATGTCGTAGTTGATGATGTGGGTGATGCCGCCGATGTCCAGTCCCCTCGCGGCGATGTCAGTTGCGACCAGGAAGTCCACCCTGTCCTTCCTGAATCCCTGGGTGACCTTGTCCCTCTGGGGCTGGGACAGGTCTCCGTGGAGGGCGCCGGCGTTGAACCCGCTGTTCTTCAGCTTCTTCGACAGCCTGTAGGCGCCTCTCTTGGTCCTCGTGAATATGATGGCTTTACTTATCCCCTGCTCGGCTATGAGCTCCGTGAGTATCGGGTAACGGCTCGCGGAGTCCACCTTGACGTACCGCTGCTCGATCTGTTCGAGGGTGATCTCGTCCTTGCTGACCAGTATCTTCTCGGGCTTGTCCATGTACTTGTTACATATATTCCAGACGTTTCGATCCATTGTGGCGCTGAACAGGCTCGTCTGCTTTTGCTTTGGGACCCTGTCCAGTATCTTGTTGATGTCGTTGACGAAGCCCATGTCCAGCATCCTGTCGGCCTCGTCGAGGACCACCATCTGGACGGCCTTCAGCTTCAGGGTGCCCCTGTTCAGGTGATCGATGAGCCTCCCGGGGGTGCCCACTACGATGTGGACGCCTCTCCTGAGCTTGCTTATCTGGCGGTTGATGCTCTCTCCGCCGTAGATGGGGCAGACCCGTACCCCGGTGTACCTGCTGATCCTCGACACGTGGTCGGCGATCTGTATCGCCAGCTCGCGGGTGGGCGCCAACACGAGTCCCTGGACCCTGTTGTCGCTGAGGTCGATGCTTTCAACCATGGGTATGGCGAATGCCGCCGTCTTGCCTGTCCCGGTCTGGGCCTGGCCGATGACGTCCCTGCCTTCGAGGAGGGGCATGATGGACTGTGCCTGGATGGGGGATGGTTTCTCGAAGCCCAGAGCCTTGATGCCCTTGAGGACATCCTTGCTTAGGGGAAAATCGTTGAAGTCTTGTACCTGCATACGTTGTTTCTCTTATCACTAAACTACGCATGCCGGTGACTTGTCAGCTTCTCCTAACATGTATATGTTCGACGTGACAGCCCCTTAGGTTAGGGGGCGCCATTTAAAGGTATCATAATTAACAGAATATTACGTGTCTTGTCAGATGCGGCTGGTGAGGGGGCGACGACTTGGGTTTTCCCTTATAGTGTGCTACTCACTATAAGCGTTTTTCCGGGGACGAGTCGGCTTTTCCCTTGTAATTGGTTACTTGTTATAAGCGTTTTTCCGCAGCGGCTTTATTTGTTTTTAGCTATT
>JAFGTA010000220.1 GCA_016934355.1 Candidatus Bathyarchaeota archaeon | reverse complement strand
GCTGCCCTCTTGAGGGCTTCCGCGGTGAGCTCGGCGAGGATGAGCCGCCTCTCGGTGGCGTACAGTATGTAGCTCTTCCGCCTCATGATCCCCTTGGTGTTCACGCCCGATACATAGGCGAGCACCGGCTCATGCATCACCTGCGGCGGAGGAATGAGGCTCTGTGGCTGCCCGTATGTCGGTGGCGGTGGAGGCGGTGGCACGGCGCCCTGTTTGAGGGGGCTGCCGCAGTTGGCGCAGAACCTTTCGCCAGGGTCCGCCTTTGCGCCGCAGTTAGTGCAGAACGGCATCTCTGTTCAACGTGGAGTGAGGAAAGTAAAATATAATCTCTTTGCTGAAGAACCGTGAAAAGGGTTAGTAGTTGGAGAAGTGGGCGTGTGCTATGCGCCAGATTCCCCCCTGCTTGACATAGAGGATGGTGACAGGCCCCCGCTGAGCCTTCTCTGTGCCCTTCCTCTGGAACAGCCAGTCGGCTTTAACGGCTGCCGCGTCTCCGAAGACCTCCGTGTCCACGCCCTCCAGCCACAGCCTGTTCCCGGTCTCCTTACCCCCATGCACGAAGCCGAACTCCTCGTGGTGTCTCACAAGGGCGTCTATCCCCTTTATGAGCCCCTCCTTCTCCGAACTGAAGTAAGATACCCTACCGTCGTTCAGGAAGAGCCGCCTCACTTCGTCTAGGTCGTAGGTGTTCCAAAGCCGGACCCACTCCTCGACTGCGTCTTTGATCTCCATGACGACAGAGGATCGGAGCCGGGGCTGATAAGCTTGCTGAGAGGTAGAGCGTGTATCTATAATTTAACGCTGGAAAACGGCTCTACAACCTTTATACAGATAATCTGCGGGCGAATCAGTGCGACGCACGGCACCGGGGGACGGTGGCGTGTGAACAGGCAGCGAAGTGACCAGACGTGAGTAAAGACCAGCAGATAGTGAACTTTACTGTGGGCAACGTCGAGTACGGAGTCCCGGTCAGCCAGGTGAAGGAGGTCAGGGACATCCAGAAGGTGACGCCGGTCCCGGGGGCGCCCCCCTACGTCGACGGGGTCACCAACCTCAGAGGTCAGATCATAACAATCCTAGACCTGAGCAAGAGGCTGAACCTCTCCGGAGAGGGGGGTGGACGCGACAAGGTCATAGTGATCGAGACCCACAGCTCCACCGTCGGCGTCGTCGTAGACACCGTCACAGAGGTCTCAGACATACCGGAGGAGGACATTCAGGACAACCTCGTGAGGGACCAGAGCCAGGACTACATCATCGGCATAGGCAAGCAGGACGGCAAGCTCGTTGTGGTGCTGGACCTACTCAAGATCGTTAACGACGCGACGTCCAACATCGACATGAGCCCCATGGCCGAGATGATGGTAACCGCCTAGCCCGAGGCGTCCGCGGACCCATCGTCAATCATCTTCTGCTCCAGCTCCTTCAGCGACGGCGAGACGACCGCGAAGACGCTGGAGGCAACCATAACAGCTCCTCCCGCCAGGAACCATACCCTGACCCCGAAGGCGTCCGCAACCGGGCCAGCCACTGCGAGCCCCAGAGGAGCGACCGCCCCGCTTATGCTCATGAGTAACGTGAACACCCTGCCCTGCATATCAGGCGGTACATAGGACTGAAGGAACGCGAAGAACAGACTGTTAGCTATCGAGTTGGTGAACCCGAAGACGAAGGTGGCAGCGATGGCCAGGTTGATCATGTCGCTGGGCGTCTGGCTGATGCCTGCGATGGCGAGCCCGGCAACGGCTATACCCGTGAACGCCGTTGCGAGCACATGTTTCCTGCCTCCGATGACGCCGAGGGCGAGCCCACCCAGTATCATCCCTACGCCGCTCGCAGACTGGAACAGCGCCAGCTCTAGGGCCCCCTTCCTGAAGTACTCTGTGACGAGTAGAGGCAGGAGGCTGAACGCGGGACTCGTTATCAGGTTGATAATCAGCGAGATCATCAGTATCGTCCTCAGCCCCTTCCAGTCCCAGACGTATCTGTATCCCTGCCTCATGTCGTCGAGGACAGTCCGGGCGTCAGACTGCCTTCTCTGCGGCCGTGGCACATTGATGAAGAACAGCGGCCCAACCGCGAAAAAGGCGGTGATCACGTCAAGCGACAGCACCCACGGGATAGGCAGGACCTCCAGCAGTACCGCGCCGAGGGGCGGCGCGACGATGGAGGCGATGCCAGAGAGAGACTGGTTGAGCCCAGCCACCCGGGGCAGGTGCTCTTCCGGTACCATGAGGGAGGTGGACGCCTGCATGGCTGGCCACTGGAACGCGTTGCCCGCGGAGCGCACCATCATGATGGCGTAGACGTGCCATACCTGGACGACGCCCCGCGAGTATAGGACCGCTAGTACGATGACGGCTAGGGCTACGAGGCTATCGGAGACCATCATGACCCGCCTCCTGTCCCATCTGTCCACTAACGCCCCGGCGAATGGACCCAGCGCGATCTGTGGGATCAGCATCATTATGGTCGCCGTGGCGAGGACTGACGCGGAGCCGGTGTTGGCTGTGAGCCACCAAACGAGGGTGAAGTTCACGAGCCTGCTTCCGAGTAGGCTGAAAGCCTGCCCCGTGAACACCGTGAGGAACGGCGCCATCTGCCTTGAGATGAAGCCGACCCCGCCACGTGTACCCGCTTCGCCTGTATCCATGAGCCTATATCCCCTGATCACCGGGCATGAATGTTCTGGTGAACGTTGATCAGATTCTGATGTCTCTCCGCATCAGAACGGGGTACACCATTAAAAACGTGTCCAAAGGGAGCTCAACAACGGCGTAGCGACGGGCAAGCGTAGACACGAGGTCCAGCACCTCTTCAGGAAGACCGAGAAGCCCACGCTTGACTGGCAGCCCTACCCCGGCTCCGAGACGTGGAGAACGTTCGGGCACAGGGTGGCTGGTTTCATGGAGGAGTTGATGGAGGGGCACAATATGCCCTGTTTATTGGTGTGCCATGGCGGCACCATCACCCAGATCGTTTCGTGGTGGCTGAGAATCCCCCTAGAGACGCTGAGCGACGTCAACTTCCGCGCATACAACACGGGGATTACGGTTCTAAGCGAGACCGGCTCAGGTATCAGGCAGATAGAGCGCCACAACGACACACGGCACCTAATCGGGTTAGGTGCGGTTGACCCCCTAGTGGGGAGGGAGTAACCAAACCAGAACCAACTAGTTGCTTCATACGGCGATGAAAACGTGAGTTAAAAAAAGATGCATAAATGTGCTTTACTTGTAGGTAGAAAACCTTGAGGACACTGATCCCCATACGATAACCCTGCTTCACCGCCATCTATGTAGACAACTTTCTTTGCTTTCTTGTTGATATACGTCCAGATATCATCTCTTTCAGATTCGGATAGTAAGCTAGGATGATACTCTAGAAGACACCATGGATGATGTTTTTCGATCGTATTCACCGCACCTTTGAAGACGTTTCCTTCTTCGCCTTGAACATCGATTTTGATGCCACTAGGTTGAATTTGATGGCTTTTACAGAATTCATCAATTGTCGTACATTTACATTTATACATGTATAATTCATTTTCATCGTTATTCGGATTTTTTCTCATTGATGCCTGTGCACTTGTTGAGGCGGGAGAGTACAACGTTACTTCATCTATCACGTTTGAGACCGCGAAGTTATGCAGTTGAATATTATAAATATGATTCATTTGTGTGTTTTTTCGCAACACAGAAAATGATGGAGGCATCGGTTCGAAGGCATGAACTTGTCCCTTTTCTCCCACTAAATAGGAAAAAAGGAAAGTAAGGTCTCCGATCCAAGCACCGATATCTAAAATTATATCTCCCTCTCTCACTAATTCAACGATATACTTTTTCCTGTCTATTCCCGAATTTCTTTCTTCGATGCGTCTCCATATATCGGAAGCTCCTTTTACTACAGTAATTTCTAGCGGAGTATATGGATAATGTACACGTTGTTTAGTTAGTTCTAGATCATATAACGCCATTTTAATAGTTGTACTCCATCCAAACCGTATTATCGTGTCATAAAAAGACCGGAACTTTGAGAACATTATTCTCTGTTTCCCATTATAATTACAATTATTTGTATCTAAGGACTAATATATTAATTGATAATCAATTTTCATCTATGTTAGATAAGTTAGCCTAATTTTACATGTAGTATGTATTAATGAATGCATGTAAAAAGGTGAAGACCGCTTTGTGTGTAGTTAGTTATGCAATAACCTGACATATCGGTAAAGTATTATTAGCCTCTTTGTCAACCTTTTTACGTGGACAAAGTTAAGCTGGGAAGGCTCATCGGCTTCCTGTCGCTGGTTGTTCTATCTGCCTACATCTGCATGTTCCATCTAAATCCCCTCAACGTGTTCGTCAACGTCTACCTGAAGGTGGTCTCCGTGGGCGTCATCCCCGGTGTGGTCTGCTTCAGCTGGATATACTTCTGGAGGGACGGCGGCGACCCGTTCAACTTCCTGAGCCTCTGGAACTGTGGAACCCAGGTGCTGTTCCTCGCGGTGAACCTGCTCAGGCTGCCTGTCGGGTCGTGGGGCGTCTTCGGCTGGCTCTACGCGCTGCTCAGCGTCGCCATAATCGGTGTCTACGTCACCAAGTACGCATTCACAAAGTGGGGTTTCTGGATCATCGGGGTGATGATACTGTTGAACGTGGTCCTAGCCTTCGGCGTTGTGTTGACCACCTACCAGTCTATTCACCCGTTCTTCGCCGCCTCGGAGTCCGTGGGGATACAGGCGTTGGGCGTCTTCGTTTCCGAGTTAGGCGTTATGGGCGCCATGTTCACGTCTAGTAGCCAGCTTTACTGGCACGACATCCTCAAGCGGATACGTGAGGAGGCGTACATCGAGCAGATATTCGATTCGCTTGACGCTACCGAGCCGCTGGAATGATGAACCTCTCGGGTAGTCCTATACTGTAGTCGAAGGTCTCGGGGGTGCCGCCGGTGAACACCGCTACTATGTCGTGCTCGGGTATCACGAAGATGAACTGCCCCATGTAGCCTATGGCGAGGTAGTAGCCGTCGTCGTCCACCCACCACTGGTAGCCGTAGCCGTCCCTGAGGTTCCCGTCTATCCTGTGGCGGGTCGCCTCCCGTACCCAGCTCTCGGGAACCAGCTGCTCGCCGTCCCACTCCCCCTCGTTGAGGAACAGGTACCCGATCTTCGCCATGTCCCGGGGCCTCAGGTAGAGGCTGCTGTACCCCCAGTTCCGCCCCATGGAATCGGCTCTCCACTCGTAGTCCGTTATCCCGAGGGGTCCGAACAGGTGCTCGTCGGCGTACTCGGCGGCGCTCATCCCGGTCTTCTCCGT
>JAFGTA010000219.1 GCA_016934355.1 Candidatus Bathyarchaeota archaeon | reverse complement strand
GGCGGGCGCCAAACTGATGACTAACACTAGGGCCACAGGCGTCATCATGGACGGCGGCCGGGTGATGGGCGTGAAGGCGGTCAGGGAGGGCGAGGAGGTCGAGTTCATCGCGAAGGTGGTGATCGGCGCGGACGGACACTGGAGCATAATCAGGCGCTCCGCTGGACTGGAACGGTACTTCAAGGACTACGTCACCTGCGCTCAATACCTGTTGGGTGGACTGGACCTGGAGGACCCCAGCGTCAACGAGTTCTGGATTGGCAAGAAGTACGCACCAGGCGGCTACGCGTGGGTGTTCCCCAAGAGCCGGGAGGTGGCCAACGTGGGCCTCGGTGTACGCGCAAAGCATACCAAACCGCCCATCGAGTACCTCAAGAAATTCATAGCGAATGACCCGAGGTTCAAGGACGCCGAGATTCTCAGGAAGAACGGCGGCATCTGCCCGGTGAGCGGCACCTTGGACAAGATAGTAATCGACGGCCTCATGCTCGTAGGCGACGCCGCGGGGCAGCTCATCCCCATGACGGGCGCCGGCATACACAGCGCCATAGAGGCGGGAAAGATGGCGGGAAGAGTTGCAGCCGAGGCGGTGAAGGAGGGCGACGTGTCCGCAGAGCGGCTCCACGACTACCGCAAGGAGTTCGATATGTACTGGGGGAAGCGGATCAAGGACAGCGGGAAGGTCGTCGAGATGCTTGACAAGTTCTCCGAAGACGACCTGAACACTCTGGCCGAGATCATAACCAACGAGGACGTGTTGGCGCTGGCGAACGGGACGAATGTCACCAGCACCCTAGGAGGGCTGATGAAGCGGAGCCCCAGGAAACTAATCAGGCTATTACGCGCGTATCTGAGATAGGCTACTCCTGTCTAAGCGCCTTAACGGGGTCCATCTTGGATGCCCTGTAGGCGGGGCCAGCTCCCGAGAGTACGCTCGTCACGAGGGCGAACGCTATCACCGCGAACGCGAGGGGTAGACTGTGCCCTACGGGCAGCCCTATGAACTGTCCAGCAATTTTACCCATGGTGAACCCGAGCGTCGAGCCGACCACTCCTCCTATGAGCCCCGTGTAGACCGCCTCGCTCAGGAACAGCAGAAGTATGTCGACGCTCTTGGCTCCTATCGCCTTCATCGTCCCTATCTCACGGGTGCGCTCGTTGACAGAGACAGCCATCGTGTTTACTATGCCTAGGCCCGCCACGAAGAGGCTTATCGCAGCGATCCCTCCGAGGACCGCCTGGATTGTGCCTGTGACCTCCTTCATAACGTTGATCGCCGAGTTCGGAGACACAATGATGTAGTCGTCGCCAAGCCTGTCCTTGAGGCTCTGCTCAACGTCGTCGATGTCATCGGCGTCCTTGACGTACGCCTGGACTATGCTCGTGGAGCCCCCTGTCTCGTATAGCTGGTCGAATGTTCGGAAGGGCACCCCTATTATGTCGTCTGCGTTGAGTCCGAATATGCTGCCGTGCTCTGCCAGCACGCCTACGACGCGGAGGGTCATCTCCTTCGCCTCACCCGCCACTGTTACCTGCAGCTTGATCCTGTCGCCTGAACCGATTATCGGCTCGTCCTCGTCGGGTGGCTGGGCTATGTTTTTCCCGATGATGCACACCGCCTTGTCGCCGCTCTTGAAGAACCGGCCCTCCGATAGCTCGATGTCCTTGTTTATCTGAAGGAACGTCCAGCCAACGCCCATCACCTTGGTGCGGTATGTTTCGCCGCGGAACTCGAACGCACCTGAGTCGGTGGATAGCTCGCATGTCTGATAGACTCCGCGGATGTTCGATATCGTCTCCCGGTCTCTCCAAGTGAGCCCAGCCGACTCCAGTATCCCTGTTGCGCTCATCGACTTGGCGGCCTCCTCGGATTCTCCGGGCAGGACGAAGAGGGTGTTGGTGCCTATCATACTGAGCTGGTCCTTGACCTGGGTGTTCATGCCGTCCGCGAGGGATATCAGACCCGTCACCGCAGCGCAGCCCACGAGGATGCCAAGCACGTTGAGGGCGACCCTGAACTTCCTCTCCCTCAGCCCCTCGGCCGAGAGCACCGTTATGTCTAGCAGCTTCAAATCCATGCCTCATCGATGCGACGGAATCGTACATAGTAGAATTCTACCTACTTTTAAAGGATCAGGAGCACCCCTCGATAGCTTTAACCTCACGAGCCGCCGAAAATAGGTTGATACAGATGGTCAAGACGAACCGCGACAAGATAGTCAAGATATCGGTGATCGGTGAAGTGGTGAGCCCCGTGATCAGCGACGCCGTCTACAAGATAACTGCCGACGGCGAGCCCGTTGTGCTGCCCGGCGTCGGCGGAATCACATACAACATAAGGGTGGGCGACCCCGCCGTCGGCTGGATGGCCGACCACGTGGAGCCCGGGGTCAGCGTCGAGAACAGGGTGAGCGACCGCCGGTTCCCCAACGGGCAGAGCCGCGCCCTCAACGTGCTGAGCTGCATCGGCAACGAGGCCACCGTCGTGAGCGGCGACGCCAAGGGCGACAAAGGCTTCGTGGTGGGTAAGCACGGCGGCATCGAGCACGTCATGACGGACTTCAAACCGGAGACTATGGAGAAGCTGGTCATCGAGGACAAGGTGATGATCAAGGCGTACGGAGTCGGCCTCAAGCTCACAGAGCGGCCCGACGTGAAGCTGTTCAACATAGACCCAGACTTCCTTGAGGCGATCGACCCCACAATCAAGAACGACAAGCTTGAGGTGCCCGTCACCCACACCATCCCCGCAGCCATAATGGGCTCAGGCCTCGGCAGCAGCCACGTGGCGAGCGGCGACTACGACATCACGCTGTTCTGCGAGTCCACCTGCGAGGAGTACGGCCTCGACAACATCAGGTTCGGCGACCTCGTAGCCATCGTGGACGCTGACCACAGCTACGGCAGGATATACCGCAGGGGCGCCATGAGCGTCGGCATCGTCACCCACAGCAACTGTATAGTGGCGGGGCACGGCCCGGGGGTCACGACGCTGTTCACGTCGAAGACTGGCGCCATTGAGCCTGTCATCGACCCGGATGCTAACGTCGCGAAGATACTGAGGCTGAGGGACGACATCTAGTCGTCTACTCTTCCTTTTTCCAGCCATTCATCCCATAGTTTTAACGCTGGTTTTGGTTGTAGGTTTTCGTCTATCAACCCGGTCTCTATCCAGAGCCTGTAGATAGGTCCTATGAACTCTTTCAGGTACTCCCACGTGGCGTCGTAGTCTATCAATACGAACCACGCGATGAACTCTGCGTCCATGGATTCGCTGGAGTTGAAGAGATACTCTACGTACTGTGTCTGCCATTCAGGTTTTCCGGGAAAAGTCGCATACAGTTCTTCTATGGTTGTGTTGTGGGAGGGGAACCCTGTCTCCGCTATGCAGTAGGGTTTCTCGGGTGCTAGGCCGCGTATTCGCTGGAAATGGTCATCGGGTATCGTGGCTGGGTCAGGGTAGGCCATGAAGGGATAGGAACTCAACGCCATATAGTCGGTGTAGGGGAGAAGCCTTTCCATCGCGGGTTCCTGGGTTTCAAGGTTCTGGTAATAGTACTCGGCCTGGAAGGTCAGGAACACGGGGAGATCGGGGTGTTTCGACTTCAACGCTGGATAGACTTCATCGAGGAAAAGCAGGTACGTCTCGAAGGTCTCCGGGTTTGCTGTGGCTAGCATGTTGACCTCTATTCCATACGCCAGGTAATCGGGGTTGAACTTGTCAACCATGTAGTCGCAGAAGTTCAGGTAAGCCTCTATGATCATGGGGTCGTCGAACTCTTTCGCCGCCCATTCTCCGGGTCTGGGCTGGTTTCCTTCTGTGTGCCAGTAACCAGCCATTTCGGTTCTGCTCTGATGTATGGGGGTTAACGCGAGGTAGATTTTTTCATCTGCGTGGTGGCTGACCCGTTGAAATACCTCCCACAACACCTTTTCATGATACGGGGTGCCTTCGTAGGCTTCGACCCAAGGCACGCCGCTGTCGAAGTGATGGACCACGATATCGGAGTGATTTAAGAGCAGAGTGTAAGTTGTCTCAACCGATTCAGCCGTCACGTCGTATGGCGTGGGCGTGAACCCCAGGTAAAACTGCCTCCAACCAGTGGGGACAGTCTCGAGAGTCTCTTCGACCTCCTCTTCCTCTTCTTCAACAATGGTTGACTCAGGTTCCTCTTCAGGGATAACCTCACCCGGAGCCCCCTTTTCACTCAAAGCATTAACCGCAACTATTAGGAGCAAAACCGCGAGGACTGCTGCGCCTATAGAGCGTTTATTCAACTAAGTCAACTCTGACTTTTACATAGAAATCTAACTGTTATAGAGAATGCGGTACTAGGATACTTTTTTATGTAGGCTTTGAACATATTCGGTACGCGCTCCTGTCGTCTAGTCCGGTTAAGGATTCCGGCCTCTCGAGCCGGAGATCCCGGGTTCGAATCCCGGCGGGAGCACCACATTCAACTAGACCCACTTCATAAGCACGTTTACGGCGTCGAGGATGCCCTGTGCAGTCGCGTCGGCGTATTCTGAGGGGTCCCCTTCCCTGACTATCTGGATGGTCCTCAGCCCGAGCCGTTTCGCGTTGGCTATGTCCAGTGTAGGGTTATCCCCTATCACAGCGGCCTCCTCCGGATTAACCTCTAATCTGTCAAGTATCCTATGATAAATCTGGGGGTTTGACTTCTCGTAGCCCGCCTCGTAACCAGTGCAGACGAAGTCCAAGTAGCTCTCGATGGGTTTTATCCCTTTGATGAAGAACGGCCTGGGAGTCGACGTGGCTACCGCCGTCTTCAAGCCAGCATCCTTGACCAGTCTCAACGCCTCGGTCGAGCCGTCATATAGCACAAACGGGCTGCTCCTGAACAGGTCAGCGAGCTCCTTGACTGTGCTCTCGTCGACTTCCACCTCCAACCGATTGAATATCTGATCGAACAGTGCCTCGTGTGTGTCATACCCTCTTCTGGGATAGTCTATGAATACGACGAAGCCGAAAGCGTGCCCCCAGGCCTGTGGGTACACCTCGTATCCTCTCTTCCTCAGTAGAGACGTGGCATCGCTGTCCGTTATATACCACTTGAACTCGCCGAGCGTCTTGAAGAGGTCGAAGATGACGGCTTTGATAGACATGTCTCATGAAACGTGTGTAGGGTAATAAGATTAATCGGGGCTACCTGCTGAGCCTCACGTCCAGCAGAGTGAGCCTTCCGTCCCGCACCTGTTTCAGGGCTCTCAGGAGGGCGGGCTTGACTTCCGACGGGTCCTCGACTGTCTCCGAGTAGCCACCGTAGGCGTCCGCGAGCCTCGCGTACTCAGGTGACGGGCCGCACCCGACGCCGTAGTACTGGGCGTGCGTCACGGAGTGGCCTTCGGGGTAGTAGCGCCCGTGTCCCTTCATGGCGGCGTAGCAGCCGTTGTTGTAGATGACCGTCATGAACGGTATGTCGTACTCCTGTGAGGCGCCGAAGCAGGCGAGCACCGGGTTATAGTTGAAGGTCCCGTCGCCCTCGAGGGCTATGACGGTCTTGTCGGGCTCAGCGAGCTTGACGCCTAGGGCTATGCCCATTCCCTGCCCGAGCCCCGTGTGGGCGACGGGGCCAGTGGACTCGTATCGGGTGCCGGGGACGACGCGGTTGCTCTCGATGTACCTGTGGATCGGGCCGCCGTGGGTTATGGTCTCGTTGACGATCACAGTGTCCCTGTCTATCACCTCGTCTATGCAGTGGCAGAGCCAGACAGGGTCTATGGGCTGCTCGTCCTTGGCCTCGAGTGCCTTCCGTCTCAGCTCCTCCCTTATCCGCTTGTGCTCATGAGTCCACTTATCGAGGCGCTCCTCGACCTTCGCCTCATCCTTCCTAATCGCCTCCAGCGACTCTATGAGCTGGGGCATGGCGAGGCTAGAGTCGGCAGTCACGAGCATATCGGCGGGATACCCGTAGACGGGGTACTTCAACTGCAGGGGGTCCAAGTCGATGAAGACGACTTTGGCCTTGCTCTTCTCTCTGATGCTCTTCGGCGGGTACCACGGGGGCCACGAGCTCGCGTCTATGACGAGTATCAGGTCGGCGTCGCCGAGGTACGGGGTCATATCGGCGCCCATGTGGAGGGGGTGATCGGTGGGGAAGTTCATGTAGCCGGGGGTCTCGAACACGGGTACGCTCAGGAACTCGGCGAGAGACACCAGCGACTGGACGGCGCCCCTGTTCCTGCCGAGGTGCCTAGTGTAGATCATCGGGTTCTCGGCTTCCGCCATCATCTGTGCTAGTTTTCTGATCGCGGCGGGGTCTGCGCTTGTTCTAGTTGGCTCCACGTAGGGCGGGGGCAGCTTCATGCTGCTCATCTTCTCGAACAGCAGTTCACGGGACACGTTGAGCAGCACCGGCCCCTTGACGTCGCTGGACGCTATCTGGTAAGCCCTCTGGATGGTGTCGAGGATGTTGGCGTTGGTCTCGGGGCTGTCGGCCCACTTGACGTAGGGCTGGACGAGGCGCTGCTGGCCCCCGACCTCCGTGAAGCTGAGGTAGTGGGGCCCCGGCGTGCCGCCGTAGACCTCGCCGTCGTGGGTCCTGTTCTGGCCGACGAAAAGCAGCAGCGGTATCTGGTCTGTGTAGGCGGCCTTGAGCTCCATGGCGCCGTGGAGCAGCCCCGTCACGACGTGTGTGAGCAGCGCCTGCGCCCTTCCCGTCGCCATGTAGTAGCCCTTGGCCATGCTGAGGGC
>JAFGTA010000218.1 GCA_016934355.1 Candidatus Bathyarchaeota archaeon | reverse complement strand
GTCTTGGGGAAGAATATGGCGTTAGCCTCCATGGCCTCCCTGAGCTCGCCGATTCGCCGCGGCGTCTTGCCCCACTCTGTCTCAAGAAGGCTGATCACGGCCTCGCTGCACTGGTTGGTGCGCTTTATCTTGGGGTACTTCTCGACCTGAGTCTCGGGTTTACTCTTCTTCGGCGTCTTCTTGGCCGTAGCAAGATCCGACTGGAACGCCTTGGAAACCTTGTCCACTATGAGGTCCAATTCATCTAGAGTGGCGAGTACTTCCTCCCTCTCTCCGCCGAGCTCCACCTCCATGTCGCCTATGCGTACCTTCAGGCGGAAAGAGGGCTCGGACAAGGAACAAATGCACCTCGACAGCGTAATAAACTCTAAGACCGTTTATAATACTTATGAGGGGGGCTGCTAGGACGCCCTCGCCTTCAACGCGGCCTGTAACAACCTCTGAACGTCCTGGGGCTTTGCCCTGCCTCTCACCTGTTCCATGATGACACCCATCAGCGGCCCCATGGCACGCATACCACGCTCAGCGATCAGGCCCGACTTCTCCTTGACGATCCCGTCCACGAGCGCCTCTAACTCTTTACCACTCATCATCTCGAAGCCGAGCGCCTCCAACGATGCCTTCGCGTCATCGCCTGGGTTATTAGCCAGCCAGGTGAGCATCTCGGGCAGCGACTCTTTTACCGTGGTGCCGTCCTCGACTAGAGCGAACGCGTCCCTGATGTGAACCTCCGTGAGGCACTCCACCGATACGCCGTCCCTCCTCAACTTTGTCAGGTCCTCGGTCAGGGTCACTGCCAGCAGCGTGGCCGAGACTCCTCTACCCGCTAAGTCCTCGAAGAGGTCGATGTAGTCCGAGTCCACCACTTGGGAGGCGAGCTTCTCGTTTAACCCATAGTCCTCCATGAACCTCCTGAGTCTGGCCTCAGGCATCTCGGGGAGACGCGTCTCTAGCTCTGCGAGTCTCTCAGGGGTCACCTGCACGGGCTTGACGTCGGTCTCGGGGTACATTCTTGCAGCGCCCGGCCTCGGCCTCGTGAACCTTGTGGTGCCATCCGGGTTCGCTGCTCTGGTCTCGGCGGGCACCCCGTCAATCGCCTGGACCGCCCGGTCAACCACCGCTATCAGAGCGGCGTGGCCCTTCTCGTACTGGTCGGCCACGATGACCACCGCGTCATCGCTGGATGCGCTCATCTTCTCCCGAAGCGCCTGAACCTCCTCCTCTGTGATGCTGTAGCCGGGGAGCTCGTCTGTGTGGAAGATTCCCCTGACGTTACCCATGAACTTGGCGTGGTCGCTCATCTCGGTCCCCAGCCTCCTGTCGGGGCAAAGCTCCCTGCCCGTCAGCCCAGCGAAGCCATGCAGCTTCACCGCGAGTACCTTTCCGCGTTTCTTCAATGCGGCTCGGAGTATCTTGGACTCGGTGTCCTTGAACAGGGCCGAAACGTCGACTATCTCCTTCTTTAGGCTGGAAGCCTTGACCCCCCGATTTTTTTTAAGCTCCTCAGAGATCGTGAGCAGGCTGGCTTGCCGCATGGCCTCGTACTCCACCACCGTGGAGATGTTGCCGAGGTCCTGGACCCCCTTGATCTCGATGATGGCTCCCCCCTTGATGCTGACGTTAACGTCCTGCCGTATCGTGCCCAGCCCCCTCCTCACCATCCCGGTGGCCCTCAGGATACCGCCTATCCGCGCCGCCACACTGTACGCCTCCTCCGGCGTATGCATCTCGGGGGCGGTCGTGATCTCTATTAGGGGGATACCGAGCCGATCCAGCCTGTAGGTGATTGTGTCGGCCTCCTCAGAGACCTTCCTCGCAGCGTCCTCCTCGATGGCCACCTGTTCAAGGTGGTAGGTGCCGCCGCCTGCTTCTATGGCTCCGCCGAGGCTCACGACGCTGGTCCGTTGGAAGCCCCCCGTGTTGCTGCCGTCTACGACGGTCTTCCTCATGACCTGCACCTCGTCAACCGGGGTGCCCCCCGTCATGAGGGTGAATGTAAGCGCTATGTCAAGGGCCTCGGCGTCTAGGGGGCCGGGCGGCTCCTCGTCCATCTCGACCATGCAGCTGGTGTCGTGGTCAGCCTCGTATACGATGGTCTTGCCCTTGAGGAACTCGAAGAGGGCGGCTGGGTCAACCTCCCCCAGCTCGCTCTGGCTGGGCCTGAGCTTCCTCGTGAACGTGAAGTCCGGCTCCCTATCGCTGAGCCTGGGTGGGCAACTGCAGAAGAGCTTGTGCTTCGTCGCCAGCTCCTGGTGTATCTCGATGCCCACCATGAGTCCAAGCTTCGCATAGTCCATTAATACGCATCCTCCATGTACGGCGTACGGGGGTTAAACTCGCCAGCGAGGTTGGTTAATAGCAGCTTCTTCGCCTCCTCAGTGTCGTCGGTCTGGCCGAGGCACCACTTGAGCTTCACATAGGCGGTCTCGGGATGCATGTCCTCCAGCGGGACCGCCCCCCGGTCCACCAGCTCGCGTCCATGGCTGTAAACGTTCAGGTGAACGCGCCCCCAGATACACTGGCTCGTTATACCGACGACGACATCCTCCTTCCTTGCGCGGTCTACGGCGGGCCACAGCTCCTTACTCACCTGACCGAGGCCCGTCGCCTCGATGACGACGCCCCTGTACCCGTCGTCGATGAGCCAGTCGATGAGCCTGGGGCTGAAGTCGGGGTGGAACTTGACCAGAGCCACCCTGTCGCTGAACCTGTTGAGGAGCCTGGGCTCGCAGTCCTGCCGTGGCCTGTAGTTCTCGTTGATCATCTCCACTCTGCCGTCAGCGTAGCGGGCGATGGGCCAGTCGTTAACGGGCCTGAACGCGTACCTGCTGCTTGTGTGGCACTTCCGTACCTTGGTGCCTCTGAGGTAAACGATGCCGGTGTCTGACGTGGATTCATGGAGCCCTGTCACCACCTCGGCGAACGGGGCGTACGCCGCCGTGTAGACGCCTCCCATGAGGTTGGTGGCGTTGTCGCTGCTGGGCCTGTCGCTGCTGCGTTGGCTGCCCACGAAGATCACGGGCACGGGGAGATCCTGTAGGGCGAAGCTGAGGGCGGCGCAGCTGTAGCTCATGGTGTCCGTGCCGTGGGTGAGTATGATGCCGTCGGCGCCAGCCTTGATCTTTTCGTAGGCGCGTTTGGCCATGCCCTCCCACTCCCTGTGGCTGAGGTCCTCGCTGAACACGCTGTAAAGGATGTCAGCGTCTACGTCGGCTATCTCGACGAGCTCAGGCACTATGCCGAGGAGGTCGCGGCTGGTCATCGCTGAGACGACGCCGCCCGTGACGTAGTCCACTCGGCTCGCGATGGTGCCGCCTGTGCTGATGATGCTGACCTTGGGGAGACCGGGCTCCGCCTTGGGGAGCGGCGGGGGCTTGAACTCGGGTTTCTCGGCTACGCCCACCTTCTTGATCGTCATGTCTTTGCTGTGGGCTACGCCGATGTTGTACCCCGACTTGAGTTTGAGTATGAGGTGCCAGTCGTCGTAGCTCTCGACGCGCGGCATGAGGCTCCCAGTGTACTGCTGGTTGTTCGCGGCTACCTCAAGTCTGTCGCCTATCTCTGCGCCCACCCGTTCGAGGGATGCACGTAGTTCTCCGCGGTACCCGGGAAGCTTGTCCTCGCTCATTTTAACCAGAAAACGTAACAGCGCATCGGCTTAAAAATTGGCGTGGTTACGCCGCCCTGGTGACCTGTAAAACACGAGGTTTTCCTTAAATGACTGTAAGTGGGGGGTGTCAATAATCGTTGTTGGCAAGTCACTGTAGATGCGTGTTTTCCAGTAAGGGGTTTGAGGAGCGGTAATATCCTCGTATTCCTTTCATCGCCGTAAAGATGATCACGATAAAGTTAGCCGCCGTCGTTCTCGGGGTCACTCTATATCTCTTGTTCAACAGGAGCCGTGTTCAGCATGATCCTGACGGCGAGGGGCTGTAAACGTACTTTTTTAATACGATAAAGGGCATCCTTGGGCTTGACTAGATCATTCGGAAGTAGTCTTTCTTCTCGGGGTCGTACTGGACGTCGCCGAAGAGCGCCTGGAACTCCTCAAATATCTGGCTGATCCTGAGGTCGTCCTTCAGCGTGGAGGCGACCTGCTGGTAGTGCTCCTTGTCCTGGAACCTGTTGATCTCCATCCACTTGGTAGGGTCCTCGGCGTCCCTGTATATCTCCACCGTGACGCTGCCGTTCTCCAGGTAAGCGTCAAGCGCCTTCTTCTCTAGCTTAACGTAGTCAATTGTCTTGTCGATTGGAATCCTGTAATGGTAGACGACTATGTACACGACTGTGATCAAGTGTAAAGGGTTCCGCGTGGATAAAATGGTTCTCATAGACGCTTGGATACGTAGACCCCGTCCCCCGCGTAGCCGAGTCTATCATAATACTTCTTGGTGCCCAGGGCGCTCATAACGACCATCCTGTCCATGCCGTACTCGTCTTTGGCTACCCTCTCCGCCTCCTCCATGAGCGCCTCCCCCCACCCCATGTGCTGCCAGTCATAGCCTTCCAGCCCCACCGGCGTCATCCTGCCGTACACGTGGAGCTCACGGATGAGCCCTGTCCGGGGGATTATCTCTGGGCGGAAGACTTCATCGGAGGGTATGCGTAGCCGTATGAAGCCGACCAACACCTCGTTCTCCGCGTCCTCGACGCTGATGAAGCACTCCTCGCCTCCCGAGGCTCGGTAGACGCGTTTCAACAGCTCAAGTTTCTCGGGCTCGACTCCCTGCCTAGCCCTGTGCCCAACCTCCCTGCACCTGATGCAGCTACAGATGAGTCCCTGTTCGCGTAGCCTCTCCTGGGCGAGCTGCCTGAGGTTACTCTTGTCCACACCCGCCGCGATCTGGTGGAGAGGGATGTCCCGCTGCACCCTCATGACCCTGACCCACGGCGGAACCATCTCCTTCACCCTGGCTACGAGCTCCACGGCGCGCTCCGTGGTGAACGGCTCGTACTCCCCGTCTCTCCACCACTCGTAGAGCCGCGTTCCCTTCACCACCAGCGTCGGGTAAATCTTCAACATGTCAGGCATGAAGCTGGGGTCCGTGAATATCCGCCTGAAGCCTTCCAGGTCCCTACGGTCGTCTGAGCCTGGGAGCCCCGGCATCATGTGGTAGCACACCTTGAGAGCAGAGTCCTTGAGCCGCCGGGTTCCGCCGACCACATCCTGAACGGTATGCCCTCTGTCGACGAGCTTGTAGATGTCGTCATACACGTTCTGGACTCCCACCTCAACCCGGGTGGTGCCCAGATCGAGCATGGCATCGATGTCACCCTCCCCCAGGCAGTCTGGCCTCGTCTCCAGGGTGACGCCCACGTTCCTTATGGGGCTCATCTCCGCGTACTGCTTCGCCTCGTCGAGCGTGGTTGACCTCTCGCCTGTAATCGCGTCGAGGCAGCCCTTCACAAACCACTCCTGGTACTCCCGTGGGCTGGCGGGGAACGTGCCGCCCATGATGATGAGATCGATCTTGTCAACGGTGTGCCCGATGGCCTCCAGCTGCTCCATACGGCTCCTAACTTGGTTATAGGGGTCAAAGCTGTTCTGGATGCCCCTCATAGCTGCCGGCTCGTGCCCCGTGTAGCTCTGGGGACTGTCCTCCTCGGGGCCGCCGGGGCAGTATGCGCATCTCCCGTGAGGGCACGCCATGGGCTTGGTCATGACGGCGACGACGTTGACGCCACTGAGGGC
>JAFGTA010000217.1 GCA_016934355.1 Candidatus Bathyarchaeota archaeon | reverse complement strand
TGGGAGGCGCGGCAGACCATCAGCCAGAGCATGATACCCTACGAGGACCTCTTCGACTGGATATACGAGAACCTGCCCCTCGTCATCGACGACCCCACCGAGCGGCTGAACGCACTGGAGGCTCTGTCCAAGGCTGACATCTACCAGAGCCGGGCCCGGAAGAGCAGCTACAGGCTCCTTAAGTACATGTTCAACATGATGACCGGTGGGGTGGCGTTCTCCAGGAAGAAGTCTCAGGGGCTCGGACTGATTAAGCAGGTCCACGGCGCCATACTCGGGGTCGGGATGCCCCTCAGCAGCTTCCAGACCACCGAGACCAAGGAGGGGATAGTTATCAAGCCGACCCGGTGGCTCGGTAGGGACAAGTGGGGTGAACTCAACAAGGGGCTCAGGGGCATCGGCGCCTCATGGGTCTACGGGCAGAACGTGTGGGTGATGCCCTACTATAGGGAGCCCCAGACCAAGTGGCGGTACATCACTACATACCACAGCAGAAGAAAGACGAAGGCAGTGGCCGCCAAACTAGCGGCGAAGACCCACACCTCATCCCAGGAAGCCGTCACCGAGACCTTGCCATTACTGAAGATCATCTACAAGTCAAACCAGGAGCGAGCAGAGGAAATAGACGCCTGGCTCGACCTCGAGGACAAGGAAAAGGAGTTACTCCACATCTAGCTAGGCTTATCTTAACGCTTCAAAATTAATAAAGAAACTCTGAAACCAATCATAGTATATAGAGTCGATGTGTACACTAACTAGTGATATATTATGAAGTTCAGTTCGTTGCCGAGAGTTCGGTTGGCGTCGCTGCCGACGCCGCTGCAGTACTTGCCCAACCTCACAGAGAGGCTTGGCGGCCCAAAGATATGGGTGAAGAGAGACGATCTCACGGGCCTGGCCTTCGGGGGTAACAAGGCGCGTAAGCTGGAGTACTTGATGGCCGACGCCGTTGAGAAGAAGGCCGACTATATCGTGACGGGGGCTGGGTTCCACAGTAATTGGTGTACTCAGACAGCGGCTGCGGCTAAGAAGCTGGGAATGGGGATCAGGCTGGTTAAATCTGGTCCCAGTCCGGGGTACGACGGCGAGGGCTGGGACGGGAACCACTTGCTGCATCGCCTGATGGGAGCGGAGATCACGGTGGTCAAGCCAGAGGAGTTCATGCCAACCATAGAGGCAGCCATGAAGGAGCTGGAGAAGGGGGGGCACAGGCCGTACTACATGCCCGTAGGGGGCTCTACCGCCCTTGGGGCGGCTGGGTACCTCAACGCCATGCTGGAGCTCAGTTACCAGATGTCTGAGCAGGGCGTTCGGCTCGACTACCTTGTGCACGCCACTGGGAGCGGTGGCACACAGGCGGGTCTGGTTATGGGCGCCAAGGCGTTTAATATGGGTGTTAAGGTCTTCGGGGCCGCCGTTGGGTGGACAGAGAAGGAGGAGCAGGTTAACAAGGTTGAGGAGATCGTGCTGGACGCCAAGGAGAGGTTCGGGCTGGACTTCACGTTGAGGGACGGCGACATCACTGTCTACAACGAGTATGTGGGTGGTGGGTACGGCTTCATCTCGGAGGGGAAGGCGGAGGCGGTGAAGCTGCTGGCGGAGACCGAGGGGCTGTGCATCGACCCGGTCTACACCGCGACTGCGATGGCGTGCCTCATTGACCTCGTCAGGAAGGGCAGGTTCAAGAAGGAGGACAACGTGGTGTTCCTTCACACAGGCGGCGCCGTCGCATTGTTCCCGTACAAGGAGCCTCTTAAGGCGTACTCCTTGAAGGAGAAGCTTCCGTGGACGGTTCCCCGGTGGAGTCCCCAGCACGAGTAGCCTGACTTACCTATCTGAAGTGAATGGTATGAACGAGGAACCCCGGCTAGACCTATCGCTGCCCTATATCACTGAGGGGCTTGACGGGATAGGCGGCGTCATAAAGAAGAAGCCAGAGCACTTCGTCGTAGAGGAGATTCTGTCGTACGAGCCGTCGGGCGTCGGAGACCACCTGTATGTTAGTGTGACTAAGACGAACCTGAACACCCGTGACGTTCAGCTGGGGCTCGCCAAATTGTTCCAGGCTAGGCCCGAGGGCATTGGCAAGGCGGGTCTGAAGGACAGGCACTCGGTTTCTACCCAGACCTTCAGCATCCTGTTCGACGGCGAGAAACCTGATCCGTCAGATGCGTCCAGTCTCATCGAGGAGTTCATAGGCGTCAGGGTGAACAGCGCTAGGTACCACACGAATAAGCTTCGCTCGGGGCACCTAAGGGGAAACAGGTTCACCATCACAGTCACCGACTTGGAGGTGGAGGTGGATGAGGCGGTGAGCCGCGCGGAAGCCATCAGGAGCGAGCTTCAGAGAACGGGGGTCCCTAACTTTTACGGCTCCCAGAGGACTGGCGAGGAAGGGGACAACACGATTTCTGGGTGGATGCTGCTGCAGGGGAGGAAGCGGATCAGGGACAGGTGGCTGAGGAGGTACTTGGTGTCATGTTACCAGAGCTACCTCTGTAACAGGTATCTGACGCTACGTGTCGAAAAAGGGCTGTTCGGCAGGGTTCTCGTGGGCGATATAGCCCAGAAGTACGACACTGGCGGCATGTTTTGGGTCGAGGACGCTGAAGCAGAGCAGAGGAGGTACCGGGACAAGGAGATCACATTCACCGCCCCCATGTTCGGTTATAAGATGAAGCAGCCCAAGCTAGAGGCGATGGAGCTGGAGCGTGAGGTCATCGAAGAGGCTGGGGTCACAGATGAGCAGTACAGGGCGCTGAAGGCGAAGGGTACACGGAGGCTCGGCAGGCTGCTGCCCGAGGTGGCGGTCTTCGTGTGCGATGAGGGGCTGCGGCTCTGTTTCATGCTTTCTAAGGGTGGTTTCGCGACCACCGTGTTGAGGGAGTTCATGAAGGCCGATGATCAGATTAAGTTAAATGAGTCTAATGATTGACCCGTGATTATGAACTGTGTTCTATAGCTCCTTTATGTTTCACATACCCTGATCGATCATAGCTTTCACAGTGTCTACCGTCCTTAATAAGAGAAAACGAAGGTGTATTTCAACCAAAGCTGGGATCGTATGAGTGTGTTCGACAAGGTCGAAGTCATGGACTTCCTGATCAACGTGCTCAAGGACCACGAGAAGTCGCTGGATTCCTTGATCTCTCGGGCAGAGGATGTTATCACCGAGAACCAGGAACAGGCTGCAGACTCAAAAAAGGGCTTGTATGACTCAGCCGCAGTCAAGGTGGTTTTAAAGGACTGGTCGGAGTTCAAGAGCAGGCTGAAAAAGGTCGAGCTCATCTGCTTCGACATAGTGGACCAGGTCTTCATCGTGTCGGCTAACACGAGCAAGAACGTTTTCGAGTACCGTGAGAAGACGCCTGAGCTTACTCTGGAGATGCAAAGCGATAAAAACATCGTAATAACGAGCTCTGAGAAGATGGAGGACGGACTGCCGCTGCTCAACAGCAGGCTGTCCATCGGGCTTCAGCTGAGCTACAGGAAGGAGAACGTGGGTGAGCCTGACGAGAATAAGCACCAGATAATCTACGACATCGACCCACAGTATACTCGTAAGTGGCTCTCGGACGAGTTGAACATTCACCAGGATTTTATCGTCTGCGGGGATATAGAACTCTAGTTAATTATCCCGTTCTTCGGGGCTCTGTACCTCGACAAGGCTTTTCGCCTTGATGTAGTACCTGATGACGTTCTCTCCCTTCTGGGTTAGCTCATACGTGACCTTGGTGCGCTTGTCCTTCACGTCGCCGTCTATCTCCAACAGAAGTCCCTGATTTAGAAGCGACTTGAGGATGCCTTGAAGAGGCTTCCACGAAAGGTTGGCTCCGTACATGATCTGGGTCGGCTTGTTGGCCCCGCTCTTAATCTCGTTGAGGACGTCGACGTATATCTCGAAGCGGGACCGCCTGGAACTCATTTTATCCCCCGATAATGCACAAAGATTCGGTTGTAGCTATTTAATCATTTTGACTAATTTATACCGGGCAGTCGCCTCAGGCTGAGCCGTGGAAGCTCCGGTTTCCCAGTAAATGTGGATTTAAACGATATTTCGCTGTTTTAAGGCGCCTATTATCTGTTAATAGGCAGGATTTTTCGCCTTTCTCAATGAGTGCAGCCTAGAACCCCTTGTATAGGAACATGACGGGCACACCCTCTACGTCGCCCCCGCGTATCAGACCAGTCTTCAAGCCCGCCTTCTCCTCGTTCACGCTGAGGTTCGCGAGGAAGATGTTGATGTAGTTCTGTTTTATTGTCTTCTCGTACACGCTGGCGTCACGGACTCGCAGACGTTGAGGATGGCGTGTCCATATATATCTCGCTGAAGCCTGCCTCGGCTTCTCGGTCTTCTCCTGAAAACATCAAATATACCTGATATCACCGTTGATGGTCGCGGTCATCATCTTCCTTGAGTGGATGTCGAACTCGATCCTTCTGCCGCTGTTGCCCCCGAGGTCCTGCCCCATTATCAGTATGTTCATCTTCCTGAGGATGGACTTTGTCTCATCTATGTTCCGTTGCCCTATCTTCAGGTTCTCTATCTGCGTCTTGATCCCAGGGAACATGTTGGCTCCACCCGCGACCTTCGCCACGAGGTTCAGCCGCCTAGCCCCCTTCCCCGTGAGTTCGTCCACCATTGCCGGTATCCCCGTCTCGGCGTATTTGTAGACGGAGTTCTTCGGGATGGGCTGGTCCCTTGGGTTAGACGGTAACACGATGTGCACCATAGCGCCCAGAGGGTTGCTCTTGTCGTAGACGCATAGTGCGATGCATGAGCCCACCGTTGCTGACAGCCTTACCCCGGGCACAGCTAGCTTCATCTCACTCATGTTGACTCTGTAGATCTTCAACGGTGCTTCTTGGGCTGGCTGCGCTGTTCCCATTAGGCTTTGCATCCGGTTTCCTCAGTCAGCAGTATCTCGAGAGTACTTCCATTACCTGGTCAGTCTTGAAGGGCTTAACGATGAACCCGCATGCCCCAAGCGTCTTGACCTCTTCCTTGATGGTCTCCTGGCCCATGGAGCTTATCATCACGACGTTGACGGTAGGGTCTTCCTGCCTGATCATTCTCAATGCGTCTATTCCGTCCCTCGTCTTCTCTCCCGAAGGCATCACGATGTCCAGTAGGACTAGGCCGGGCCGGTGTCTGATGTACTGCTCGAGGGCTTCATCCCCGTTGGCCGCCTCGGCGACCACCTCGTTGCCCATCTTCGCCATGATGTTCTTCAGCACCATCCTCATGAACGAGGTGTCGTCTGCAATGAGAACTCTGGTCATTGGTGTCCCCACCGACCCTACAAGGGATAACCATATTAGAAATTACGGAGCCGTATACCGTTTTACTGACGCATAACATCGTATCTAGGGAGCCCTGCACGCCTCGACTATCTCGGCGCCGACCCTCTGTATCGGGGCAACAGAGTCGACGGCCCCCGTCTCCTTGGCCGCCTTAGGCATCCCGTAGACCACGCTGGTCTCGTCGTCCTGTGCGATGGTGCTGCCGCCTCGCCTCTTTATTGCCTTAATCCCGGCTGCTCCGTCTCTTCCCATCCCGGTCAGTATGACCCCCACGGCGCGGTCCTTTACTACCCACGCCACGCTCTTCATCAACGAGTCCACGGCAGGCCTGAAGCCGTTCTGGGGAGGTCCTTTAACCAGCTTAATCTTACTGAGAGCGTTGAGCTCCATGTGATATCCCCCCTTCGCGATGTAGACTCTACCATCCTCGAGGTAGTCGCCGGCCTCGGCCTCCTTCACGGAAAGCCCGCATATCTTGTCGAGGCGTTGCGCAAAGATCGAGGTGAATGAGTCAGGCATGTGCTGAACTATGAGCACGGGCGGTATGTTCCTCGGCAACTGGCAGAGGACCTTCTCGATGGCGGGCGGTCCACCCGTGGAGGCTCCGATGGCGATCACCCTGTCAAGGAATGTTATGTTGCGGAAATCCATTCGGAGGGTGGCCTGCTGTTTCCCGATGATTCTGGCGTTCGCCGCGGACTTGATCTTTGATAGCAGGCTCTGCTTGATCTCGTTGACGTTCAGCGCCGGTTTCCCGGCGGGCTTTGGGATGTAGTCGAATGCGCCTAGGTCCAGAGCCTCGAACGTCTCCTCGGCGCCTTCCTTTGTTAATGAGCTTACCATGATCACGGGTAGGGGCGAGTTGTCCATGATCTGTTTTAGCGTGGTAAGGCCGTCCATGACCGGCATTTGGATGTCGAGTGTCACTACGTCGGGCTTCAGTGTGCCTATCTTCTCGAGGGCTTCGCGGCCGTTGCTCGCGTCACCTACCACCTGGAGCATCGGGTCGCTGTTTATCATGTCCGTCAGTATCTTCCTTATGAAAATCGAGTCGTCTACGACTAGAACCTTCAAAACGCTCGCCAGTCCCTCGTCTTCTGGCAGACCACGTTGCTTGATTATTTAAGCTTCGGCAAACCGTTTTCTATAGCACCGTTATATGGTTGAGCCTAGAAGTAGTCCTGGTCCACGACCATGATCACGCTTCCGTCGCCCAGTATCGTGGCTCCGCTGAACCTGTCCACTGACGCGAGGGTGTCATCGAGGGGCTTTACGAGTATCTCCTGGAGGCCGATGACCGAGTCCACGACCACGCCCAGCTTGTTCTCGCTGCCCTTCTGTTTGATGACGACTACCTCGTAGCTGCTCTTTTCGTCGTATCCATCAAGCCCGAGTATGTTGGCCATTCTCTGGAACGGTATCACTTCATCTCGGTACACGAAGGCCTCTGAGGCGCCGAGGCTCTGTATATCCTCCTTCTTAACTTGGATCACCGTGTGGATCACGTTCGTCGGCAGGGCGAGCGTCTCCCCGCCACACGTGACAAGCAACGCCCTGATTATGGACAGTGTAAGCGGCAGTAGCAGAATTATCCTTGTGCCTTGCCCCGGCTCTGACTCCAGCAGCACGGTGCCGCCGAGTGCGCCGATCTTGGTCTTGACGACGTCCATGCCCACCCCTCTGCCGCTGGTCTCGGTCACCTCATTCGCCGTGGAGAGCCCCGGCAGGAACGTCAGGTTTATGAGTTGTTGGTGGCTGAGCTTTCCCGCCTCATCGGTCGAGATGAACCTTTTCTCTATCGCCTTCACCTTCAACTTCTCTGTGTCGATGCCTACGCCGTCGTCACTCACCTCGATCCTGACATGGTCTGAGGTTCTCTGGGCAACGAGTTTGATCATGCCAGCCGCTGGTTTCCCTGCGGCGGCCCTGGCTTCAGGCGTCTCGATGCCGTGGTCGATGGAGTTTCTGATGATGTGGATGAGGGGCTGCCCTATTTCGTCCAGCACGAACCTGTCGACCTCGATTCCCTCTCCCTCCACAGTCAGGTTCACTTCTTTTCCTTCTTTCACCGAGAGGTCTCTGACGAGCCTCGGGAACCTGTTGAATATCTGGCTCACCGGCAGCATTCGTATCTTCATAGCGAGGTCCTGCAGGTCGTCTGTGAGTCGATCGATGTTCTTGGATATGTTCTTCAGCGTGCTGTCGTCCAGTTCGCGGGTAAGCTGGAGGAGGCTTATCTTGTTGATGACCAGCTCCCCGACCATGTTCATGAGGCTGTCGAGCTGGGTGAAGTTCACCCTCACAGACTGCGATGTGATGATCTCGTACTGGTCGTTCTCAACGGTCTCCGTAGCCTTGGTATTCGCCTCCACGGAGGCAGGCTCGGGCGCCGGGCATGGTTCCATGGAGCCGTCAATATGTGTGAGGTCGATGCTATGAAGACTCTTAACGAGCGGTATTAGGTCCATCGCTTCGCCTGAACCGTCCTCGATGACCTTGATGTTGATGGACAGTGCGTCGACGCACGCCAGAAGTATGTCCATTACAGCCCGGTTGACGTGGCGTCCGTCCCTCATGGCGTCGAAAACGTCCTCCATGGCGTGCGAAAGGTTCGATATCTCCTGGTGGCCCATCATGGCAGAGCTGCTCTTCAGCGTGTGAGCGGCGCGGAACAATGTGTTGAGGGCTTCTGTGTTGTCCTCCTCCTTCTCGAGGATTATCAGTGTGTTCGTTAGGTTTTCGAGGTGCTCCTTGGCCTCTTCTAGGAAAAGCTCGAGGTATTGCTCCATGTCCTCGGACAAACACTATGCCCCTTCTGGTCTGGTGGCGTTCCATAGCTTGTACTCGATTTAAGAATTGATGTGTGATCGTGCCCACAAACAGGGCGCGTCTAAGGTATCTTCTGGTAAATCTTGTTAATAGGGTCCACGTGGCGGAACTTTGCCGTCATCTCAGGTGGCAGCATCTCGGTCTTCCCTAGGACGAGGTAGCCGTTATCCTTCATGCCTTCATGGAACCTAGTCAGTATCTGCGCCTGGGCGTCCTTTGAGAAGTAGATGAAAACGTTCCTGCACACTATGAGGTCAAGGTATCTGTAGTCGAAGCCCTTCGTTAGGTCGTGGTACTTGAAGTGAATCCTTCTCTTCAGGGTTTCCTTCACCGTATACTCGTCCCCGTCTTCGTCGAAGTACCTGCGGAGATAGTCCTCCCTCACGCCCTCTATCTCGTTGGGCTTGTACCGGCCGCTCCTAGCCTTGGCTAGGCAGGTCTTGTCGATGTCGATGGCGTATATCGACACTGTGCTCTGGTTGATGCGTTGGCCGAGGAGCTCGTGGAGGATCATAGCGAGGGTGTAAGGCTCCTGCCCGTAGCTGCATCCGGCGCTCATGACCCTCAGAATCTTGGACTGTGTTATCAGCTCGGGTAACACTTTCTCCCGGAGCCTGTTGAAGACCTCCTGGTCCCGGAAGAAGGTCGTGTAGTTCACCGTTAGGCTCGTGGTGAGACTCTCAAGCTCCTCGCCGTTCTTCCTGAGGAAGTTGGCGTAGTCCCAGTAGCTCGTGAACCCCTTCTCCTTGAGCTGCTGGTCGATCTTACGCCTGAAGAAGCTGTCCCTGTAATACCTGCCGTCTAGGCCGAGGTTGTTCAGGATCATTCGTTTGACGTAGTCGTAGCCCTTTTCCTGATTCTGTAACAAGTCGGGGGCCTGTCTCTGCGCCTCCATATGTATCTCTCGTCTGGTGTTCAAAGATAAGCCTGTGAGCAGGGATATGCTAATGTCAGTGGAGCAGGAAACAGACATAGCCTCAATTCGTTGTATGAGGTGGGTACACTGGTTCGGCGTCAACAATGAGGCGTGAATTGCCTACAATTTCTGTAGGTTCTTGTGCTCTACGAGAATATATCGGTGTAAGCCCGCGTGTTGATGGTTCAGTTTTCGTCGATATGTGTTCTACAACGCCACATACATTTTCTTAATAGCTTAATCGGGCGAGGAACCTTCGGCATAAACCGCCGTAGAAAGGATTGGAGAAAAGCCAATGAGTAAAAAGATGTTGCTGGGTAAGCGACGCGGTATGACAGGGCTCGAGACGGCTATCATACTCGTGGCGTTCGTAATAACCGCAGCGGCGTTCGCGTTCGTCGTTCTGAACATGGGATTCCTGACAGCGGAGAAGACGCAGTCAGTCATCAGTTCGGGCATGGCCGAGGCCGCATCAGCGCTACTTACGGACAGCGGGATGGTAGCACAGTTCGCAAACGTCACAGGTGACCAGAGTGCAATCTGCCTCACCAAGCTGACGTTCTACCTGAAGCTGTCACAGGGCCACGAACCCATAGACGTTGATGACAACGTCATGGTAGCCACCTACACAAACCAGAGGTGCCATGGCGAGATCTATAGCACCAACGGTACCGTTATGGAGGTAACGGTGGTCAACGGAGACGGAGACTCACTGCTTGAGACTGGCGAGAAGTTCAAGGTATGCATAGACTTCACTGAGCTAAGCAGGAGCACCGTGGATCCCGCGCAGGGTTCCGCCGCAAATGTGTACGCACACTCCTACGAGGAGTTTAGGATCGAGCTTAGACCCTCAGCGGGCGCCGTGTTGACCATAGAGCGTCAGATCCCGGCTGTCTACAGCACTATAATGACGATAGATTAGTCATCTCCTTCCCCTTTTTTACTTTAATTAAACGACCAGCAGTGGGACTAAATGGAAACAGAGAAGACCGGACGAGACTATGCGGCGAACCTTCTTCAAGGGCTAAACGTCGACATCAGCGACCTTGATAATGCTTTGAACAGCTTTGAGGACAAGCTCAACAACCTTGAGAACCGTGTCTCTTCGCTCGAAGGCAAGATCGATGAAATAGAGAAATCAATGGAGGTTAAGTGATGAGAGTAATAGCTATCCACTCGTATAGGGGAGGGACTGGGAAGAGCACAACATCGGCTAACCTGGCGTCGGCCCTCGCGCACATGGGGTTCAAGGTAGCCACCGTTGACCTGGACCTCTCGTCCCCCGGGCTTCACGTCATCTTTAACGTGAGTCAGAGTAACTTGGAGAAGACGCTTAACGACTTCATCTACCAGAGGTGCGCGTTGAAGGACTGTGTTACGGACCTGACCGAGCAGCTCGGTATAAACAACGGGCAGCTCCTGTTCGTCGGCTCGAGCATGAAGCCGGAGGAGATAAGCGAGCTTATGAAGAAGGACTATGAGGAGTCGTTCTATAAGCAGATCGCCAAGTCCATGGAGACCGAGTTCGGCGTGGACTACCTGATCTTCGACACCCACCCGGGCGTCGTCGAGGACACCATTCTGGCCGTCCTCAGCAGCGACATCAGCCTCATCCTCATGAGGATGGACAGGCAGGACATCTCAGGCACGTTCCTGTTGACGAAGATACTCAGGAGGATGAACAAGGTGTGCTACGTCCTGCTGAACATGGTGCCGTCCGAGCTGACGAAGCTCCCCGAGCTTACCGAGGACGTCTCCAAGGCGATCCAGGCCCCAGTGCTGACGTTTATACCGTTCCTCGACGACGTCCTGAGCTACAGGAGCAAGGGTGTGTTCATGCTGAGCCACCCGACGCACCAGTACAGCCAGGTGATCGCGAAGGTGGCCAAGACGCTTAGTAAATGGTGATCTATAAACCTTTTATCAAAAACCCTTGGAGGTGAGACTGATGGCTGAGGACAAAGACTCTCTACTCGATTTGAAGTCAGAGCTGAACGCCCTAGCGACTGATCTAGGCGATACTGTGTCTGACGGAGAGGAGGCCGATGTCGGCAACGACATGATGGACCTCAAGAGGCGGATGGATAAGTCCGACCAGGAGATGAGGGCCATGACCGACGCCATGAAGTCTACGCTGCTCGACGTACGTGCGTTGATGCAGGACATGGATAACCCGTTCAACATGCTTCGCGAGATGGGTGTAGACAAGCTCGTCAACAAGGCGGTGGAGACCGTCGAGGACGAGGTCATGAAGCAGAAGCGGGACGAGGCAAAGAAGAGGATGGCCGGCGGGAAGAATGAGCCGGACGCCATCGTCACCCAGATGGGTGGAGCGGCGCCTGCGCCAGCCGCGGCTGCACCTGCCCCGATGGCTGCCCAGAGTCAGCCTCAGCCTTCGCCTCAGACAG
>JAFGTA010000216.1 GCA_016934355.1 Candidatus Bathyarchaeota archaeon | reverse complement strand
TTTCGCGCCTGCTGCGCCCCGTAGGGCCTGGACCCTTGTCTCAGTGTCCATCTCCGGGCTACCACTCTCATGGCCCGTACCGGTCAAAGGTTTGGTGAGCCGTTACCTCACCAACTGCCTGATCGGCCGCAGCCCCATCCTTAGGCGTGCGAACACATTTGGGCGTGATACCATTCCAGGACATCACACCTATCGCGGATTAGCCCCAATTTCTCGGGGTTGTCCTCGTCCTAAGGGTAGGTTAGCTACGTGTTACTGAGCAGTGTGCCACTAACATAAAGTTCGTTCGACTAGCATGGCTTAGTCCCACCTCGATAGCAGTGGGGTCCGACGGGATCAATCGGAATGAAATGATGACCGCAAGTTACTCACTCGTTAAATTGAAACGAGGAAGCATTCTGCTCGACCCTTCTCGGACCCGAAGACGTCGCCGTCTTTACTCGAGTCGTCATATGTGTTCCCGCCTCTGGAGGTCGATTCGTCATTCAGAGGCTGTAGCCTCAGTCGGATCGTAGCCGCCGACGTACAGCGGGTGCGATTGCTCGCACCACCCTTTCCTCAGCGTGTGAATAAAAACGTTATGCTTTTGCCTGAGAAAGGTTAAAAAGGCAGGTTGAGGTCGGCGTTGACCTAGCTTATCCGGGTAAGACGCTTTGAGCGGCTCCTCTTTTGGCTTGTGAGGCGGTGTATGTCGTGGCTCCCGGGCTTCTTTATCTCCTAGAGGGTAATTGTATCTGGTGCGTTCGCTTCAGCTGGGTGGACTTGTTCCATGTAACAAGCATATTGAATTCTCGCAGTGTAACAGTCTTCAAAGAATAGGAATTTGGCGCACATAGTAGAGAAAAATGTTACTGGCTAAGGTAACCCACGGCTATTCTCGTGTACATCTCCGAGACGGGGGGAAGCCAGCTCAGCGGCACGTACTCGTTCGCCTTGTGAGTGTCCCCGCGTTTGGGTCCCAGATGCAGGCAGGGGATGCCTCCGATTCCAGCCAGCGTGTTTGCGTCGGTGATGCTCTTGCTGTACTGGTAGAGGGGCTCGACGCCCATCACCTCAGTGTATATCCCGTGGAATAGCTTCAGTATGGGCTCTTCTGGGTTCATCTCGAAGCTCTCGTACATGGGTGGCTTGATCTTCACCTCGACCCTTGACTCGATGTCAAGGGATTCGATGAGCTTCTCCATATCAGCGATGGCGCCTTCAACTGTCTCACCGGGCACAATCAAGCGATTAACTTCAAACCTGCAATAAGCCGGGACAACGACAGAATAAACATCATAACCGCCCTCGATCTTCAATGTACTGAAATTTCCCTTCTCGAACTTGGGATGCGTCTTAAGGTCTAGCTTGTGGAGGTTGGCTAGTATCCGCCCAGCGTCCTCGATGGCGTTTACACCGTCTTCCGGTCTGAAGCCATGGGCAGCCACGCCATGCACATGGATATCGTATAGAAGCTTCCCCACTACACCGAGGGGCACCGGTTTGGATTCATCGGCGGGATATGGCTCAGCCAGTACACAGGCGTCCACGTTACCGTACTCTGTCTCCAGCATCGCCTTGGAGCCGGCGCCCATGGCTTCCTCGTCTATGACTGCGCTGACGCTCAGCTCGCCCTTGAAATCGGCTCCGTTGTCGATGATGGCTCTTACCATGTTGAGGGTGCACGCGATCCCGGCCTTCATGTCACAGCTGCCGAGACCATGCAGCCTGTCATCCTTCTGGACGGGGGTAAATGGATCGGTTTCCCATCCGTTTACCACGGGTACGGTGTCTGTGTGTCCGTTGAAGTTGAGGCGTTTTCCATCGCCCATCTTGAGTTTTCCGTAGATGTTTGGCCTCTTGGGTTGGACCATGTGCTCCGTTGTTTCCATCCCGAGGCGATCAAGCTCTTGTCGTATGTACTCGGCTAGCTCGGCTTCATCGCCGACCACGCTTGGTATCTTGATCATTTCCTCTGTGAGTCTTCGTGTGTAGGAGTCGTCCAGTCTGCGTACGGCTTCAGAGATCATGCAAGAAAAGGATACTGATGATGTATAAAACTAGGAGAGGTGCTCGTAGGCGATCCTTTGGTACATTTCAAATTTGGGATGTATGTGTGGTGCGCTGGGAATAATTATCCCATATCGCGATATACCCGATGCTTATCACTGAACCATTAAACAGGACAAGCTCAGGCTCCTCAACCTGATGAAAAACAACCATAAAGACGACCCCAGCTAGAAAAACCACCTAAAAACAACTACCAGAGACTTGCTAAGGCTCGTAACATTCAAAAAACCCAAAAATATAGATGATAAAACCTTTTTTAGAAAAAATAATATACATAACCACTACTTCAAGCGCTTCAGAGAAAAAACAAACCACAACAAAGCTATAAACACAGCAACCAAGTCGAACCCCGGAATACCATCACCATTACCCTCCGTCACAGAGGCATCAAAATCCTCAAGAAGCATCCACTCACCAGCCTCAGCGTCAAACACCCAAGTATCCCCCACTACATCCATACCCTCCTCAAAACCACCGAACAACACCACACGCTTAATACTCTCATCATACACCATCGAACCAGACTGACGCAGAGTAGGTGAAACATAAGACACTACCTCAGTCCACTCGTTCTCCGCGTAATCATACAACCAAGTATCATCAAGGTTATCATCTCCAAAACTCGGACGACCACCAAACATCACTACCTTACCAATACTTCTGTCAAACGCCATATACTGCCAGTACCGCATCGGAGGCTTCACATCAGTCTTGATCATCGTCCAAGTATTCGATCCATAATCATAACTCCACCAATCATCCAACTTAGCACCCTCACCATTCGGCAAGTTCCCGCCCCAAAGTAAAGTCACACCATTCATACTGTCATAGACAAACTTACACCCATAGGTCCGAGGCGGACATACTTCTGGACTCATCATAGTCCAAGAATCAGCGACAGGATCATATACCCAAGTCTCATTCAAGACACGCAATGGGTTTACATCACTCATCCCACCATACATAATGAAAACACCATAATCCTCATCATAAACGAAACCAGCATCACCACGTTGAACAGGACTCACCTCTGGTCTCACTCTTGTCCAGTCACTTTCCACCACATCATACTCCCAAGTATCACCCATACGACCACCCGCAGCGCTAAAAACAACAAAACAGTCATGGTCTCTGCTGTACTCCATCTGAAAATTAAACCGAGCATAAGGACCACCAGCAAACAAGACCTCGCTCCAGTTACCCGAAGCGGAGTCAAGAATCCACATGTCATCAAACGAACCTATCCCTTGCCCAGTATCATATCCACCGCCAAACAAGATACACTGCCCATTTACATCATCATAGACAAAGCCAGCTCCCATTCGGGCGTCAGGAGAACCAAAAACACCAACAACAGCAAACATAAACAATATCAAAACAGGCAACAAACAACGCTTCATGGCTATCAAACATACAGAGAAAACAAAGTTTATGAAAACTTCTCAAGCTTAGACACGAAAAAACAGTATACAACAATAAAGGTGGGTAACCCAAATAAATGCGCGCGCGAGAATCAGCCAAAAATGGATAAAGTAGCATATCTCATGTGACAAGGATATTGAAATTCAGTTATTCCCTGTAACTAAGAACAAGCAGTTTGATTGTTTTCTCGGCACAGGGTACGCGGCTTATTTTCCCGTGTCGTCGGCGGTTGCATGAAGGGGGGAGGGGGAGTCCCCCCCCGAAAACCGGAAACCAGCCCTATTAAGCCTGAAGAACCCCTAAAACACCTTCTTTCCGATCCAGATCAGTGCAAAAACGTAGTTTTAGCCCCGAGAATCATAGCAAAAACGCATACATTAACCGGGGAATCAAGACACTGGCTATGATCCAGCTTGTATCAAGTAACCTGCAATATCGAGAAAAAAATTTATTAGGGAGTCTTTTCGCGTTGGTTTTCCCGTACGGCTTACGTCGTGTTACCGGGAGTAAGGTTTCACGGCGAGGTGCTGGTTACGTGTGTTTGACTCCTGCTTTGTTATTGTGTTGGTGAGTGCCTACCCGTGTTATATGTTGAGTAGAAAAGTATAAATAAAATATTTTTCTACGTTGAACCATGGCGACGTCCGTTAAGATCAGCAGGGAGTACAAGGACAGGCTTGACAGACTCCAAGCCAAGCTACTGCTAGCCACCGGCGCCAAACTTTCTCAGCAGGAACTCCTAGAGCTGCTGGTGTTGCTAGGCACAGAGCTTGAAGACGAGATAGTCAAGCGGCTCAACGGGCTCGTCTCACCACTTGGCTCAGAAGCCATCCGTGAAATATTGGCGCGTACAGCCGATTGGGGGGTCGAGACCAGCGAGGATACCATCAACGAGACGCTGTACGGCGGGTAGCACGCCTTGACTGTCCTCATCGACACGGGGTTCTTCGTGGCTTTCCATAACAGCAGGGACGTCAACCACGGCAGGGCTGTCACGCTTATGCAGAAGCTTCTGGAGGGGGAGTACGGTCAAGCCTACACGACCGACTACGTCTTCGATGAGGCGGTCACCGTTGCACTCATGAGGACCGGGAGACACGATCTGGCTGTCGAAATAGGGAGACTGATACTCGGCGACGGCTCGGTCAAGTTCGTCACAATGCTGCATGTCGGGGAAACCGGCTTCCATGAGGCGTGGACGCAATTCACACGGTACCCGGACCACACCCTCAGCTTCACCGACTGCGTTTCTATTGCGTTGATGAGAAACAGGGAAATAGATTTGATCCTGAGCTTCGACAGCGACTTCGACGGAATACTGAACAGAGTCTATTAGAAAAGGGTCATGACCTCAGCGGGAAGCCGTTTTATACGTGCTCCCCCAGTCTCCTCTTCATGAAGGATAAGGTCAAGGCCGCCGTCGCGCAGGTGAGCCCTGTCTTCATGGACAAGGAGGCCACCGTTGACAAGACCTGTAAAGCCATAGAGGAGGTCAAAGGCAGGGCCGAGATAGTGGTCTTCAGCGAGACCCATGTGCCCGGCTACCCTTACTGGAGAGGCACTAACCCCATCAGCCGTTGGAGCGAGAACCAGGTCGAGTACATGAAGAACGCCGTCAGCCTCCCCGGCGACCTAGCCCCTGTGATGGATGCGTGCCGTTCCGCTGGCACGGTGGCGGTCGTAGGCGTCACAGAGATGAGCGACGTCCCCGGGTCAAACACACTGTACAACACCATCGCTTACATCGACGAGGAGGGCAGGTACCTCGGCCGCCACAGAAAGCTGATGCCCACCCACGGCGAGCGCACAGTCTGGGGCATGGGCGACTCACGTGATCTCAGGGTCTTCCCGACCACCGTAGGTACGGTGGGCGGCCTTATCTGCTACGAGCACCACATGACGCTCTCCAAGGCGGCGATGGCTTACCTCGGCGAGGAGATACACTGCGCGTTGTGGGACGGCTACTGGGTGATGGACTGGCACCCGGGCAAGAAGCGCAGGTACAGGGACGGCGACGATTACCATCTCTGCGACATAGAGTACGCGTGCAAAGAGTACGCCATCGAGACCCAGAGCTTCGTATTGTCGTCGTGCCAGTACATTCCGGACGACGCGATGCCTGACGACACCAGGGACTTTAACATAGCGTCGGGCGGGTCAAGCATACTGAACCCCGCGGGCGTCTACATCGTGGAGCCCACCTTCGACAAGGAGACCATCCTCTACGCGGAGCTGGACCAGGACGACAGGCGCCACACCAAGGCGTACCTTGACGCGCTGGGCCACTACGCGCGGTGGGACGTGCTTCGCCTCGACTTGAGGGGTGAGCCCAGTCAGCCCTTCGCTGAGCCTCATGAGGTTCCTTGTAGCAGGGTGAAGGAGGTCGCTGAGAGGCATGGTGTTGATCCGGATAGGCTTGAGAAGATGCTCAGGGAGCTGGGCTCGGGGTAGGCGGCTTCGCTAGGTAGGTTGTTAGGGCCGCCATCGCCATCGTTGCGCCGAGGAGCAGCAGTGTGGCGTAGTAGCTGCCCGTCCTGTCCACGAGCCAGCCTCCGATTAGGGGGAACAGCCCGCCGCCTATGCCGCCGGCGAGGGTGAGGACGCCGAACAGCGTCGTGTTGTATCTTCTCCCGAAGTAGTCGGTTATGATGGCTGCGAACTGCTCGGGGGCGCCGCCGTAGGAGACTCCGTAGAGAACCGCCCAAGCGTATAGCAGCGTGAGGTTGGCTGGGATCACGGTGGCGACGAGGAAAGCGACTGCGATGCCGCCTGTGGTTAGCAGGATGGTCACTTTCCTCCCGTACCTGTCGGAGACTATGCCGAAGATGAAGCTGCCTGCGGCGCTCATGGCTCCTATGATGCCGAAGGCTGCGCTGGCCTGCAGCGGCGGGATTCCGATGTTGATCATGTGGGGCACCACGAAGGTTAAGATGGATATGACTCCGCCTAGGGTGAAGAAGTAGGAGACCGCAGTAAGCCTGAAGCTTCTGGTAGCCATGGCCTGGGCGGGCGTCCAGTCGATTGCGCCGGGGTTCCCGTTTTCATCCTCTGTGCCGGCTGCCTCGTCTCCGTCTGGGTGGAGGCCGAGGCTCTCCGGGTCCTCACGGAGGAACAGGTACCCAATGATACTCGTGGCAACAAGCACCGTAGCCCCCAGGGCCTGCATGGACGCCCTCCAGCCCCAGACCGGGATCAGTGTGGCGACGACAGGTATTAACACGGCCTGTCCGACGCTGACGCCCATGCTGCTCCACCCCACGGTCAAGCCGCGTTTCCTATGGAAAAACTTGCTGAGCACCATGGTGGGCACCACGTAGAGGGCGGCGGCCCCCATGGCAGCCATGACCCCCCAAGCGACGTAGAGGTGCCAGAGCTCCGTGATGAAAGAGACCATGACGCCGCCTCCCCCTAGGAGCAGTCCACCGATGAGCACGGTCTTCCTGACGCCGATGCGCTCCGCGAGCCTGCCGACGAAGGGTGCGCTGACGGCGTAGACCCAGAAGAAGATGGTCACTCCGCTGGCTGTGGCGGCTGTGCTCCACCCGAACTCCTGCTGGATGGGGGTGAAGAAGATGCCGACGCTGTACCGGAGCCCGTACATGAACATGTAGATGAGGAACGTGATAGCGAAGACCACCCAGCCGTAGAAGAAAGGCAGCCGGCTCTCCCAGCGCTCAGCCATAAACCAAACCTAGTCATCTTAGATAAAAGTCTATCAACACTTTCATACGAGAAGAGGCTGGGATCACTGTATGCGTAGCTGCGCCTTCTTCGACATCGACGGGACCCTGCTGAGGGGCTTCATCATACGCAGCTTTCACGAGTACCTCGCCGAGCGCGGAGTCGTCGAGCATCGATTCACCGACCAGATCAGGATCATATCTGACAAGAACATCCGTGGAGAGCTTTCGTACAGGGAGACTGCTGAGAGGGTGCCCGTGCTCTTCGCGGAGTCCCTAGGAGGAGTCGAGGCGGAGACGGTGGAGGCCAGCGCCGCTGCCTTCATGAGGGGCTACGTACCGAGGACGCTGTTCTGGTACAGCCGGATGCTGGTGGACGCGATGAAGGCGACGGTTGACGTGGTGATCGCGTTATCGGGTTCACCCATCGAGCCGATCAAGCAGCTGCATGGACTGGGTTTCGACCACGAGTACGGGACGGTCTTCGAGAGACGCGACGGCGAGTACACAGGGAGACTTACGAGCAACCTGATCCTCGGCGAGTCAAAGGCCGAGGCGGCGAAGCAGATCGCGGCCGAGCACGGTTTGGACCTCGGTAGATCGGTGGCGTTCGGGGACTCGGATCAGGACGCGCCTACGTTAGAGTTGGTTGGGCTGCCCATCAGCCTGAACCCTAACGCGAGGATGAGGGAGATATGCGCCGAGTGGGGCTGGAGGCTGTACACCGAGGAGTCCATCGACATCCAGAGAATAGTTCAGCTCGTGAACAAGGTAAGCTCCAAGCCCGGGAAGACAATATAACCCCTCGACGCCGATACTTCTATCCACATGAGTAGACGTGGGCTGACGCGGGACGTCGTTCTTCTGAGCCTCGCCATATTCTTCACGGACGCCAGCCACAGCACGGTTATCCCGATATTCCCCGGCTACGCTAAGGAGGTCGGCGCCTCCCTGAGCGTCCTCGGGAGCTACGGCTCTATGGCCGCCGTCGCCATGCTGCTGCTCTCCATACCTTTGGGGCGGCTCTCGGATAGGTACGGGCGTAAACGCTTGATGGTGCCGGGCCTCGCATTGTTCATCGTTGTGCCCCTCGGCTACATAGCTGCGACCAGCCCATTGCATCTGTACCCCATCAGGGTAGCCCTCGGCCTCGGTGTGGGACTCATCTTCGGCAACGGCTTCCTGCTGATGACGGAGGTAGCCGAGCCGGGTTTCAGGAACGTGGCGCAGGGCATGTACATGACGTCGATGGGCCTCGGGTTCACCCTCGGCCCCCTCGTCGGAGGATTCGCAGCGAAGCTATATGGCTCAGCGCTCAGCTTCAGGATAAGCAGCGGGTTCGCGGTGTTGGGGCTGCTGCTCCTACTCTTCGTTACTGAGAGGGGCGTTGAGGTGCGCGGGGTCAGCGAGGCGCAGGCTGGGCTTGGTGAGCTGCTGCGTGACCCGAGGGTCATCGCGTCCGGGGTCGCCAACTTCGTGAACTCGGTGATGTTCAACGCGGTGGCGCTCTTCTTCCCGGTCTACGGCGCCGACATCGGGCTGGACGAAGCCGATGTTGGTATCGGACTCACGTCGAGGGGGCTCGCCAGCACGGCTGTGAGGCTCCCCGTCGGCTCAGTCATGGGGCGCTTCGGTGCGCTGAACCTCATGGCGGCTGGGCTGCTGCTCTCGGCGGCTACCTTATTCTCGGTCTCGGGCACGACCGGGCTCATACTGGTCAGCGCGTTGATGGGGGTCCAAGGGCTCGCGTACGGCGTATACTTGACATCAGGGAGTGTCTACGTTTCGGAGGAGGCGCCCAGCGGGGAAAGGGGGACAGTCATGGCGGTTTACTCAACTTTCGGTAACCTCGGTGGGATCATAGGGCCGACTGTTCTGGGGTTGATAGCTGAGAGGGTCGGCGCAGCGGGTGCGCTTCGGTTCTCCGCGGCTGTCGCTGTGATCGGGGTCGCTTTGGTGTTGGCTCTTGCGCGTAGGGGAGCCTCTTCACCTGATCTGGCTTCGT
>JAFGTA010000215.1 GCA_016934355.1 Candidatus Bathyarchaeota archaeon | reverse complement strand
AAGGCGCGTCGCTGGAGGAGAACCTGGGCGAGGGCCACGCCACGGTGTGGCTTGAAGGAGTGAAGCTGAGGGGCGGCTTCGCCCTCATCAGGACGGGGGGCGGTAAGAAGCCTCGTTGGCTTTTCTTCAAGATGAAGGGGGATGAGGCGAGGCCGGGCTCGGACGTGGCTGTGGAGCTGCCCGACTCCGTGAAGACGGGGCGGAGCCTGGAGGAGGTCGCAGAGCAGGAGGAGCCTGTCGACCTAGGCGACTTCGAGTAGTCTACCTCAGAGAATGTTGGAGGAAGGCCCCGCGCCTAGAGGGGCGAACCACAAGTGGTTTCGCCGTACCTCGTCTGACGCGGGGTGTTGGGTATTCCTCGGCTTTGCAGCGCCTTCTATGCTATTATATGGTTATGGGCTGTTTTTAGTGATCAGTGTTCCATTATTCGCCGTAGGGTTCGGAGAGGAACTGGAGCACCTCGATGACATAGCCGGATGGGTCCCACGTTAGGAAGCCCTTCATGCGGACCTCCTCGCTCTCCTGCGGCGGGTGGTTGGTCTCAACGCCTTTAGCAGTCAGCTTCCTGTGCCACTCGTCGGCGTCCCGGACGATGATTGTGAGCATCACAGGCTTGTCGTGTGCGGGCTTCAGGTAGCCCCGTTTAGAGTCTACGAGACCGATATGTGAGTCAACGCCTACCTTGAATATCTTGACCCAATCCCTGTCCATGACTCGCTGCAGTTCCAGGGTGACACCGTAGAACCTGTCGGCTGCCTCGATGTCCTCGTGGTAGGTGAAGGTTATCATTCCCTCGATCCCGTTCATCGTTATGGTGGGAAGGGCGTTCTGGTGCGTGAAAACGTTGTTGCTCACAGCGTAGGCTGAGGCTTTGACAGGCCCCGCTTTTTTCTGTTGATGAAGCTTAAATCCTTCCTCTCCCAATGATCAAGCATGGCACAGACTTTCGATCAATGGCTCTGCCCCTTCTGCAAGGCTAACGTACCGCATGAACTCTCTGCGGGCCCCCACCCGTTGACAGGGAAACGCTTCTGCCCAAGCTGCGGCGAACAACTCTGGGCGACATGTAAATGCGGTCAAAGCCTACGCTTCGACGACGAGACGTGCAGCCAGTGCGGCAGCGTCAACCCTATCTATATCGGCGGCAGAGCGTAGAAAAATAGGTGGAGGGGTTAGTCGAGGGTCTCCACGTAGGTGCCCTTGAACTGGCTCATGTAGAGGTTATAGTAGAAGCCTCGTTTCTCAAGCAGCTCCCTGTGGGTGCCTCGCTCGATTATCTCGCCGCCGTTGATGACCAGCACCATATCCGCGTTCCTGATGGTGCTGAGCCTGTGGGCGATTACGAAGCTCGTCCTCCCCTTCATCAGCCTGAGCAGAGCCTCCTGTATCTGCACCTCGGTGCGGGTGTCGACGCTGCTCGTCGCCTCGTCCAGCACCAGTATCGCGGGGTCCGCGACTATGGCCCTGGCGATGCTCAGCAGCTGACGCTGCCCCTGGCTCAGGTTGCCCCCGCGCTCGCTGAGGTCTGTGTCGTACCCCTTGGGCAGGCGCCGTATGAAGCCGTCGGCGTTGGCAAGCTTCGCCGCCTCGATGCACTCCTCGTCTGTGGCGTCAAGCCTCCCGTACCTGATGTTCTCCAGCACGGAGCCGCTGAACAGGAACACGTCCTGGAGGACGATGCCCAGCTGCCGCCGGAGGTCGTCCTTCCTGACCTGCCTGATGTCCATGCCGTCGATGGAGATGCTGCCGTTCTGGATGTCGTAGAACCGGGTTAGCACGCTCACCATCGTGGTCTTGCCAGCCCCCGTGGGGCCCACCAGGGCAATTGTCTGCCCGGGTTCGGCCTTGAAGGTGATGTCCTTGAGCACCTGCACCTCGGGCACGTAGCTGAAGTCGACGTCGTTAAACTCCACGAGCCCCTCGAAGTCGTCCACGGCCACCGCGTCAGGAGCGTCCTTCAGCTCGGGCTCGGTGTCTATTACCGAGAATATCCTCTCGGCACCCGCCAGACCGCTCTGTATGCTGTTGTAGAGATCCGCGAAGTGGCGCAGCGGGTCCGCGAAGCGCCTGCTGTACGTGATGAACGCAGCGATGACCCCTATGGTTGTGAGACCCTTGATGGTCATCCAGGCTCCCACCCCCGCCACTATGGCTATGTTGGCGTTGCTGAGGATGCCCATCAGCGGCGGAATCAGCATGGCGTATGTCATGGCTCTGATGCCTAGCTCCTTCACCTGCGTGTTCGAGGCCGTGAACATCCTGTTCACAGACTCCTGCTGACCGAAGGCGATGACCACCTTCTGACCAGTAAGCGTCTCCTGCATGACCCCGTTGAGTTTGCCTAGATTCATCTGTAGGTCCCTGAAGCTGGTGCGTGTCCTGCCGCTCACAACCGCCGTGAACACAATCATCAGCGGGAACACGACTAGGCTCGCCAGCGCCAGCCAGACGTTCAGGTAGAACATCATGGCCACGATGCCTACAAGCGTCAAGCCGTTTCTGATGAGCTGCGTGACGTTCTGCGCCAGCGCGGAGGCTATGGCGTCAACGTCGTTGGTGAGTCTGCTCATTAGGTCTCCGGCCTGGTTCTTGTCGAAGAAGCTCAGGCTCAGCGTCTGCATGTGTTCGAACAGCTGCTTCCTCAGCTTCATGAGGCTACGCTGGCTGATGGTCGCCATGACCCAGCCCGCCGCCACGTCCATCACGGCGCTCGACAGGTAGGTTCCCAACAGAAGCAGCACGATCATGATGAGGCCCTCGGCGTCTCCGCCGATGATGTACTTGTCGATGGCTACCCCCTGAAGATATGGCCCCACTAGGTTCAGCAGTGTGCTGATGACCGTGAACACAGTCACCAACGCCAGATGGAGCCGGTACTCGCCGAGGTATCCGAGGAGCCGCGTAAGGGTACCCCGCGGGTTCTCAGCCTTCTCTATGTTGCCGAAGCTCCTGGGGCCGCGGTGCATCATGCCGGGCCGCTGCTCTCGCTCCTTTTCACCGCCTCCGGGCGCGTGTCCGCTCATCTGCTGGGCCCCCCGTCGCCGAGCTGGCTGTTATATATCTCCCTGTAGATTGGGCTGGTCTCCATGAGCTGGCTGTGGCTGCCCTCCGCGGCAATCCTGCCCTCGTCTAGCACCAGTATCTTGTCTGCGTTGAGTACCGTGCTTATCCGCTGGGCGATGATGAAGCTCGTCCTGTCCTTCATCAGAGTCTCTAGAGCGGCCTCGATCCTTGTCTCGGTCTCCACGTCGACAGAACTTGTGCTGTCGTCCAGGATGAGTATCACAGGGTTCATGAGGAGGGCGCGGGCGATGGCCACTCTTTGCTTCTGGCCGCCGCTGAGGTTCACGCCCCTCTGCCCCACCATGGTGTCGTATCCCTTGGGGAAGCCCATTATGAAGTCGTGGGCCTGAGCCGCCTTGGCCGCCCTGACCACCTCCTCCTCGGACGCGTCGGGCCTGCCGTACCTTATGTTATCCCTGACAGTGCCGCTGAACAGGGTGACCTCCTGCAGGCTGATGCCTATGTGGTCCCTGAGCTGGCTCATCTGGATGTCTCTGACGTCGACGCCGTCGATGGTCACACGCCCCGAGGACGCGTCGTAGAACCTGGGTATCAGGTTGATGAGGCTGCTCTTACCGGAGCCGGTTGACCCGAGGATGGCGACGGTCTGCCCAGGCTCCGCCGTGAAGCTCACGTCGCAGAGCACAGGGTCTCCGCCGTCGTCCCGGTAGCTGAAGCTCACGTCCTCGAAGACTACCCTGCCCCTCATCTCGTCCAGGGCTACTGCCTCGGGACTGTCCGGCACCTCAGGCTCGGAGTCCAGCACCTGCATTATGCGCGTCGCCGAGGCGTTTGCCGCCGATATCTGGCCCGCCATCATGCTGAGCATCATGACCGGGAACATTGTGCCGAACAGGTAGTTCACGAAAGCCAGTATCTGGCCGACGCTTGTGGTGCCGGCGAAGACCTGTAGACCGCCGTAGTAGATGATGACCACGGTCCCCAAGTTCATCAGCGACATGATTAGCGGGAAGAATATGCTTAGGAGCTGGGTCACCCGCAGCTGGGTTCCGTATAGCTCCCTGTTTGCCTCGTCGAACCTCTTGCCCTCATAGTCCCTGCGGACGAACGCCTTTACCACCCTGATTCCTGTGAGGTTCTCCTGCATGACCTGGTTCAGGTATTCGAGCTTCTCCTGCACGCGGGTAAACAGGGGCTGAACCGTCCTGACGAAGACGGTGACCAGCACCAGTGTAACGGGTAGGAGCGCTAGGATGACGGAGGCGAGACGAGGGTTGGTTGCGAACATTATGGTGAAGCTGCCGATGAACATCAGCGGCGCCCGTGTGAACGTCCGGAGGCTCATCAGCACGATCATCTGTATCTGGTTGATGTCGCTTGTGAGCCGGGTCAACAGCTGGCCCGTCGTGAAGTCGTCGAGGTT
>JAFGTA010000214.1 GCA_016934355.1 Candidatus Bathyarchaeota archaeon | reverse complement strand
GGCCTACGACTCCGACTCCTCCGTGCCGGGCTACGACCTGGATCAGGCCAAGGCTTACATGGAGATGGCTGGATACGACTACGCGTACCTGGAGCCGGCGCCGACGACGCCACAATCAGACTATCTGCTACCCGCCGTGGGCGGACTGGTAGTTGGACTGATAGCGGGCGCATTGGCTGCGATGTTCCTGAAGAAATCCTAGCAAACCAACAACTATAACTAAAAATAACTATATTTTTTTTCACGATACTATTATTACCCTAACCTTGTGCTATACTGTGAAGAGTTGACTTAGATGGGTGGACTGAGGGACTATACTATCCGGAGAATACTAAGCTCGTTACCTACCTTGCTGGGAATATCTATACTCACTTTCACGATCATCCACCTGGCCCCGGGCGGACCGCTTAAATTCAGTCTCGCCCTGCAGAGCGACATCAACCCCGAGTACCTGATTGAGATGGAGAGGCGGCTGGGCTTGGACAAGCCCATATGGGAGCAGTACCTGATATGGCTGAAGAGCATCCTCACCGGCGACCTGGGAACTTCCTACATCAAGGAGGTGCCTATAATAGGGCTGATCAAGCTGTATGCGTGGAACACGTTGCGGCTGATGTTTTGCGCCCAGATACTCGCGGTCATCATAGCCGTGCCGCTTGGGATAATATCGGCTGTCAAGCAGGACTCCATTATAGACAACGTGTCACGGTTCGCGTCCCTGTTCGGGGTGTCCATGCCTTCGTTCTGGACGGGCCTGATGCTCATTTTCTTCTTCTCGGTTCGCCTTGACCTGCTCCCAGTCTTCGGGGCGAGGAGCATAGGCGCGGTCTATAACTCGCCTTTCGAGGTGATCTGGGACCAGTTCACGCACATGGTGCTGCCGGTAACGGTGCTGGGGCTTTCAAGCGCCGCGCTGATCACCCGTCTGGTGAGGTCCAGCATGCTTGAGGTGCTGAAACAGGATTACATCACGACGGCTCGCGCCAAGGGGCTGAAGGAGAACATAGTCATATACAAGCACGCCCTCAGGAACGCGCTTCTCCCCGTGGTCACAGTCGTAGGGATGTCCATGGGGTTCCTGCTGGCCGGGGCGACGGTCACGGAGACGGTGTTCGCGTGGCCGGGGATGGGGCGCTTCGTCGTGCAGAGCACGTTCAACCGCGACTACCCGGCTATAATGGCTGTCACCATGCTGGTTGCGTTGATGGTGGTGGCTTCGAACCTCGTCACCGACTTGACTTACGGGTACCTGGACCCGAGGATTCGATACGATTAGGAGGCTTATGAGAATGACAGAGAACGTTGAGATAGCGCCGAGGAAGGGAGTGGGCTTCACACGGAAGGCGTGGAGAAGATTCAAGAGGAACCCGACGGTCATCTTCGGCTCCGTGATCGTGCTCACCATAGTGGCGATGGCCGTCCTAGCCCCGTTCATCTCGCCGTACAACCCCAAGGAGATGCATTACTCGGACGTCTACGCGGCGCCAGGCTCAGATTACATTCTGGGCACAGACGAGCTCGGCAGGGACATGCTGAGCAGGATAATCTACGGTTCGAGGACGAGCCTGCAGGTCGGGGTAGTGTCCGTCTTCATACTGACTTTCATAGGCGTCATCATAGGCGCGATCTCGGGCTACGCGGGAGGCTGGATCGACAACGTGATGATGCGGGTCACCGAGATCGTCATGACGGTGCCCAGCCTTTTCCTGCTCATCGTGATGGTATCGATTTTCAAGGTGAGGGGCCTTCACGTTATCATGCTAACCATCGGCCTCATCAGCTGGCCGCAGATGGCCAGGGTGGTCCGCAGCGAGGTCCTCTCCATCAAGGAGCGCAACTACGTCGAGGCGGCGAAGTCCATGGGGGAGAGCAGCTTCAACATCATCTTCCGCGAGATACTTCCCAACGCCATCGCGCCGATAACGGTCATGATGACCCTCAGGCTGGCGAACGCCATCATCATCGAGTCGAGCCTGAGCTTCCTCGGACTGGGCGACCCGCTGGCCATCACCTGGGGCTCCATGCTCAGCAGGGGCCACGTAGTCATCAGGAGGGCGTGGTGGATAGCGACGTTCCCTGGAATAGCGATACTGTTAGCCACCCTCGGGTTCAACCTGCTGGGAGACGGCCTGCGCGACGCCCTCGACGTACGAATGTAGCGTTGAAGTATAATCATGAAGGCACTTGACGGCGGCGGGGGGCCCTTCAGGAGAAGGGCCCTGGTTCTATTAGCTGTTATAGTGCTCTTCGCCGGCGCCTACGTTGTACTGGAGTTCGGGGGCCTCGAGACGAGCAGGGAGGTCTCCAGCCTCGTCATGCCCGTGAGGGTTCAGTACGAGTCGCCCCTCGTTAAGCCCACTGGGCTGGCGTTCGACGGCGAATACCTCTGGATTTCCTCTGCGGACGAGGGCGCCATCTGCAAGATGGAGCCGGCGACCGGCGCACTGCTGCTCAGCCTTGATGTTGGTATCGAGGACCCGTGGGGCATGGCTTGGGATGGTAGCCGTCTGTGGGTCTCCGACTTCGATACAAGGTGCGTCTACTGCGTGGATGTTGAGGAGGCTGTCATCGTCTCCAGTATACCGGCGCCAGGGGTTTCGCCGACTGGACTCACGTGGGACGGGATGCACATCGTCGTATCAGACTTTGAGGCGCACAAGGTGTTCCGGCTGGACCCTGTGAGCGGCGCGGTGGTGAACGAGTTCACCGTGCCTCAGCCGGGGTACAACCCCTCGGGGCTAGCCTGGAACGGCGAGCACCTCTGGGTCTCGGATATCAGCGCCTCATACGTCTTCAAGCTGGACCCCGTGAACGGCTCCAGCCTCGCATACTATTACAGCTCGGGGTACTACCCGAGCGACCTCGCGTGGGAGGACGGATACCTCTGGATGCTGGACTACAGCACAAGTATGGTGTACAAAACTGAGCCTGGGGAGAGAGCCGTCGAGACCAAATCAGTCGGAGTGCCCACGTGGTTCTTCCTCGCCTTCTTCCTGACGATAACCCCCATACTGATGTCCACCCTGTCCGCCCTCAAAGAAAGGCCAACGACGGAAGCACCCCCAGAAGGGGACGACTTCAGGACCGTGGGCGCAGTCCTGCACATGGTGGCGATCCTGGGAAGCATCTACACGGGCTACGAGCTCTTCAGGATCATCTACAGCGTGGTCTTCCTCGACAAGATAGTGTTCAGGGGCGGGAGCCCCCTCTACGTATACAGGTTCGAGATGCTTCTCTGCCTCTACACCCTGGCATACTGGGTGATATACGCCGCCTACCACGGTCTGAAGAGCCTCAGGAAGATGAGGGGCTAGAAGGAGACGACGTTCGCCTCCTTGACCCTCACGGTGGGGGCGACGCCCCAGTCCACGAGAGGATCGCGGCCGACGGCGTCGACTCCGCGGAACATCCTGAAGATGTTGTCGTTCAGCCTGCACTTGTTCACGGTGCGCTTTATCTCGCCGTCCTCCACGAGGTAGAGCCTCCACCGGCCGAGGATGGTCGTGAAGTCTCCCCTGATGTGCTGAGACACCCGTGAGTAGTGGAACGACCTGGAGACCAGCCCCTTCCTGGTGTCCTCGATTATCTCTTCGCGGCCCCAGTCCCCTGGCTCGAAGACCATGTTGCTGAACTCGGGGTAGGGCTCGTAGTTGTAGTTCTTCCCCGGGAACAGGCTGAAGTTGATCACAAACCAGAGCCCCGTCCTGAGGGCGTTGCCCGTGGTGTCCACGCCTGCCCGGGCGGCCGAGACGGTGTCGTATATCATCCCCTTGAAGACCCCGTCCTCGACGATGGGAGTCCTCGACGCAGCTACCCCTTCGTCGTCCACCGAGACCGAGTCGTAACCACCCGGGTACGTGGGGTCGTCGTATATGGAGACCAGTTCGCTGGCGATGCTGGTCCCCACCTTGTCTTTGAGGGTCGGGTAGTAGGTGTCGGCGTACGCCGGGTTGGCGTACCTGCAGAACCAGTACAGCAGCTCCGTGCCCGTGGGAGGGTCCACTATGAGGTCATAGGTCCCAGCCTCCAGCTTCACGGCTCTCAGCCTCTCCAGCGCGGACCTAGCCGCGTCCACGCCCACATCCTCGGCGCTGAACCCCGACAGGAAGCGGCATGACCTTATCCCCGCGTCCTCGGCGGTCACGGCTCCTTCCTTAGCCGTAGCGGTGAGCGCGGCAGATATCTTGGTCCCCCTGTCAGTGGCCTCTTCTCCCTGGGCGTTGGCGATGACCGTCTCGTAGTCTATGAAGGTCACGTGGCCCGCGTTGTCCGCTATGCGTGGGTCGACCGCCTGTGACGCCTCAAGCATCCGGCTCGCCAAACCTGCCTTCTCGTCCTCGCCTAGCTCGCCCAGCTTCTTATCGTATATCCCCGGGGTTTTCTTTGGCTTCACTAGCTGTGGGAACCCGTAGCTGAAACCCAGCTTCCTCGCGTTGGCTGCCTTCACCGCGTCCTCTACGGCTTTCTCAAGCTCCGTGTCCGTGGTCAGGGAGACGGCTGCGAACCCCAGCCCACCGTCCTTCAGCACCCTGACGCCGATCCCCTCGTCTATTATGGTGAAGGCGGAGGAGACGGCGTTGCTGCCTATCCTGACCTTCGTCGTCTTGTTCCGGGCGCCGTAGACCTCGACGGCGTCGACGCCGTGGGCCTCGCCCAGCCTGAGGGCTTTCTCGATCATGTCTCTCATCATGCACACCTCGTTAGCCTCCTACTATGTCGGCGACCCCCCTCATGTGAGGGCCGCCGTTCCCTGTGTACAGCATCTGCATCCCCTTGCCGCAGCCTATTATGGGCTTGATCTCAAGGTCGGTGCCTACGGCGTCGATGCTGGCGAACAGCTTGGGCGCGATGCCGTTGACCGTCACGTCCTTCAGGTGGGTGGTGAGTTCGCCGTCCTCGATCATCCACCCCTCCTGGGCGGATATCGTCCAGTTGTACCGCTTGTCGTCTATCGAGTTGTCCTTCCTCGTGGAGACATAGATTCCCTTCTTCGTGTCCTCGATTATCTCCTCGGGCTTCCAGTCGCCGCCGCCGATGAAGGTGTTGCTCATACGGATGAGGGGCGAGTACTCGAAGGTCATCACCCTCATCCCCGCGTTGGGCTCGACCCCGAAGATGTGCGCAGTCTCCCTGCTGTGCATGTGGTTCATCAACACCCCGTCCTCCGCCAGCACCTTGGTACACGTCTTCACCCCCTCGTC
>JAFGTA010000031.1 GCA_016934355.1 Candidatus Bathyarchaeota archaeon | reverse complement strand
GGCGGCGACCCGAGGGGCGGTGCCTTCACCTCGCTGAACACCTTGTCTCTTGCCTTCTCTCCGGCTATCTTCTCAAGCCTCTCCGATATGGAGGGTAGGATGTTTCTGCCGCCGAGGATGGACGCGAAGTATATCCAGACCTCCTTCATGTCGAGGAAGTAGACGTACCTCCCGAGCCCCTGTACGGTGTCCTCGGTGTTCTTCCCCTCGTCCATGAGCTTCCCTATGTATGCCTCGAAGTCCTCGACCGTGGCTTCGTTGAGCCTCTTCCCCGCTGCCCTGAAGTAGCCGACTGCTTCGTCGACGGCTTTCACGGCGGCTTTAACCTGCTCTGGGCTGCTGCCGCGTCCCACGAGGTACTCCTTGAACTCTTTCTCCTTCAGCAAACTATGTCATGTATTGTTAATTGGTTCTCACTCAAAAATCCAGTTAAAAACCGATGTTCACTTTACATGATCGAGCGTTGAGCCGCAGCCTCCTCTCCCACAGTTTAATACCGTACCAGACGAGGATAATTGACCGACATGCCAAGGCACTGGACACAGGAACTCTTCGCGGACAGGCTCGCGGAGCTGTACCTGCCGTCGCTGGAGGAGTTCATCACGGACAGCGTCGAGGAGGCCGGTTGCATCGAACGCATACTCAACGAGTACGGCGTCCCCGGAGACGGCGCGGTGCTGGACCTCGGCTGCGGCATAGGGAGGCACAGCACAGCCCTAGCCCAGAAGGGCTACAGGGTCGTCGTGCTCGACATATCCAGCGTCATCCTTGAGCGTGCCGGTCGGCTTGCTGAGGAGAGGGGCGTCAAAGTAGAGTTCAGGCAGGGGGACATGCGGGGCGTCGCGTCGCTTCTCAAGGACTACACGGGCAGGCTCGACGCGGTCATCAGCCTCTTCACGTCCCTCGGCTACTACGACAGGGAGACCGATCTGGACACGTTCAGGCAGCTCGGCTCCCTCGCCAAGCAGGGCGCAGTCATGGTGATCGACATCGCCAACAGGGACTGGATCATCAAGAACTGGCAGCCCAAGTCCGTGCACTACCACGAGGACGGCAGGGTCCAGACCACGGAGCGGCGGTTCGACCCCATGGACTCCCGGATGCACAACGTCTGGAGGTACTACGTCACGGAGGGCGACGACCTCAGGCACAGGGGAACCTTCCACGTAGACCACGTGCTCTACAGCCTCCACGAGCTCAGGGCGCTGGTCGAGCAAGCCGGCTGGAGCTACCGAGCCTGCTACGGCGGCTTCGACATGTCGCCGTTCGAAATGTACTCGCGCCGCATGATAATGGTATCACAGAAAAAGTGAACAGCAGCCAGGCCCACCTTGTTGGGATGACACGTTGAACGCGATAGACTACAGCGGCTTGATGACTGAAGCGCGAAGAGACGTCGAAGCCGCCGTCGAGGTGTGGCGGCGGCTCATCAACGAGAGGCTGGGTGACCGGATCGACTACGCGGCCCTCAAGGGCTCATCCACCAAGAGATGGGATTCTCCCGTGGACTACGTGCCAGTCGTCAGCGACGTCGACATCCACGTCGGCATCAAGGAGGGGCAGCCGCTTGTCCCGCAGAACAGGGAAGGGTTCCTTCACTCCATTGAGACGACCCGGCTCTACGAGGAGATGTTCAAAGAAGCGAGGCCGGGGCACATCCACGTCCCCCGCATCCAGTTCGCCATCATGAACGAGGCCCGCGGAGACTGGCTGCCCGAGAGCCCAGACGAGGTGAAGACGCTTTACGGCGAGGTGCCGCTGAAGCCCGTGGAGTCGGCGGAGAGCATGAGGGCGAGGGACCTGAAGGAGCTCACCGAGTTGGCGCCTCTCCTCGGCCGCCTGCCCGAGCACGTCATCGAGCGCATCGACTTGGAGTACTACCGTGTGCTCAGGATGCTGTGCTACGTCGTGTCGCCGACGCCTGTCAGGGTGCTCAGTCAGAGCCTCGACCCTAGGCACGTCTGGAAGCTTAACAGGACCCACGTGCTCCGGCTGCTAGAGCGAGAAGGATACACCTCCATAGCCGAGCCGTACCGCGAGTACTACATCACGGGGTGGAGGGCGTTCACAGAGGGCTTCAGAGGCAACGACACCATGAGACAGCTATTAACCCACGCGTACACGGTTCTGGACGAGTCGTACAAGGCGGTGAAGGATCGATGAAGTACACCCACACCAACCTAGTGGCCCGGGACTGGAGGCGGTTGGCCGACTTCTACGTCAAGGTCTTCGGCTGCGCTCCCGTGCCCCCTGAACGCGACCTCTCCGGCGACTGGCTTGACAGAGCCACCGCCCTAGAAGACGCGCGCATCGCCGGCGTCCACCTGAGGCTGCCGGGGCACGGCGACTCCGGTCCAACCCTAGAAGTTTTCCAGTACGATGAAGAGACGGAGGCCGAGACCCCAGTCCCTCATAGGCCGGGCTTCGGACACATCGCGTTCGCCGTCGAAGACGTCGAGGCGACGAAGGACGCGGTGCTGGAGGCCGGCGGCGGCATGGTCGGCGAGGTAGTCAACGTGAATATTCAGGGGGTCGGCAGGCTTGTGTTCGCGTACATGCGTGACCCCGAGGGCAACATACTGGAGATACAGAGGCTCGGCTAGCCCATCTTCCTCTTGAGTAGGGCTATCTGACCGGCGTGGTACAGGTTGTGGTGCATCGCGCCGTGAAGCAGCTGCCTAAAGTTGTAGTCTTTACCCGGCACCGTCCTCTCTAAGCCCTCGCTGCTCCAGCCCGCCAACTCGTCCAGCACCATGTTGACCGCCGCTTCCAGGCGTTGTACAGACTGGCTCCACTGCTCCTCGGTTCTCCCCATCTTGGGCCAGTTGACCTTCATCTCAGGCTCCGGCATCTCGATGCCCTTCAACGCGTTTAGCGACGCCTCAAGCCAGAACGTGGTGTGGTCCACGAGCTCCCAGATGGTGTGTCTCTCCCCCAGCGGGCGAGCCTTCGCCTGCTCCAGGTCGACGCCTTCCAGCGTCTTCATGAGGCTTGGGCCGTGCCACGAGTCACCCTTGAAGGTGGTCTCGATCTGGTCCCTCAGGAACTTGACTTCGTTCATCAAGTTGACAGCGAAGAGACGGTATAAAAACCCCCTTGCCCCCGGAGAAAGGCTGGCGCCGGGACTTAGTAGCCCCGAAAACCGTTTATTGTCAACCCACCTCAACACGGTTGAGATGCGCTTCTTCACAGATACCAAAGGAATAAGACGTAGACCCAACAGGCCCCACGGGACACTGCCCGAGGACAGCCTAGTCGAGGCGATGAAGGAGAACGCGGCGGAGTACGCCGACCGCCTCTCCAAGCACCCCGAGGTGCTGGGCGTCACCCTCGGCGGCGGCCTCAGCAGAGGCTACGGCGACGAGCTCAGCGAGGTAGACCTCAACGTCTACCTTGAGGAGGCGAGTCTAAATGACTGGCTCATGGGCAGGGGCCCAGTTCCCCACGGCGACCACCTGGGTGACAGGTACCACATGGACGTGAGCTTCCTCAGCCTGGAGAAGGAGCGCATGGAGGAGTGGAGTCTGCTGAAGAAGTGGGACGCGTCGTACCAGAAGGTGCTCTACGACCCTGAGGGGCGCGTGGAGGCGCTGCTGGACTCCAAGGACGTGTTCACGGCTGAGGAGAAGCGCCGCGTCGCCCTACGAGGCTACCTCGACTGCGTCTACTACGGCGACATCGTGGTCAGGCAGTGGACCCTGAGGCGGGACCCGCTGGCCGCCAACCAACTGCTAGGCAAGGGTGTGCCCGCCCTCGCCAACCTGCTGTTCCTAGCCAACGACGAGTACCCTCCCTTCGAGAAGTGGCTCGTCAACTACAGCCGCAGCCTACGGTGGAAGCCCCGAGACTGGGTGTCGAGAATCTGGGACATCACACTGACAAGGGGTGTGAGTTTCATGGAGGCCGAGAGACGCGGCGCAGAGTTCATGAAGCTGTACCACGAGGTCTGGGCGCGGATCGTCGGCGAGGAGTACAGGATGACGGGGCTCATGGAGCTCGAAGCACTGGAGACGCTTGAGTACGTGATAGCTGAGAGGCCCACAGTCAGGGAGTTCACTGAGAGACACGGCGAGAGCCAGCTAGGGTACGAGGTGCTCTACAGGCTAGCGGACATCGTCGAGGAGGACGGCGAACAGGTTGTCGTCTTCAACAGGGAAAGGTTCCTGGAGGAGAAGGCGGCGGGTTTCCCGGGCTTCCTAGGGTGGAACAGGGAGATGCTGGGCCACGTCAGGCTGCCACGGTAAATACTGTAACGGGGAAATAGTTATCCCCGGTTGACTGAACTCAGGATACATGTCAGACCCCGACAAGGTTCTAGAGGAACTCAAGGCGATGAAGGAGATGGTGATGCACCGCCTCGACGCCATCCAGAAACAGGTGGACGACGTGCTGTGGAGCCAGTGGCTCGACGGAGTCGCGGACGTCGAGAAGCACAGGATAACCGGGCAGCCGCCCACCCAGATACCCAACCCCACTGCCCAGGGCGCCTCTAACCCCATCGTGTTCTACACGTACACGTTCACCCCCGTCGACATGGACGCCGACGAGAAGCACCCGCTGCTGGTGTTCCCCCACGGCGGCGTCCACAGCAACATGACGAGCAACTACAGCCACATAATCGCCGAGCTGGTGAAGCAGGGATACGTCGTCACGGCCCCAGAGTACAGGGGCAGCACGGGCTACGGTATACGGTTCTATGAGCTCATCGACTACGGCGGAGTAGAGGCCGAGGACACCTTCGCCGCTAGGAACTGGATGGTCGAGAACTATGACTGGGTGGACCCCCAGAGGGTCGGCGTAATGGGGTGGAGCCACGGCGGCTTGCACGCCCTCCTAAACGTCTTCAACCACCCCGAGGCATACAGGTGCGCCTTCGCCGGGGTGCCCGTCAGCGACCTCATAGCGAGGATGGGGTACAAGACGCAGGAGTACAGGGACCTGTACTCGGCTGACTACCACATCGGTAAGTCGGCGTACGAGGACGTCGCGGAGTACAGGAAGCGCAGCCCCGCTTGGCAGGCGCACAAGCTTGAGACGCCGCTGCTCATACACACGAACACCATCGACGAGGACGTCAACGTGCTTGAGGTGGAGCACCTCATCAAGAGCCTCAAGGCGGCGGGGAAGGACTTCGAGTACAGGATATTCGAGGACGTGCCCGGCGGCCACGTCTTCGACAGGATACAGACCAAGAAGGCGAAAGAGATCAGGCGGGACATCTACAGGTTCCTTGCGAAGTACCTCAGCCCGGCGAACCCGTTATCCTAGCTCGATCCTTATCTCCTTGGCGCCCGTCCAGAGGACGCCCTCACCCATCTCCCCGAGTTTCTCAGCCCCCTCGACCACGGTGGCGAAGTGACTGCCGGGGAGCATCCCCACCTTGCTGGCGAAGCAGGCTGAGCCGTAGGGTATCAGTATCTCCTTCTCGCTGACGCCGCCCGGGTAGTACAGCAGCTCGCCGCGCCCCGGGTGGCTCGTCTGATTCTCAAGCGGCGCCTCTATGCCGTAGGGGTCCATCTGCAGCCACACAGCCTCGCCGCTCCACCTAGCCTGAATGACCTTGCCGGTTATTGGGAGGGATTCGACGATCCTTCTGCATGTCTCGGGTGCCTCGCCTCTGTGCAGCTCAGCCTTGAACTCGTACTCGCCTATCGTTATCCTGAGGTAATCCGTCATACATGTCACTGGGTTAGTCGATGAAATCTGTCTTTCCCTAAATGGAAGGGGTTAGTAGGGGTCCTCGACCACCCTGTGCTTGAGGACGCCGATGGGCTGTATCTCGCACTCCAGCACGTCCCCAACCTTGAGGAAGCCTTCGGGCCCCCAGCTGTGGGCGACGCCCGCGACTGTGCCGGTGGCGATGACGTCCCCCGGCATCAGTGTTGTGCCGTTGCTCATGTACTCTATGATCCTCGGTATCCTGATGATCATGTTGTCGATGGTGTTGTTCTGCCGCGTCTCACCGTTCACCCGCGTCTGCAGCCTCAGCGGCGGATCGTACGGGTCGGGTACCTCGTCCATCGTAACGATGCACGGCCCCATGGGTGCGGCGTTGTCCATCCCCTTGCCCTTGGTCCAGTTCACGTCGTGCTTGAACATCCTAAAGTCCACGTCCTGGGGGAACCCCTGGTCGCGGAAGCTCACGTCGATGAGCACCGTGTACCCCGCGAGGTACTCGTACGCCCGCTCAGCCGGGATGTACTTCCCCTTCCTGCCGATGACCACCGCCAATTCACACTCGTAGTCAAGCTTCTCGGTGGCCCGCGCCTTGATCAGCGGGTCCTTAGGACCAACGACGAGGCTCGGCGGCTTCTGGAATACGTCGGGTACATCCAGCTTCAGACCCTTGAGCCTGTCGATCTCCTTCTTCCTTGCCTCTGGGTCCTTGATGCGCTCAGTGGCGTGGTCGTAGAAGTTCACGGCGGCGCAGTACAATTTACCCGGCCTCGGCACAGGGGCCAGCAGCCTTGCCTCCTCCGCCGATAGCACGATCTTCTCGTCGTCAATCCCCAGCGCCTCGGGGTGCTTCTCAGCGTAGGCGACGGCTTTCCTCGCAGCCGTCATGGATTCTTCCCCTCCCTCCAGGAACCCTACCATGCATCCCGGTATCAGGGCGTCCGCGTATCTCCTCGCCGCGTCCTTCCCCTTGTCTAGCGTCAACGCGTACGCCGAGTTGAGGTCGACGACGCCTTCTCCCAGCATCGCACCTACCCGGGTCTCGGTGTGTACCTTAAAACTGACCAGCTTCATGCCAAGCCATATGCACTCCGGGGTAATAAAGCATAGCCGGGTGATTCCACCGCTCTAGTTAACGACGGGGAGGCCCGCGTCCACCCACTCGGAGTCCAACCTAACTCGTGGTATACCATACTGTACTCGCCGCTTACGAGGAGTCTTGTATCAAATAATGAGATGACCAGTCACCCGGATACCGATCACAGCTATGGTGACAACGCATAACACTGCTACAAGGTAGAGCAGCGACGGGTTCTCCGTGTACCTTAACTCTATTATAATAGGCGTCTTCGTGTAGACATCGACCTGCTGCTCAAATGCTTCGTCGCCGACTGCGGCTCGCAGAAGAAGGGCGTCAGTTGCGTTACCGTAGCTCCTCAGGCCGGCATCGTCTACCAGTGAAACATCTATGAACAGTAGCTGTACCCTAGCTTTTCCCTCGCCGTCTGTCTCCACCGACCTGTACAAGGCGTCATCTTTGTAGAACTGGACCTCCACACCTTCTGCGGGAAGATTATTTACGATCACTTGAATGGGGTAGGTCCTGCGTATAGTTACGTTACGGTACCAGCCGCCGAACGGGGGCAGCGAGTTGTTCTCAAGGTTGAAGTCGCCTTCCATGTACAGCGACTCCACCGTGTCACCGTAGAGGGCCACCGTGGATTTATCGAGATAGAGGTTTGACGCCTGTCCAACATAGTAACTCCGTATCGTGGTGCCGACTGCCTCAAGCGAGTGGACGCTGGGGGGCTCGAACCTGCCAATCACGCAGTTCTTGAGTTTCACGACGGCTTCCCCTGTGATATAGTTGAGGTAGTCGACCCTACAGTCTGTGAAGGCAAAGACTCCATTAGCGTCATAGGAGTCGACCACCCAGATGTAACAGTCATTGACTTCAACAGAGCTACAGTCGACTGCAGTCAACACGTATACGTCGCAGGAAGACACCTCAATGTCGCAGTCTCGACTGGTAACCGACACCGCCTCTAGATCACAGTCTCGGAGCGTTAGAGACGCACCGTCCCGCTGCGTGAAAACCAGCTCACTGTAGAACCCTTCACTGATTCCGAACACCGGCTCCGATGGACTGTACAGATGCACTCGCCGTACCCTACTATCGGTAGCCGCGACAGATACGTTCACCGATGTCTCCCTTGCCCTGATCTCCATGATGTCGCTCCCAGACACCCGTCCACTGCTTCGATCATGGGCGTTTATCACCCCGACCTTGGAGTCGCCCACGGTAAACCGGGACTGATCAAAGGCCGAGAACCCGCTTCCGTTGTGAAAATCGTGGTGTATCCTACACCAGTATGCTCGGAAGATGGCGGCGTCCTGCACCGTTAACAACGAGCGGTTATAGAGGCTGACGCTGCCCTGGAGAGACGAGTTGAGTATGATTACCTTGGAGCCATCGTAGGCTTTGACGTCGATCTCCTGTGTGTCGTTGTACGTAGCCGTGTAGGGGTCTATGTCTCTGATGATCAAGGTGGAGTCATCGTGTACGGTGATTACCGGCGGGACCATTCCTTCGGTGAACTCGACTGTGGCGTTTCCTCTGATCTGATAAACTTCGATAGCACCCAGAACCACCGCAGGGCACAACGTTAGCAATACGGACAGAAGGAGGAGCCCACGTCTCATTGTTACTCTGTTTTTAACCAAATATTTAACGTCATCTTGAAACGGTTGACAGATGGCTGGTGTGACAGGGAAGCGATGAGCAGCAATCCCCTGCACGGCTCCTTCAAGTTAATAATAGGAGGATAGACTTGTTCACGCTGCGACCGAAGAGTCTACGGGGAAGCCATGTTACGTTCAACGGGGTGATGGACATCCACGGCGCCAACCTCTGCCCCGGACTCCACCCGTGGCTGAGGTATGGAAACCCTGAACACCGTGCCCTCGCCGACAACCGACTCGACGGCCACCCGTCCACCGTGGGCCTCGACCGCCTTCTTCGTGTAAGCCAGCCCCAGGCCCAGCCCCTTCCTCTTCGTCGTCTTAAACGTCTGGAACAGGTTGGGCAGGAACTCCTCGGGTATGCCGACGCCCGTGTCCGCAACCTCGATGACTGCTTCGCCGCCCTCCCTGTACGCCCTCACCGTCAATGTGCCTTCGCCCTCGATGGCCTCGCAGGCGTTCCTGATGAGGTTGTCCAACGCCCTCCTTATCTTCACGATGTCGAGGTAAACGCCCTCCAGCCCCTCCGCGAACTGCGTGCTCACCGTTATCCTTTCGGGGAGCGGCGCCTCCCCCAGGGCTTGCATGATCAACGCCGTTAGGTTGACCAGCTCCACCTCCAGCGGCGAGTCCCTCGTGGCGGTCCTGAGGTCTTCGAGTATCTTGACGGCGTACCTCACGGCGCCCTGCACCGTCTGCACCAGCTCGTCCTGTTTCTCGGGGTGGTTCTTCAACAGGTATATCGCGTTGTTTATCGTCTGGAGCGGTCCTCTGAGGTCGTGGCCCACCATGGACGCCACCTGACCGACGGCAACGTTCCTCTCGGCGTCCACCAAGAGCTGGTTCCTCTCCTTCACCATCTCCTCAAGCTTCATCGAGTAGGTCTTGAGGTCCTTCACCATCTGCTCAAGGTGCTCCACGTAGCCCTTGAGCCCCCTCTCCATGAGCTTCTGCTCGGTGACGTCGCTGAGCTTACCGTCAAAGTAGGACTCGCCTTCGAGGTCATACTTCTGGGCCGCCCTGTCGCGCACCCACATCCACGTACCGTCCTTCCGCTGCACACGGTACT
>JAFGTA010000213.1 GCA_016934355.1 Candidatus Bathyarchaeota archaeon | reverse complement strand
CGACGCCTACATCACAGAGGCTATGGCCGAGCACGGAGCCGTCTTCGGCGGTGAGCCCGTCGGCGCCTGGGTGATGCCTGACGTACACATGTGCCCCGACGGCATTCTAGCGGCGGTCAAGCTGCTTGAGGCCCTCGGGGAGACAGGGATGTCTCTGGAGGAGTTCGCGGCTCAGGCGCCCATGTACCCCATCGGCAGGGCCAAGCTGGAGTGCCCCAACGGGCTGAAGGCGGTGGCGATGAAGGCGGTCTCGGAGAGATACGGCGAAAAGCTCCGCGGCGTCACGGAGGTCAGCGCTGTGGACGGCGTCCGTCTCCAGCTGGAGGAGGGGTGGGCCCTCATCAGGCCGTCCGGCACCGAGCCCCTCATAAGGGTCACCGTGGAGGGTAGGACTGAGAAGGACGCTAGAGCCCTCATGGAGGGGGCTCAGGCACTGGTTAAAGGTGTGTTAGGTGATTTGAAGTGAAGGCAGTCATACTGGCGGCGGGGAAGGGGACGAGGCTCTGGCCTCTCACGGACAGCTGCCCCAAGCCGCTGCTGCTCGTGGGGGGGAGGCCGCTCCTAGAGTGGCATATAATGAGGGTCAGGGAGGCGGGGGTACGGGACATCCTGCTGGTGACCAACTATCTTGAGGACATGATCAAGGACTACTTCGGTGATGGTGAACGTTTCGGCGTCGACATCAGCTACGTTACCCAGAAGGAGCCCATGGGCACCGCCGACGCGTTCAAGGCCGCTGATGACTGGGTGGGCGGCGAATGCTTCATGGGGCTCTACGGCGACCACTACTTCGAGGAGGGCGCCCTCAAGAAGCTGAGGGAGGCTCACACCGAGGGGGAGGCCACCCTCACCGGGCTCAGGGTCGACGACCCCAGCCAGTACGGCGCCTTCAAGCTCTACGGGGACCTCGTCACGGGGGTCGTCGAGAAGCCTCCTAAGGGCAAGGAGCCCAGCAACATGGCTAACGTCGGCGCCTACGTGTTCTCATCCAACGTCTTCACGTACATCGGCAAGACGGCGAAGAGTGCAAGAGGCGAGTACGAGATCACAGACACGTTGCAGATGATGATAGACGACGGCAGGACCCTGAGGATGCACGAGATGTTCGCCGGAGACTGGCTGGACATCGGGCTACCCTGGATGCTGCTGGAGGCAAACAGGCGAGCCATGAAGGGCATGGAGACGAGGGTCGACGGTATAGTGGAGGACGGCGCCCACCTGCACGGCCCCGTCTGGGTGAAGGAGGGGGCGAGAGTCCGCTCAGGCGCCTACGTGGAAGGCCCCGCGGTATTCGGAGAGGGCAGCGACGTGGGCCCCAACTGCTACATACGGCCCAGCACATGCCTCGGGAGGAACGTGCGCATAGGCAACGCGTGCGAGGTCAAGAACAGCGTCATAATGGACGGCACCCACGCAGCCCACCTCAGCTACATCGGCGACAGCGTCATCGGCAGCGGCTGTAACCTGGGCGCGGGGACATTGACGGCTAACCTGCGCTTCGACAAGTCGGACATCGAGGTCACCGTCAAGGGCGTGAGGATGAGCAGCGGCCGCCGGAAGCTGGGCGCCATCATGGGCAGCGACGTGCAGACGGGCGTCAATGTGAGCATCCACCCCGGCGTCGTCATTGGCAGCGGCGCGTGGATAGCGCCCGGCCTCACGGTGCAGAGGGACGTCAAGGCAGGCGTCATCGTCTACAAGCTGCCCCGGCTAGAGGAGCGGCCACGCTGAACCTGGCGCTTCCAGCATCTTTATTATACCCGATCCTCCAACCAAGCTTGACATGGAGCGCGACGAGTTAAAGAAACGGTTCCCAAGACTCGCCAAGGAGATGGAGGAGGGCAAAGGCAAGGCCGACCTGGAGTTCGAGGTAGAGCCGCCCAAGCCCAAGCGGAAGTTCGCGGGATACGACCCCAACGCGGTCGACTTCATCAGGCGCTGTAACAGCGACGAGGAGGCCCACGAGATCATCGAGTACCTCAGGGGCAGGGAGGAGATAACCGTCGACGAGGCCGAGCGGCTCTGCAGACAGCTCGAAGAGGAGGGCCTCAGAAGCTTCGGCCCAAAGAAGGGCCCAGGCTACTACGAGCGCCAAGGCTAGCCCTCCGCTTCGGCGTCAGCGCCTATGTGTCTGCGGCGTTCATCATACATATCTTTGGGAAGCATCGCCGTTCATTTGGCTCCATCGCTGGGTGCTGACTTTTAAATCACTGACACATCATTCCTTGGCATGTCACGGAAGGGCCGCGGTGAACTGGTAACCTACGCCCTCATGGCGTTGACGACGGCTTTCTGGGGCGGCTCGTTCACGGCGGGGAAGATCGCGTTACGGGAGTTCGCGCCTGTGACATTGACGTTCCTCAGGTTCCTGTTCGCCACAGTGATCATACTCCCGTACATGTGGATGAGGGACCCCGTCCGAGTGCCGAGGCGTGAGGACGTGCCTCTGCTGATGGGGCTGGGGTTCCTCGGGGTCTCGGGGTACTACACGCTGCAGTTCACGGCGCTGCTCTACACCTCCGCGGGTAGCGCGTCCACCATTAACGCCCTCATACCTCTCACGTCCTCAGTCGTCGCGGCGTACATCACGGATGAGCGGCTGAACGCGGCGAAGGTGGGCCTGATCTTCCTAGCATTGTCCGGCGTGCTCATCACGGTGACGAACGGCGACATATCGGCTCTGCTGAGGCTGGAGTTCAACAAGGGGGACCTGATAATGCTGGGCGGTATGCTGTGCTTCTCGCTGTACGGAGTCTACAGCAAGAGGGCGACAGCCCGGTACAGCTCGACGCTGGTCACTGGCTACGTGTTCCTGTTCGGGCTGATCCAGCTCGCGCCGTTGACGCTGATGGAGAACGCGTTGGGGGAGGTCTTCACGTACTCGATGGAGTCTTGGGCGTCCATTCTCTACATGGCTGTCTTCTCGTCGGTGCTTGGGTACATCTTCCAGCAGAACGCCATCAAGACGCTGGGCGTCAACAAGTCTGCTCTCTTCTTCAACCTAGTGCCGCTGTTCGCCATACTCTTCGCCTACCTCGTGCTTGGGGACCCAGTGACGTACGTCAACCTAGCGTCGGCGGCGATCATCATATCGGCTGTGGTCTTGAACGCTAGGCTGGACAAAGAATAGAGGGAATCAGCCGGAACTCGTGTTACTGGAAACTTCAACGACCTAGAGTAGATGAGGGAGTATCATCGAGAGAGTGTAGAGGAGAAGCGATAGATGGAAGAAAGGCAGCGCCTTGATCCACTGTCCGGGCGTGCTTCCCCTCCAGACCAGGACATTCGACGTCAACAACGCTAGCACGCCTAACATGAACCCGATGCGGTACACCGAGCCCACCTTACCTAGGAACAGCGCTAAGAAGAGGAGATGGATCAACGTGAACCCGCTCATCCAAAGCTTCGTACCCCGCTCCCCGAACAACACCGGGACAGTAGCCAGCCCACGGGCACGGTCATTCACCGTGTCTACTATGTCGTTCAGCGCCAGATGAGCCTGAGTGTAGGGATAGAAGAACAGGAAATACGCCATGATCAGGAGGTCGGGCTGCCCGTTGACGAGGTACCCAGCGACGGGGAACAACGAGAAATCGGTTCTCCCCAGTATCTGCGCTATGGGCGCCCTCTGGTCTCTCTTCTTCACCTGGTAGAACCACTCGACGCTATAGCTGTACAGCATTATCCCGAGGACGTACAACGAGTGCGGGTAAGGCAGAGACAGTATGAGAGCAGAAGCCGTACCCGCTAACAGGAGGAACACAAGCCTAACGCGGTTAACAGTTAATTCCTCAGAGGGCAGGGGCCTCGTACCGAACGGCCTCCAGTACCTCGATAGCTGGTCGTCTACATCCAGTGTGTCGTACTCCCTGTCAACGTAGTCGTTCAGCACGAAGCCCGCCTCGAAGCCGAAGAAAGCGATTAAAACAGCCTTAACCACGAGCCAGACCGAGAAGCCCCCGTAGTTGATGAAGCTCAGGAACAGCCCGGAGCAGAACACTAGAGGCCAAACGAAGAAGAAATGCAGACGCGTCAGATCGAGGTAGGGCTTCAACCGCGCGAGTTGCATAGGATTTGAGAAACAGTATCAGTTTAAATCTTTTTCAATTAAAGCTCAGATAGATACTGCATGAGCCGCGGAGCAGCCCTGCTAAGGGTCATCAGACCCCACATCGTCCTCGGGGGGTTCCTCGGCTACCTCTCCGGGGCGCTGTACGCCGCGGTTTACGCCATGCCTGTTGACCTCTGGGCTGCAGCCCTGGGATACTTCACCATATTGTTCATCGACCTCTCGACGCATTACAGCAACGACTACTACGACGCCGAGCGGGACAGGCAGGCGAACTGGAAGCCCTTCGGCGGCAGCAACGTGCTGATAAGACAACCGTCTCTGGCGCCTTGGCTGCTGCGGGTCGCTGGGCTATGCTCGGTAGCTTCCGTTGTATTCGCATCGTTGCTGGTCAGCCGCGGAGTCGGCTGGCATGTTCTCGCGCTCACCCTCATTGGCAACGTAATGGGGTGGGCGTACTCGCACCCGGCGACGCAGCTGAAGGCGAGGGGGCTCGGCGAAGCCGGGATAGCGGTGGGCACCGGCTTCATCATTCCCGCGATCGGCTACATGGCGGTCAAGGGAAGCCTCACCACCGACCTGACGTTGTTCACCGTGCCCTTGATCTTGTACGGCTTCGTGCTCAGCGTCGGGCTTGAGATACCCGACCACAGAGTGGACGCAGAGAACGGGATCAGGAACCTCTCCGTGAGGTTCACCGCGGACAAGATGATGCGCATATGCTTAGCGATGGCGTTCTCAGTAACCGTTTACCTGTTAGCAGGCTTCGTCCCCGCCGTCGACGGACGGCTTCTAGCGTTGGCGTCGTTGCCCCCTCTATCCGCGTGCCTGTTCAGCGTTTTTACTGGTTTCGAGTCAAGGAGGGCGGTGGAGAGTAACACGTTTCTGCTGATAAGCGGCTTGTTCGTTTTCATCATAGGCTTGGACGTGATCCTGTTCGCCAATCTTCTAAGTGTTTGAATGCAGGCACCCGATAGGGGTCCTCGCCGCCGATCACACTTCTATTCCCTAACCTTCTATACCTGTAGCCTAATGGTGAGACTATGATAGAGACGACAAGGTACAGAGGCGTTAAACCCCGTCTACAGGGATTCCTGTCGAACCACGAGTCACAGGAAAGAGTTGTCTCGATCACCACCGAGCCGGAAACCATCTACGTCGAAGAGGCCAGGGAATCTAACAACCTGAGCTTCGATTTCGTCATAGAGGGGCTGACCGACCGGAAACTAGTAGTCAAGTTCATCAAAGCCGCGGTCTACGACGAAGCAGGGAGCCTAGTCACTTACAGGCACCTGAACCACAACGGCGTCGGGACACCCGGGATACACACCATCGGAAAGTACGAGGTCAACGGCAGAGAGACATACGACATCTACAACCCCTTCCACAGCTTCCCCAAGAAGACGCCACTAGACAGGCTGCGCTACATGTTCACCTTCAGCGAACCCGAGACAGGGATAGAGTACTACTATGGAAACACCGTCGTAGAGCCCACACGTTACCGCCAGAAAGCTAGGTTAACCATACCAGTGAAGGGGCTGGTCACCATACTTGACGGACACGACTTCTACTCTCATCACCGGAGGTTCAGCATGACCCTAATCAGGAGAGCCACAGACGGCGCGTTCGCGTCCAACTTCAGCCGCTTCGCCCTGGACTTCACCCACCTCGGGGAGGACGGCAACACTAGGCGGATGAGCCCCGCTGACTATTCGTCGAACTACGACTTCCACTTCGGAGACGTCACAGGCTTCTACACCCACGGGGAGGACGTCTACGCCCCGGCTGGCGGCGAGGTGGTGAGTGTGGTTGACCACCTCGACGACCTCTACGACCAACGGTTCAACATGGACGAGGCGGTACACGAGGACAGGGTAGCAGACATCGCGGGGAACCACGTCGTCATCAGGCACAACGATGACGAGTTCAGCCACCTGTTCCACCTGCTGAAGGGCAGCGTCAAGGTATCTGTCGGAGACACGGTGACGAGGGATCAGCCTATCGCTAGGATAGGGTTCAGCGGCGCAGCTACCACCTACTCTCACCTACACTACCAGCTCATGGACGGCGCCGTCTACCTCAGAGACAACCCGCTGCCCTGCAGGTTCTCCGATGTTACACTCGTCCAAGGTAATGAGCTCATTCACTACGATGAAGCGACCATCGACACAGGGGATATAATACTACAAGGATAAACGAATAGGCTACACTCTATTACCAAGTAAAAACCGATTCAACGCATTTACCTCTGGGCAGAGGACCCCATAAAACAATTCTAGATATGACCTGTAGCCGGTCACGCTTACTAAACGTTAAAATCTATGCCTCCTCTTTCCATTCTGAGTGAGTTCTTTGAGCGGATTAGTTATTGTGAGAGACGTCATGTCGAAGAACGTCAAGACCGTGAAGACCGACGACACCGTTCACGCGGCGGTGCAGAAGATGAACAAGTTCGAGATAGGCAGCGTCATCGTCGTGAGCGGCGGACGCCCCGTCGGCATAATAACGGAGACCAACATACTGAGACGGATCGTGGGGCCCCGTATGGACCCCGCCACCGTCTGGGCGAAGGACATCATGACCAGCCCAGTCATCACCATAGACCCCAACGCAGACCTCGCCGAGGCAGCCAAGACCATGGCGCAGAGAAAGATCAACAGGCTCCCAGTCATGGACGGAGACAAGATCGTCGGCCTCCTCAGCAGCACCGACATAGTGAAGGCCAACCCGACCCAGCTAGGCATCCTAGAGGAGCTCCTGCGGGTAAGCTAGCCTCCCGTAATGGAAGGCATCCCCGTCAGGAGAAGCTAGACCGGAGCAGGATCGACCAGCTCCCGAAGTAATGAGGCGCCCGCCTCGGAGCTTCTTCCCTTATTCTTCTATCATCGTTTGATCTTCTTGGACATCACGTCGCTGATGCCTTTCTGGTGCAGCCTCTGCCGAAGCTCTCTCAGCAGCATCTCCCGGGCCTTTACGTATTCTAGGAGACGGCCCACCTCACCCATGTCCAGAGGCCCCTCGGCCTCGATCAACGCCCGCATCCTCAACAAAACCGGGCAATCGCAGTGACCTTCCTTCCCGCAAGGATCATCTGTTATATTCATAAAAAAGATATCATCTAACAAGGTTATATCGTTAACGCAGAGATGTATCCAAGCTTTATACAGCCGCCACTATTGAACCCTGATCACCGATGAAGGATACATGGGAGAGAGAAGCGAGCCACCCCGCCGAGTACCACGCAGTCGAGTGCAGGCGAGGCCGCGAGTTCATCATACGCCTCACGACAGGCGCAGACGTCTACAAGGCAGTCCAGCGGTTCGCCAAGGACAAGGGCATCAGGTTCGGCAAGAT
>JAFGTA010000212.1 GCA_016934355.1 Candidatus Bathyarchaeota archaeon | reverse complement strand
GGGGAGCAGCTCGCTCAGACCCTCGATGAACCGCACCATAAGCCCGGTCTCCTTCAGCGCGTAGCCGAGGACGGTTATGAGGGCGACGGCGGCGCAGAGGGTCCACGTGGTGTGGTCCATCACGGTGTCCATCAGTACCTCGAAGAGGAGTGTCGCGGGGCGCCCAGAAGTCAATCCTATCACGAGGGCTGCGACGGTTATTGAGGCGTAGAACTCCACATTCCTTGCCCTGAGCACGAAGATGAGCACGAACGCCGCGATGAGGCCTACGACTTCAATCATTGGAGGTACCTGTAATCTCTCAGCAAATACCTTGATGATATTTAAACACTGATAATTGTGACTTGGCTGCTCCCTGCTCTCTATACTCTGAGTATCAACCTAGCGACCCAAATGAATATTCTGAGGGGAAGAAGCAGCAGGGTTAGGACGAGGCTCACCGCAAAGGATACGCTCATCAGAACGGAGGCCACCAGGAGGATAACCCCCAGGATGGCTATCAGGGGTATCAGGAGTAATCCCACCACCACACCTGTATATCACTAGCGATACTCGGGTTATATTGGTTTCGGTAAACCCTATTAACCGCCGCCCACCGAGGAAGGGCATGAGCCCAGCGCCTGACATCGTGCTATTTACAGCGCCCCTCTGCCCCAAGTGCGTGGTCGTCAAACGCCGCCTCGCGGAGGTAGCGAAAGAGATGCCTGACTTAGCCGTGGAGGAGCTTAGCATCTTCACCAACTTGGGTCTCGCCATGAAGCACGGGTTCCTCACCGTCCCCGCGATGCTAGTCAGGGGCAAGCCGCTTAGAGGCGTCGTCTCGAAGCAGGCGATACTGGATGCGCTGAACTCGGTTTAACTCTTCGATCCTGTGACCTGATCGACGCGTAAACATGGCTGAACTGTTATGTTGAGCCTAGGAATACGCCTAAACAGACGTTTAGAGGCGTAGGGGAGTAAAACAAGTGAAAAATCGGCGTATATTCGATTTGTTGACATAAATATGTCAGAAAGAGGCTTCATTAGTTGCCTCAAAACTAAAATACCTAATTAATACCACCTATATATCGATCTAATTATCAGCAGGTAGCCCAATGAGTTTCACTGAAAGGATAGACGTTCTTGACTTAATTATCAACGTCTTGAACGAGCATGAGAAGAAGCTGGACGACATAGTGCAGAGGCTGGAGATCATCGTCGACATCATGGAGGGTCACCCAGACTTCTCCGAGGTCATGCACTCGTACCAGGAGCAGGCCGAGGTGCTTCCGGGGAGCAGCGGCACGGTCCTCGTGGTGGACGACGACGAGTTCCTCACCGAGACGTTCAGGATGCTTCTCGTGGACGCGGGATTCGACGTGGAGACCGCCGGGACGGGGAACCAGGCGCTGCTGAAGGCGAGTCAAACCGACTTCGACCTGGCTATCCTGGACCTGAAGCTGCCGGACACGACGGGAAACGAGCTGGCTAAGAGGCTGAAGGCGCGTAACAAGGATATTAACGTCATACTGTTGACTGGTCAGACGGAGATGCTGGAAAACATAGATCCTGCCGATCTAGGGACCGACGAGGTGCTGTTTAAGCCGATTAGCCCGGACGAGTTGTTGAAAATAACCGAGAAGCTCAGGAGCCGGGCCTAGTCGAAGATGCCTAGCCTGGCTTCTACCATCTGCTTGGGCAGGGCGCCCAGGGTCTTGTCGACTAGCTGCCCGTCCTTGAAGTAGAGGAGCGTCGGGATGCTCATTATGCCGTAGCGCATGGGCACCGCCCTGTTCTTGTCGACGTCGAGCGAGCCGAAGATTATGTTCGGCTTCTCCTCGGCCAACTGCTCGATGACCGGGCTCAGCATCCTGCAGGGTCCGCACCACGCCGCCCAGCAGTCTACGACGACGTTTGGGTTGTCTTTTACGAATTGGTCGAAGTTTGAGTCTGTGACTTCAACTGGTTTACTCATATTGTGTCAAGATACTGCTTCATAGTCACCGAATATAAAGGTATTTTAAGATGTTCACCACCATTGAACATAGGTATGAGTCTACGGGAGATACAGAGCATCCTCAACGCCCCCGAGATAGGGCCCGAGGAGCTCATCAAGTGCGCCCTCGGCATCAAGACCACCGAGATACAGGCGTACTGCATGCTGGTCAGCCGAGGCCCACTGACGATACAGGACGCCACTGACCAGCTGGACAAGAGCAGGTCCACAGCCCAGAGGCTGCTCCAGAACCTCGTCGAGAAGGGGCTTGCCTCGCGGGAGGAGGAGCTCATCGGGCTCGGCGGCTACAAGTTCATCTACAGGGCGGTGCCCCCCGAGAGGCTCAAGGAGTCCATAAGGGAGACACTTGACAGGTGGTACGACAAGATGATCAAGGAACTGGATGAGCTGCCGCTGAAGATAATCGAGATAGGGTGTAAAGAAATAGAGTAGGCTGACCTAGCTTCTCGTAAGGTACTGGTCGTACTCCCAGGACGTGATCTTTGGCCTGCTCGCCGCCCACTCCACGCCCGTGAACTTCTGGTATGAGTCGTACTCCTCGCGTTTGAGCTCCACGATGTTTCTGTGGAGGTACTCGCCGAGGGCGTCCTTCATGGACTTGTCCTCCTCGAACCAGTCCACCGCCTCCCCGAGGTGCTCTGGCAGCACGTCGACGCCGTGGCTCTTGATGTCCTTCTTGGTGAAGTGGTAGATGTTGTCGGCGATGGGGTCTGAGGGCTCTATCTTCTTCTTGATGCCCTCCATACCGCTGTACAGCAGCGCGGTGGCGGCGAGGTAGGGGTTGCACGACGGGTCTGGGTGCCTGTACTCTATACGGGTCACAGTGTTCTTCTCGCCGGGCGCGAGGGGCACCCTCACGAGGGCGGAGCGGTTGGCGTAGCCCCAGCTCACGTAGACAGGCGCCTCGTAGTGGGGCACCAGCCGCTTGTAGCTGTTGACCAGCGGCGCGACGACCGCGGACATGGCCTGGGCGTGCTTCAACGTGCCGCCTATGTAGTGCCTAGCGGTGTCTGATACCCCGGTGTCTCCCTCTTCACCTGCGAAGAGGTTTTTCCCGGTGTCCAGCTCGACGAGGCTCTGGTGCATGTGGCAGCCGCTGCCGTTGATGCCCCAGAAGGGCTTGGGCATGAACGTGGCTGTGGTGTCGTGCTTCTCGGCGATGGTCTTCACCGCGAGCTTGTACAGGATTACGTTATCTGCTGTCTTCAACGCGTCGCTGTACCTGAAGTTGATCTCTTGCTGACCTTGCGCCACCTCGTGGTGGACGCGGTCCAGCTGGAAGCCGGCTGCCTCCAGGCACATCAGGGTCTCCAGCTTGACGTCCTCTGTGGGGTCCAGGGGCGGCAGGTCGAAGTAGCCGCCTTTCCCGAAGGGGGCGATGGAGCCGTTCTCGTTGGTGACGTAGAAGTACTCCAGCTCGGGGCCGGTGTTGAATCCGAGTCCCTCCTT
>JAFGTA010000211.1 GCA_016934355.1 Candidatus Bathyarchaeota archaeon | reverse complement strand
CGCCTATCACGAGGTAGCCGATGTACACCCCGAGGATGTACAGAGCCCCGACCCATAGTGTCCACCTCTCGGCGTTCCCCTCGCCACGGGTGAGCGCAGAAGAGTAGATCAGGGTCACGAAGTAGATGAGGACGGTGAAGGCGCACGGGTTTATGCCGTCGAGGAGCCCGCTGACCACGACCAGCGGCAGGTACCCGCCAACCGGGTATGCCTCGCCTTGCTCCGCGGATTCGCCTCCGCTTTCCACAATAACGACGCCGCTCAGCTCATCGTAGAACACGACAAGCCCCGCAGGCAGATCGCCGGACTCGACGCGTTCAGTTATCACATCCACGGGCACGTAGTTGATGAACAGTGCACACCCGTTCACCGCCACAGCGACCTTCCCCCTGTGCTCCTCCGAGACGTTGAACCTGTCGAACAGCGCCCGGAGCTCCCTCTGCGCCGATGGGTTCCCCTCCAGATACTCCACGTTGAGCCGCAGGTCGCGGCCGGTGAATGAGTGGTTCAGCTCCCCCACGTAGTCCAGGAGACACGAGAGACACCCCTCGCCGTAGACATCGATCTCCAGAGACCCATCCGACGACCCTACTGTCGAACCAAGTAATAGCGCCATGAAAAACAGGCATTTAACCGGGGCGACGGACATTGACCATAGAATTCATCGTCTTATACATAAAATGATCAAAAAGAAAGAAAATGGTAGGAGTGCCTAAGACTTCTTCAGCATCGGGCCGACGAAGTAACCTATGACGACGCCGATGACCAGCGCCGCGACGGCGGCTAACTGCATCGTGCTGGCGCTGCTCTGGGCAGCCGCAAGGTCTGTCCCCAGTTGAGCCTTCTCGGTCGTCAGGGTCGATACTTGGCCTTCCAGCGTGTTTACTTCCGTCGTGAGCATAGCCACATCGGTCTCCAGATCGGCGACGCCTGCCTCCAGGCCGGCTACGTCAGTCTCGAGACCCATCACATTGGACTTCAGGCTCAAGATGTCCTCGCCGAAATTAGTCGCAAAGGCGACGATGTTCTCGAAGAGGGTTGCTCCCTGCTGGGTGTTGGCCTCTGGGCCGTACCTGTCCATGCGTATTAGCTCGGGCTTGTAGAGACCCACGTACTGGTCGAAGGGCGCCTCGCCTGCGGCGATGATCATGTTCTTTTTAGCGTAGTCGATCTCGACAGCCATCAGTGGGAACTCGCCCTCGACGCCTGCCTCCATGACCCCAGGAGTTGGCTCGCTGTTGTCAACGATGATGCCCGTCTCTGTGGTCGTCATGACTATGTATACGTTCTCGACGTCGTCCTTGGTGAGGTCAACCATCTGGCCGCCCTCATAGCCCACGACGATACCGGGTCCGTGGAACAAGCCCCTCTCGACTCCTCTGACGAGGTACTCGACCTCAGGGTCTGCGTTCACCGAGGTGCCGAGCACCCTGTAGGGTGCTCCGCCGTTGGAGACGGCGTCCTCAGCTGAGCAGTCGTCGACTCTGAGCTTCGCGTTAAGCTTCACCAGTACGGTGTTGCATGCCGTCAGCCTCATGTGGTCTGTGCCGTAGTCGCTGTCGGCTGACACGTAAATCGTCTTGCCGCCCATGTCGAACCACGCCTTGATGGCGTTTAGCTCTGCCTCCGTGTAAATCTGGCTGCTGTCGCTGAGCGACATTACGAGCATCTTGGCGCCGCTTAGGTCGGCAGCCGTCAGCTCACCTAGGACGACCCTCCACTCGACCGAGGTGAGGTTGCCCACGATGGCATTCAACTGTATGTCCGGCTCAAGCGCGCCCTTCAGGTGAGCGACCACGACTGGTTTATCGTAGTACGCCGCCGACGCGGGTATCACTGTCAACGCTGATAGCGCTAGGAACGTCAGTATGACTGGGAGTAATTTCTTACTCATTTTACACAAATCTCCCGCGTGAGTTTAGTCTACAGGGGATTTAAGACCTTTCCTCGGCTCAGCCAAAGATATAAAACCTCAAAGCTGTATGCGAATACGGTGATTATCCATTGGATAAGCGTATGATTATGGGTGCAGCCCTTGTTGTCGTCATCGGTCTAGGCTTCGCGTTGTATATGATGAACCCACCTCAGCCCCCCGTGGAGAATGGGGAGAACGGGAACGGTGAGCCACCCGAGAAGGGAACTGCGACGGTGACCGGGACCGTCACGGACGACGACGGGGAACCCGTGTCCGGGGCGACCGTCACCATCGACGGGACGTCGGTGACCACAGGCAGCGGGGGGACGTTCACAGTCACCGTCGAGGAGGGGTCATACACCATCACCGTCTCGAAGGACGGCTACGAGTCTGACTCGGAGGAGGTGCAGCTCTCGAAGGATCAGGAGTACAGCGGCGATTATTCGTTGGTGGTTATCGAGACCGGGGGAGGCGACGTGATAATGAAGATTATCACGAGGCACGGCTCGGATATATTGTTCAAGGCTAGGGACGCCTTCTGGGAGACGGGCATCGCACAGCAGTATGGGATGGCTGAGAAGAAGGACATCAGGTTCCTAGGGGTAAGTTCTGGGCTCTGGGTTGAAACCATCAGGCGTAGCGACGACGTCGACGTGGCATGGGGCGGGGGACCCGTCGTGTTCGACGTAGTCAACAACGAGGGGCTCCTCGCGCCGCTGACCAGCGACGAGGTGATGGAGATACTGGAGAACATCCCGGACGAGGTGAGCGGCTCCCCGACGAAGCGGTACAGCGGCGACGAGGTGCGGTGGGTGGGCAGCGCCATAAGCAGCTTCGGCTTCACGATCAACACGGAGTTCCTGTCCACGGAGGGGCTGCCTGAGCCCAAAACGTGGAAGGAGTTGGCTAACGAGACCTACGCCGTGACCCTCCCCAGCATAACAAGCATCGGCACGGCCGACGCGACCCTCAGCACCAGCAACACAAGGATGTTCGAGATCATCCTCCAGACATACGGCTGGGACGAGGGCTGGAAGATTCTAACCAACATGGGGGCTAACGCCCGTATATTCGACCGCAGCGAGAGCGTCCGCGACGCCGCCATCCAGGGCACCATAGGCGCGGGAACAACCATCGACTTCTACGGCTACACGGCCCAGCTGCAGAACCCGGAGCTTTGCAGCTACGTGCTTCCACAGGACGGGACCGCCGTCAACGCGGACCCCATAGCTCTGGTCTCGACGAGCAAGCACCCGGACCTCGCCCAGGCGTTCATCGCGTGGGTGCTGAGCCCCGCGGGGCAGGAGATATGGCTCGACGAGAACATCAACAGGATGCCCGTAAACCCGGCTGTCTTCGATACGCCGGCGGGGCTGGCGCGCTCTGACCTTAAGGACAGCTACGAGGCGACGAAGAACGCCATAACCATCGAGTTCAGCGACGACCTGGCGCTGAGCTACGAGACGTCGATGATGTTCTTCTACAAGTCCACCATCGTGGAGGCGCAGGAGCCTCTCATCTCCCTGTGGCTTGAGCTGACCGAAGCGGAGGATACGGGAGACATAACCCACCAAGAGTTCCTTGCGCTGGTCGACGACATGAGCAACCCGTCCGAGTTCACCTTCACTGACCCGGAGAGCAGCGAGACGGTGACCTTCACCGAGGCTTACGCGCAGAGCGTCAACGACAGGCTGCTCACAGACGCGACCTACAAGGAGCAGATGAGAAGCGTCTGGCTGGAGGCTGCGAGGGCCAGATACAGCGAAGTCATGGACCAGTTAGACGCCCTGGTAGGCTAAGCCGCATGACCCTGAAGGGCGCCCCCTCTCCCCTTCAAGGCACAGTGGAGAGGCTCCGCCGCGAGCTGGACCCCATGACCGTGGTCCAGACCCTCATCGGTTACTTCACCCTGATCCTCTTCTTAGTATTCCCGCTGCTCTCAATGGTGAGCGAGGCGTTCATCTACCAGGGACAGGCAAGCCTTCACTGGTTCTGGGACATCCTCACCAACTCGGAGTACACCTCACTGGCATCCCGGGGGGGACGCATGTGGGAGGTGCGGCGTGGCATCCTCATAATGTGGGGTAACGACCACGGCATACTTTTGAACTCGCTCATGGTGGCGTTCTCGGTGACCGTCGCCTGCTCCGTGATAGGCATAGTGCTGGCTTACATCATGGGGCGGTACAACTTCCACGGCAAACGCGTGTTCCAGGTGCTGCTCCTCGTGCCGCTGCTGGCGACGCCGTTCGTCAACGCCTACGTAATCGGTAAGCTGTTCAACCCGCGCAACGGGTTGATCAACTTCTTCCTCTTCGACGTGCTCCACCTCATACCGTGGAAGCTGGACATCGACGGCCTCTTCGGCATAACCGTGGCCCAGACCCTCGCCTACTACCCCATAGTATACATGAACGTGGTGGCCAGCCTCAACAGCATCGACCCCAGCCTGGAGGAGATGGCGGAGAACCTCGGCGCGAGAGGCATGAGACTCTTCAGGACTATCACGTTCCCCCTGCTGCTCCCCGGGTTGGCGGCTGGCGCCATAATGACCTTCATCTTCAGCTTGGAGGACCTAGGCGCCCCCATAGGCTTCGTGGGGGCAAGGGCGAACCCCCTCGCGCGGAAGGTGGTGTCCTACCAGATATACAGCAGCTTCGCGGAGGCGCTGACCGGAGGAATATCGCCGAGAACCGCCGCGCTCGCAGTAATAATCCTGCTCACCACGGCGCTGAGCTACATCGCGGTGCGGTGGTACGTGAACAGGAGAAGCTACGCCATGCTCAGCAAGGGCGGCAGGTGGAGCCCGAGAGTCAGGACGCCGTCGCTCCGGACACGGGTCTTGGTCATCGTGTTCCTAGTCTTCGTGATAGCTCTGGCCTCGATGCCGCAGACGGGGACTGTTCTCCTCGCGACCACGGACTGGGCTACAAGCGGCACATTGCCCACGAAGTTCACGATGAGCTTCATAAGCACCCTCTGGACCAACACGTCGGTGAACCAGGCCGTCGTAAACAGCCTGCTGTACAGCCTCGTCGCCGTCGTGGTGATGATACTCGTCGGCTCAAGCATAGCCTACATCGTCGGCAAGAGGGACCTGCCGGGAAAAGCCGTGCTGGACACGCTGGCGACTATCCCCGTCGCGATCCCCGGCATCAGCCTCGCCATAGGCTACTTCCTCTTCTTCTCAGAACACTTCCACGGCACCATCCTCGACCCACTCATCGACCCTGCGCTGCTCCTCGTATGCGCCTACTGCATCAGGAGGCTGCCGTTCACGACGCGCAGCGTAGGCGCCGGCCTCCAGCAGGTGGATAAGAGCCTTGAGGAGAGCAGCATGAACCTGGGGGCCGACAGATCCACGACGTTCTTCCGTATCGTGCTGCCCCTCATCATAAGCCATATCGTGAACGGGGCTATACTGGGCTTCGTGTACAGCATGAGCGAGGTGAGCGCCAGCGTCACCCTCGGCGCCCTACGGGAGGACAGGGTGCCCATCACCTTCTTCATCAGCCAGATCGTGTACGGCGCCGCGGCGACCGGCAGCGTAAGCATCGGCGCCGCCCTCTGTGTCCTGTTGATGGCTGTGCAGATCGCGGCCATGGCCGTGAGCAACTTCATACTCAAACAGAAGACATCGTTCCTTGGAGTGTAGAAAATGGTAAATGTGAGACTGGAGAACGTGACGAAGCGGTTCGGGGAGGTCATCGCGGCCGACGACATCGACCTAGAGATAATGGACGGAGAGTTCTTCACGTTCCTAGGCCCAAGCGGCTGCGGAAAGACCACCACGATGCGCATAGTCGCCGGACTCGAGTTCCCCACCGAGGGCAAGGTCTACTACGACGGCAAGGACGTGACGCAGCTCCCCAGCTTCGAGCGCAACACGGGCATGGTATTCCAGAACTACGCCCTCTGGCCCCACATGACGGTGCACGAGAACGTCGCCTACGGCCTCGACGTCAGGAAGACCCCCCGGGACCAGGCTAAGTCAAAGGTCGAGGACATATTGAAGCTGGTGAAGCTCGGGGGCATGGGGGGAAGGTTCCCCAACCAGCTGAGCGGAGGCCAGCAGCAGCGCGTCGCCCTCGCCCGGGTCCTCGTCGTCAACCCGGATATACTGCTGCTGGACGAGCCTCTGAGCAACCTGGACGCCAAGCTCCGAGTCGAGATGCGTGAGGAGATCAAGGAGATACAGAGGGAGCTGGGCATCACCACAATCTACGTCACCCACGACCAGGAGGAGGCCATGGCCGTCAGCGACAGGATCGCCATCCAGAACCACGGCAGGATAATGCAGGTGGGCACACCCCAGGAGATATACAACCACCCCAACAGCCTCTTCATAGCCACCTTCATCGGGAAAGGAGCGCTGCTAAAGGGCGCCGTCGAGAAATGCGGCGACCTCATGGACGTCAGAGTTGGAGACATACTGCTACAGGGCATAACGACATGCGACGACGAGATGAAGCCGGGGGACACCGTCGCCTGCGTCATGAGGCCCGAGAGCTTCACTGTAAAGGAGCCAGACGAGCCGCACAACGTAATCGAGGGGAAGCTGGAGTGGAGCGCCTTCGTAGGCCCCATAACGGAGGTTAAGATAAAGATAGGGGACGAGAGCCTGCTCATAGACGCGCCGCCTACCATCAACAGGGAGCCGGGGAGCACACTCAAGGTCTACATACCCAAGGGCAAGACCATCATTCTCCCGTGGATGGAGCTAGAAGACTAGGCATATTCGACAGCCTTTATTCTAAATATTTAGGTTAGACACGAAACCGATACACTACCGTACCGGATACGTCTGAAAACAATGCTATCCGATAAGAAAATGTATCGGATATTGAAGTTAAGCTGGGGGCTGGCTGAAGAAGTCGAGGGGCCGCTGCCCAGTCATCTTGCTCTCCTTGATGAGGAAGTCCCTCATCTCGTCGGGGTCCGTGAAGATGCGGGTGGCGTACCACTCGAAAAACGGGCTCGGCTCGTACGGGTAGTAGGCGTACACCAGCTTGGCGAGGCTCTTGGCGTACACCATCTCGCACATCACGCCCGCGCTTATGCTCTTCCGCGGGTGGTAGACCACGGTCATGGTACTGTTCTCGATAATCTTGTAGTCGCTGTCGATGATCTGGAACCTGAGGTTCTTGATGGCTGTCTCCACCTCCTTGATGTCGAACTCGACGCTGCGGGGGCCGTCCTTGTAGTCCATGTGGAAGGTGAACGTGTCCGGGAGCTCCTCGTCGGCGTCGATGGTCTCGTTGATGGCGTCCCTCCACTGCTCCACGATGTCCCAGTCCTTGATGAGGTACGGGTCGTAGATGACGTAGTACTCGCTCAGGCTGTCAAGGAACTTCGTTATCTTCCTGAAGAAGTCTGGGCCTTCCCCGGTGATGGGGTGGCTCAGGTAAACCGTCTCCTTGCTGGGCTTGTACACGAGGTCCCTGAGGAGCTTGGCGCCGTTCTCGTATGCGACGAGCTGAATATCTTTCCTCGGAGTGAACGTCTCAGCGAGCCTGTAGATGCCGTTGACTTCCTCGCGTCGCCAGTTGGCGATCTCGCCGAGGGTGTATTTGTGGTCCTGCCACTGGTTGTCCATGCTGAGGCGCTCCCTGACGCGGACTATGTCGTCGAACAATATGATGAACAGGTCGGGGTTCAGCTGCTTCACGTCCTGCTCGGTGAGACCCTGGAACCTGTTGCCCTTCCACTCGAAGTGGTATGGGGTGCTCACTATGTGGACGCCGCCCTCCTTGTTGATCTGCCTCACTATCTTGGCGACGGCGCTCTGCCTGTAGTCCTCCATCTTCTCGGGCTGGCTGTCGTAGAAGTCCAGGATGTTGATCTTGGTGAGGTTGGTGCCGTCCAGCCGCGCCTCCTCCACGATGTACTGGAAGAGGTGGTGGTACCCGAAGACGGCTATCTCCTTGAGCTCATTGAGTATCTCGTCCCTGCCGTTGCCGGGGGCACCCGTGCAGACGATGACCCGTTTCTGCGTTGACATCTCCTTCAACTAGAGGAACGTGGACATGCCCTTAATATTACCGGATAAGTTGCCGGAAACATGCAAGGATCAGCGCCCACCGTGTAGCCTAGGCTGTTAACGGCACAGAGAGCCTACTCGTTATGTTTTTATAACCATATCGACACATTGTCCGTCATGAATACAAAACTTCTATTAAAGAAGAGAGATGGAAGCAGCAGGAACACCGCGGTCATCGCGGTAGTATTCCTGATCATCGTAGCTGGTGCAGTATACACGTTCACGAGGCCGCCTGCCGAGACAGAGACGCAGGAGCCCATGGGCTCTGAAACTGAGCCGCAGGGGCCGGAGATACCCGAATTCGAGATCACGTTGACGGGCGCCGACGGACAGCAGGCTACACTGAATCGCGGTGGCATCGCTGGGATGACAGTCATCGAGATGAACGGCGGGCTCATGACAAGCGCAGGCAGTATCAAGGGGCCGTACAAGTACACCGCGGCGCCGCTGTCCGAGGTCTTTGAACTCATCGGAGGCATAACCGAGGAGAACAGCCTCAGGGTCACGGCCGTCGACGGGTACGCCATGGTCTTCACGTGGGAGGAACTCAGCGGCGACTTCCTAACCTTTGACCCCGTAACAGGGGATGAGGTGGAAGCCACCAAGCCCCTCGTGCCGACTCTAGCGTACTTCGAGGACGATGAGCCTCTGCCCGAGGGACACGGCCCCATCAGGCTGGTCATCCTGGGCGAGGAGGGCCTCATAAGCGAGGGCCACTTCTGGATAAAGCAGGTCGTCGACATCGAGGTGATCCCCGCCATCAGGGAGTACAACCTGACGCTGACCGGCGAGATAACCGAGGTCATTGACCGCGCCACATTCGAGTCGGGCACCAAGTGCCCTGACACGACGCCCAACCACAGGGGAGTCTACGTGGACGCGGACGGCCAGATCTGGACGGGCATCCCCGTGTGGCTGTTGGTGGGCCGCATCGACGACACGATAACCCACACCGCCAACGCCTACAACAGGGAGCTCGCCGACGCGGGCGCCTACACTGTGCAGGTGATCGCCGGCGACGGCTACGCGGTGGAGCTGAACAGCAGCTTCGTGAAGCTGAACGAGAACATAATCCTAGCAAACGAGCTGAACGGCGCGGCGCTTCCGGACAAGTACTGGCCGCTACGGCTGGTCGGCTCAGACCTTGACAAGAGTCTGATGGTCAGGAACATCGTCGAGATTCGGCTGGTTTTCGGTGAAGGTAACGCCACGGTGCCTGAGCCTGTAGGTGCGGATGTCCCGGACTTCGAGTTGACCCTGGTGGGCGAGATGACGGAGGTCATGGATAAGACGCTGTTCCTCAGCGGTGTTACGTGCAGCGAGTACCAGCACTTCTACGACTGGGTCGATGGCGAAGGGAACACGTGGACGGGCATCCCGGTGTGGCTGCTCGCTGGGCGGGTCGACGACGACAACGCCCACGGCGAGGAGGCGTTCAACAGGGCGCTGGCGAACACTGGGTACCAGGTGAGCTTCATAGCGAACGATGGGTACCACAAGGAGCTCGACAGCGCACTGATAGCCGAGAACAACCAGATCATCGTAGCATACCTGCTCAACGGCGAGCCGCTGCCCGAGGACAAGGCGCCTCTCAGGGTCGTGGGCGAGGGGCTCACCACGGGGCAGATGGTGAGCATGATCGAGAGGATCGAACTCATCTTCCCGTAGTGAATCGGATGAACAGGACGGCTCTCGCGGCGGTTGCAGCCGTCGCCCTATTGGGGGCGGCTGCCTACCTGATTTTTTTTACGTCGGATACGCCCGAGTCTGAGCCAGTCAAGATCAAGGTATTCTGCGCGGGCAGCCTGCTGCACCCGCTGAACATGGTCTCGGAGGCTTTCATGGAGGACAACCCGGGGTACGAGGTGGAGGTCGAGGGACACGGCAGCATACAGGTGATACGGCACCACACCGAGCTGGACGACCCCGCATCTCTGCTGCTCGTCGCCGACTACAGCCTGATACCCGTGATGATGTACGATGCGCCGCTTCCAGACGGCGGCGGTTACTACACGGACTGGTACATCAGGTTCGCCGGCAACGAGATAGTGCTCGCGTACACCGAGGCGAGCCTATACAGCGGCGAGGTTGACGAGTCCAACTGGTACGATGTGGTTTCCAGACAGGATGTGAAGCTCTGTTTCTCGAACCCCATCATAGACGCCCTCGGGTACAGGGGGCTTCAGATTATGCAGCTTGCGGAGCAGCACTACGATGAGCCCAGTCTCTTCGAGGAGAGCGTAGGCAGACACTTCGACCCGGAGATCGAGACCGTCGATACGGCTGACCGCACCTACATATTCGTGCCTGAGGAGCTGAAGCCTAGCGGAGGTAAGGTCTCGGTGAGGGCGAGCAGCATACAGATAATGCCGTTGCTGGAGTCGGGCGCCGTGGACTACACGTTCCTCTACTTGAGTAACGCGAAGCAGTACGGCGTGGAGTACATCGAGCTGCCACCCGAGATCAACATGGGAAGCCCGGAGAACGACGAACTGTACAGACAGGCGTATGTCCGGTTCCAGTACGCCAGGTTCCAGAGCATAGGGCTGGACCGGGAGGGAAAGACCATCTACTACGGGCTGAACATTCCAGTTAACGCCCCTGAACCGGAGGCAGCAGCGGTCTTCGCCGAGTACCTCCTAGCAGGGAGGGGCAGACAGATTTTCGCTGAGCAGAGTCACCCGATCTACGAGCCGTGCTACACGGACAACTTAGGCGGCGTGCCCGATAACCTGAAAAACCTGGTCGTCGAGGACACCTACGGTAGGTGATTCCAGTTGCCGTGGCTGAAGGAGAAGTCGGCGTTCATCGCTGCCTCCTCCCTCCTAGGCGCGGCGCTTCTACTCTTCCTCGTGGCCCCCATCATGGGCACCATATTGTCCTCGGCCGGTGGCTTGCCCAGCGCCCTCAGAGACCAGAGAGTCGTGGACGCCATATCCCTCAGCCTGTACGCGGCGCTGCTAGCTACGTTCTTCAACCTCGTCACCGGTGTGCCCCTTGCATACCTGCTTTCCCGGTATAGGTTCCCGGGCAGGGACCTCCTCGACTCACTCCTCGACCTCTCGATAATGATACCGCACAACGCGGCGGGCATCGCTATTCTGTTCACCCTGAGCCCCAGGACCTCCATCGGCAGGCTGTTGGCGAGGATGGGCGTGTCCTTCGTCGACACTGTGTGGGGTATAGTCGCCGCCATGGCTTTCGTCAGCGCGCCATTCGTGGTGAGGAACGCGGAGGTGGCTTTCACGGCTGTGGACGTGCGGATGGAGCAGGTCGCCCGGAGCCTAGGGGCTTCGAGGCGTCAGGTGTTTCAGTACGTCACGTTGCCGCTGTCGCGCAGGGGGATAGCTACGGGGTGTCTGCTGGCGTGGGCTAGGGCTGTCAGCGAGTTCGGCGCCGTCGCCGTGCTGGCTTACTACCCTAAGACGGCGCCGGTGCTGCTGTTCGACGTGCTCATCGGCGAGGGGCTGCAGAGCGCCCTCCCGATCACGGGTCTACTGCTTATACTCGGCATTCTAGTGTTCACGGCTTTCAGGGTTCTCAACAGGGGTGGGCGGCAGTGAGCGGCTCTCTGTGTGTAAGCGGCTTGTCGAGGAGGTGGCCAGGCTTCGCGTTCACGGGCGTCGATCTTGAGCTGGTTCAGGGGGAGTACTTCGTGCTGCTGGGGCCTACAGGCGCGGGGAAGACGTTGCTGATGGAGACGGTGATGGGGTTCCATGAGCCGGACTCGGGGCATGTTAGCCTCGGCGGCGGAGACGTTACTCTGACGCCGCCTGAGCGCAGGGGGATCGGCTACGTCCCGCAGGCGCCCACCCTGTTCCCACATATGACGGTTCGTGGCAATATAGAGTTCGGGTTGATGGTTCAAGGGTTCATGGAGGAGGAGAGGAGGAGCAGGTCTGGAGCGGTCGCGAAGGTGCTGGATATCGCCCACCTCCTGGACAGGCTTCCATCGGGGCTCAGCGGAGGCGAGCGGCAGAAGGTCCAGCTGGCGAGGGCGCTTGTCATGGAGCCGGGTCTGCTTCTTCTTGACGAGCCCCTGAGCAACGTAGACGCCCACGCTCAGGGCGAGCTAAGGCTCTACCTGAAGAGGATTCAGAGGGAGATGAGGGTGACGGTGCTCCATGTGACTCACAGCCACGTGGAGGCGCGGACGTTGGCCGACAGGGTTGGCGTCATGTGGGCTGGGAAGCTCGTCCAGTTGGGTTCAGTCCCCGAGGTGTACGGGAGCCCCATGAATCCCGAGACGGCTGGTTTCCTCGGCTTCGAGAACCTCTTCAGGGTCTCCCAGCTGCCGTCTGGTGCGTCTTGGCTGCGTGAGCTAATCGGCTCCGTAGATGCAGACGCCGATTGGATAGGCTGGAGGGCCGAGTCCACCTATGTGTCGGGCACAACGAGCGAAGGGGCTATCGAGGCGAAGGTATTAGAGGTGGCGGACCTCGGCGCCTACAGGTCGGTGCTGCTGGAGGCGGGGATCAAGGTAAGGGCGTCGGTGCCTCTGGGCGCAGGGGTGGACCTGAGGGTCGGCGGGGAGGCTTACCTAGGGGTGGACGCTGAGTCTGTGCGTGTTTGGTAAAAAAATGGGGGCTATACGTCCCCGTTCTGCTCGATCTTGGTGTCCTCGTAGGGGGCTGCGACGCGGCGGTAGAACTCGTGCTGTATGCACTCCAGCACGCCCATCGCCTTGTTGATGTGGTAGTACCTGAGGGGGTACACCTCCTTAATGACCTTGGTCACAACGTAGTTCAGGTGGCCGTCGATGCTCTCCGGCGGCTTCTCCTTGAGCAGCGCGATCAGCTCGGCTAGTACCTTATCGTACTGGGGTCTATCCTCCGGGGTAATGTAGGGCATGTCTTTACCTCAACCAAGGGTTTGCCGTCTGGGTGTAAATGGTTTACCCCAAACCCACACATTCCCTCTCTTACTTACTCATACAAACTTGGAGACGAGCTCATGCATGATGCCTTGTAAAGAATAAAGTCTATTTGACAAGAATTCTTGTGATGATTATTCAGTCGAAAAGGGTTAAAAGCCTAGACTTTTAGCCATTTATGAGAATATTGCAGCGAAACGATGTAGATGACGCATTAATCAAGGTGCTGGGTCACGGTGAAAGAAGGGAAATTCTACGTATCCTAGAAACGACGCTTGAAGGCGTGAAGTATAGCGGCATCCTCGGCGAGGGCGGGTTAACCACCAGTAAACTGAACTATCAGCTGAAGGAGATGGAGGGATTCATCGAGAAACACCTCAACAACCTGTTCTACGTCGTCATGACTCTCTTCGGCGTCGGTCCGATCGTATTGACGTACTTTTTTTCGCGGACCCAAGCAGCGGGATAAAGTTACCGATACTTGCTGTAGCATACATCGTGTGTGGCGGGACAGTATATGGATTCGACCAGGCGAGGAGGGGCAGCCCGAAGTATCTGCTAAGCGCCGTCGACGAAACCTTTGCACTGATACGGAGGATGTCGGGTCCGGGGAGCCTCGTCGTGTTCGACTACGTCCATTCGTCGGTGATCGACCGTCAGGGCAGGTACTTGGGTGAAAAAGAGATAAGTAGAAACGTCGCCGACGTGGGCGAGCCCTGGACCTTCGGGTTTGACGAGGGAACCGTGGAAGCATATCTCGCAGGTAAGGGATTCAGGCTAGTCGAGGAGTGCAGCAGCGAGGAGCTTGAGCGGAGGTACTTCACCGACATCGATGGTTTAAAGGTAGGTCGGATAAACGGCACACACAGCCTTGTACTAGCAGAAGTAGGGTAATAATTATCACCGTATCTATCTTCCAAGGTGAGACGCCTACCGTAGAGCTTACCCGCGTCCTCATGCCGTCATGGAGTGATCTACTCAACGGTCAGCCTGTGCCGGAGCAGCTCGGAGCCGTCCGCGCTGTACCAGAATACGCCTCTGAACCTCTTCCCGTCGAGGAACGGGGGCAGCCAGTGGACGTCGTCCTGCCACATCTCCTCGTAGGGTATCTCGTCCACCGTGAACCACCGTAGCTCGCCTTCGTCGCCCTCAGTCAACTCGCCGACGAAGGATGTAGCCAGGAATACGTGGACAACCCAGTCCGGCTCATCCTTCTCGCCGAAATAAAAGTCCAGCACGCCGCGCATGGAGGGGTCGGTGACCGTAAGCCCGGTCTCCTCCCGGATCTCTCTCACGACGCACTCCATCGGGGTCTCGCCCGGCTTGGTCTTGCCTCCGGCGCCGTTCCATTTCCCCTCGCCGAACCTGCCCGCCGCCTTCCTCAGGAGCAGCAGCCTCCCGCCGCTGATGATCTCGCAGAGGGTGGCTTCGATGGCCATGGTCTATGAGGCGCCTCGAACAGTAATAATTTCTTTGAGTGGTGGCGTCACGTGTTTGTCATAGCCTTGCGTCGTTCATCGACGACTTGGCATTTCCCTTATAGTGAGTTACTTACTATAAGCGTTTTTTCTGGGTTTCTGCTATATTCTATTTATTTTAATTTTTTATCGTTTTTGTGTGTAAAAGGGCTTTTATATTGATATGAAAGCTACTTTTTTCTCATTTAGTTATAGTATTTTACTTTTTAACTTTGATTGAATGGAGATTTTTGAGTTAATTTCACATGAATTTTTGGTTATTACCGGAATTTCCGGTTTTTACCGAGGATTATTATGATGGGTAGAATGAACTGGGTGTTGGTGGAGCGGGTACTCAGTTTTTACCATTCAGAGTGATTCATTATTCTTCCCGGTGGAATACACTTTAGAGGATTTTGATTTTCTTTGTTTCTCTCAGCTGCCGTCATTTTGCGCATATTTGAGGAAGAAGCCCCATCAAACAGGTCAACATCTCCGGCTTAACCGCGTTCCCCCTCCCCCAGCAGCTACCCTTCACACCCACAAACACCCATTTTCACCTGTCTCCACCACCAGACCCAATGCTTACGCTGTCAGCCCTAGCCTGCCCAGCTGAACAAGGTTAAAGCAGAGACAAGCAAACACCATCTTCACACGGACCCTGGGCAACGACGTCATTAACACATGCCCAGAGCCAAACGCCCGCTTGATCACAGCGAAAGGGCGCTCCCCGGGACACCGTTTCCTGCTTATCGCCTGTTCCTCAGCCGGTCCCAGATACCCAAAGAGTGGCCCCTGGCGCCCTTCCTCATCGTGGCGTCCCAGCCACGAGGCACAGCGCCCTGGTAACCCCGGTCCCGGTACACCACCTCACCCGGTAAGCTAAGATCTATCCTGCTGTCATGGACATTCGCAGCCGACGCCTCCAGATCCCTGATGAGTCCGTGATCCAGGTCCACCTTCGCATGCAACTTATACCCATAGTAGGAGCGGCTCCCCTTCTTGGTCCAGCTACCATCCCGGCTCCTCCGCGTCTTCGCCTCTGTTCCTCTTGGCTTATCAGCCTTGGCGTGCCCCGGATCAGATGTAATAAACGACGTGTCCCGCACCACACCCTTCCGGACCTTCAACCCCTTCTCGTCGAGCTGACGCTGCAACTTAGCCCACACCTCCTGGTCCTTACCGGTCTCCCCGAGACGCTCCCTGAACCGCCACACCGTCGAGTAGTCGGGGGCCTTCTCCGGGTAACCGAGGAAGTGCCTGAAGCTTATCCTGTCGTTGACCTGCCTCTCCAGTTCAGGATCACTCAAACCATACTAGGCTTGGAGGACGAGCAGCTTCATCATGATGACTAGGTCGATGTTGGGTCTGCTCCCGTTGGAGCCCTGGTTACTGTACATGGGTTGGATTATGGGTCTGAAGGCCTCCCAGTCGATGAGTGGTTCTATTTCTGCGAGTTTGTCGCCTTGTTTTTGTACTTTTTTGTAGATCTCTCGGAGTAGGTAGGCTTTGAAGGAGCTCATACGTGTTTGAAGACGTTACGATCTATAAATCTACCCGAGGGGGAGTGAAAACAAGAGGTAAATCAAAATTCTCTATAGTTAACAGAATTGTGAATTGGGGTGATTGCGTTGAGAAGAATCCCTCCTGAGGTGGCGAGAAGGCAGGTTTTCACAATCGATGAGGCCGAGAAGGTGTTTGATGTTGAGAGAGGAAGCCTCAGGGTCAGGGAGGCCGTGGCTGTCGTCCGCCGGGCCCCGCCTGCTCCACGCCTTGATGAAGGCAGCACCCAGGGCCAGCGCTTCACCTTAACGACGCCTTCTTCAACAAGCTCCTCCAGGAGGCCGGTCATGATGTCTTCAAGCCTCTCGCGGCCGACGCGGTTCCTGAACCTTGTCGGCCGGGGCGGGTGGTTGGGCTTCTCACGGTCCTCGATGTCGCATATAGTTCTCGGGGCTTCATCGTTCCAGAGGCGCCTGTAATGCTCCCTGTCGCTGGGTATGTTTCTCAGCTGCTGAACTGTTAACGCTTTGAAGATGCCCAGTGGGCTTCTGGGAGGCTTTCCTGTGCCGGTCTTGTGGTGGGGCTGGGAGATGGTTTCTTCTGTGTCGTGCAGGTTCAGCTTGGAGGATGGGCGCTACGTCCTCACGTTTCTCCATGTTCGGCCGAGTCTAAACCAAACGAGAATATTTGTTGCATGTAAACCTCAGGAATATAGCATCGCGCTGGCACGCTTTCTGACATGATTCTGAAGTAACTATAAATAAGCTCGACTCACTCAACTCAACAAACAAAGGAGAAATGAAGAAATGCGTATATTTGGCTACGAACCCGGGGGGAGAAGATACGATATCCCATCAGTCCCGAACACCTTAAAACGGTTCTCAGGCGTGGTAACTGTCCTTGTGGTGATCGCCGTCATCGGGCTTGTGGTGATGACATCCGTGTTTGTACGAGTCCCGTCAGGTTACAGAGGAGTACTACTGACCTTCGGTAAGGTAGAGGACAAAATATTCCAGGAGGGCCTGAACTATAAGGTGCCGTTCAGCCAGACAGTGGTCTTGATGAATGTCCAGATACAGAAGGCAGAGTCCACCGAGGCAACCGTTACACGGGACCTCCAAGAGGTCGCTACTACGGTTGCCGTTAACTTCAGGCTGGACCCAGGCAGAGTCAACGAGATCTACAAGGACCTCAGAGAAGATTACGTCGCCAGAGTTATCAAACCTAACATCGAGGAGAGCCTGAAGGCCGTCACAGCTGATTATAGGGCAGAGGAGCTGGTGACAAAGCGTGCTGAAGTAAAGGCTACGTTTGACGATATTCTCGTTGAACGTCTGAGCGCGTTTAACATCGATGTGATAAGCGTAAGCCTAACCGACTTCCAGTTCAGTACGAGTTTCTCACAGGCTATCGAGGCGAAGGTCATCGCGGAGCAGATGGCGCTGCAGGCAAAGAACACCCTTGAACAGATCAGGTATGAGGCACAGCAACAGATCATCCAGGCGGAGGCAGCTAAGAACGCCACCATCGCTCGCGCGGAGGGAGACGCTTTCGCCCAGATAATTCAGGCAAACGCGACGGCTCAAGCGATCAAACTCATCACCGAGCAGATGACCACCGAGTACAGCCAGTACCTGTGGCTGCAGCAGTGGAATGGGGAGCTACCCGTTGTCTACTCGGGTGACGGACAGGGATTGATACTGGACATCAGCCAACTCACGAGGGACACGGGTTAAACCCTCTCCAGCTTGAACACCACGGGCCGTAGCCCGTCGGTGCAACAGGTGATCATTGTTCCCTTTTTTCATCTAACTATCTTACAAACTTATGATAAACTAGAATATTCGCAATTATAAGTGCTATAAAATCACTAGCACTATAAATATTCTAATATCCTAGAAAAATATTTTTTTTTAAATATAATACTGTCGCGCGCGCTCACGTACCGGTTTCTCCGGGTAGTATCCTGTTCAGGAAACCGCCTCTCTTTTGCAGCTGTTTTTTATGGGGTGCTGTTGCTTGTGTAATGGCTTCTGACATTCTTCTAGGTTCTTCGGCGTCCACGTCCAGTTTGAACATGGTGTTGAGTACCTGGATGGTGTCTGCTACCCCCTGGTAGTCGATGTTGCTGATTAAACGAGTGGGTACGAAGATGGTTGTCCATTCGACGCCCTCTTTCATGGCCTCATCCAGCAGGGAGGCGTTGACCCCTTGTATGGCTCCCTCAGTGATAGGCTGGATGCCGTAGCCTTGGAGGTTCTTATCCCCTGTTGTGAACCCGTAGATACCCTTCATTGCAGAGGGGAAACCCTCGAAGGCTACTATCTCCTTTAAGCCCTTTTTCTTGAGCCACGTCATGAGCCCCTTGCCTATTGCCCATGTGGATTCGGAGGAATACATGGACTCGGTTACCAGGAACATAAGATCGTCTGAAGCATCGGTGTAGATGCGGAAGCTGTGTCTAGGCTTTCCCTCCACAAGGATCATCATGGCGGGCATCATATTACCGTGGAGGTGCCCTACCTGGTTGAAGCCCTTGGCTCGGGCTGCGTACATGAGGGCTGTGTTACTGATGAAGCCGGCTCCTGCGAAGCCCGTTACAACCGTGCGCTTCTTTATGGGGATCTCGGAGAGTTCAACTATCTCTATGTCTGCCATTGTGTCTGCCTATTATAGAATTAAGGCTATTAATAAAAAACTAATATCTTTTTAAAAAAGCGGAGACTTAGGATGGATGGAATAAGTTCACAGATCTCGTTAAAGGCCTGTTATCGGCTTCAGCCGGGGGTTCTTCACAGGCTCAATAATTGGCTTGGTATACAGGGTAAGAAAAGAGAGAAACGAGGCTTATTAATACATGTTTTCAACGATTTTTGATACAATATTATGCTGAACTCTAGATTCAAGCTTCATGAATCTATCTTTATAGTCCTTGTAACTGTGAATATTATGTAGACTTTGAGTGGCGGCACTGTAAGGATCCCAGCCCTCAGGAACGCTGTCTGATAACGAAACCAGAATAACTGTGTCTGGGTCAACATTCACTATTCCCATCTTGTGCATCACCTGGAATGGATGGGTATCCTTTTCTCAAATATATAGAATGCTAATACTGACTTTGTATCCTCAATATAGACTTGAAATCGATAGCGGGAGCGTCAGATCATGTGTAATTGCGCGCGTCTGTGATGAAACCCAGATTATCATCGACCTTTTTACCAGTGATATAGTAGAGATGCGGCAATGAAGTACTATGGGGATTCAATGTGGAAGACAGAAAGTCTGAAAAATCTCTATCTCTTAGCAATAGGCTTGTTCGCCCTTTTTTCCGTAATTGAATAGACCGCTAGGGCTGTTGCCCAGAACCTGTCGTCGTGTGTTCCCGCTGGGTGGCTGTACTGGATCTTGCCGGTCTTAGCGAGTTGATATGTGGGGGTGTTGAGTTCGTTGATTAGCTCTGGGTCGTATGGTATGTGGAGTAGAGGGGTCAGGGTCTGGGGGTTGCCTTCGCTGCTTGTGCATCCCTGTAGACACGTTGTCGTCCATTCACCTTCCAATGTCTCTATGTACCCTCTCCAGCTACAGTGGGGGCACTCGGCCGTCCTCATGGTTTCCTTGAGGGCTGTGGCCATCGTCTCCTTGCTTGTCTCGGTGAATGTTACGCCCTCGACGTTTCTGACGCCGACTCGCTTCATGTCCTCCACGATGTAGTCGCCTACGCCGGTCTGGTCGCAGGTTATGGAGGCGAGCCTGTTCCAGTTGTCTTGTAGGCGTTTGATGTATCCGATTACGACGCCGTAGGGTGTGTCTAGCTTGAACTGGTGGCAGTGCCTGAGGTGTAGATGGTCTATTTTCGCTTCGACTATCGCTACGACGCTGTGGTCCTGCTTCTTGCCGAAGTCTACTCCCGCGTAGAACCTGCCCCTGTGCCTTTTCTCTGCGCTGTAGTATCTGAGGGCGGTGTCCTGGCAGAGGGCTATGAGGCTGGCGGGTAGCCATCTGTCTGTGTCCTCTGTCCACTCGCATAGCATCTCGCGTTTCCAGCGGATAGGGTCGCCGACGAGTTGTTGCTTAATCATGTCGACGAACTCGGGGTTCAGGGGCCCATGGGGCGCCATTGCCTTGGTGTAGTCTACTACGTGGGTGCTGAATTTGTTGTACTGTGGGTCGTGGAACATCTTGTGGAATACGCTGTCGGTGTTCCAGGGGGTTGACTCCGCTATTAGGTAACCGTTGGTGGTGTTTAGGGTGAAGAGGACGGCGGAGTAGAGGTCCTCGTCTTCTCTGATGAAGTTGCACTCCATGAGGTAGACGACCTTCGCCGTGTGGCCCCTGATGGTCTCCGGGATGGGTGACTCGGCGAGTATCTGGCTGCCGTTCCTGAAGCGTATGACGGTGCGTAGTATGTTTCTATTCCCTATTACGTAGTCGAAGAACCGTTTGTCGTTGGATTCCATGCGCCTGATGTGCTGGTGAAGTGCGTTGAAGGCGATGTTCTTAACCTGGTCTAGTTTGGGCGCTGTCACTAGTATGACCGAGTTAGGGTACTTGAATGCGTAATAGAGTAGCTTCGCCATTCCGTTGAAGGTCTTGCCTGTCTGGCGGGCCATTAGGTTGGCTATGAAGTGGCCGTCGTCCATGAGGAAAGGCCAGTTATACTCGAATGGCTCGTAGTGGAGCCACTCCCTGCAGAACTCGACTGTGTCGACCGGGAGGACTCTAGGCGATCTCGTAACCGAGCGCGTCTTCTCCCCTGTTCTGTGCAAGCTCTCTTTCTTCTTTCTCCAGCTCCTCAACTTCCCGCTCAAGATTCTCTACCTCTATGTCCAAAACCAGGCCATAGCAGACCTTGATTGCCCTGATGAGCACGGACATCGCCTTGACCTGAATCTCCTCATAGCCTTCGGGGTCTGAGATCATCTTGTCGCACTGCCGGAAGACATTCTCAAGGCGATTTATGTAGCTCTCTCGTTTTTTAGCCGGGTCAATGCGGACTCGGCGAGTCGAAATTTGGAGCCGAACTCGCTCGACTCGGTCACCCTGCCGCTCCACCGCCGCCTCCTCTTGAGCTCCCATATGACTTTCAGCATGAGTCTTAGGTCTCGGTTCAAATGAGGCATGTTTCTCCTGATCAGGCAGAAGGTGTCCTTTGTGGCCTGGTTTTCTTCTCCGGTCTTCAGCCACTGTTCTAGCAGCCTCCTTTCCTTCTCGGTGAATATGTAACTCCGCAAGGCCTCACCTCAGCATCGCTAAATGGAAATTTCAAACGATTATACATCAAAGTCTCGTACTCCATTCCACGCCGTTATCAATCATGTCCCCTCGACCCGTCTCTGCACCAGTAGAGGTACACCTTTGTCTGTGACAGGATTCCGAGAATCTGTAGCGTCCATGCCAAGCTCTCTATGTCGGCGTCCCTGAGCCACTCCACGAACTCAGTTTTCCTGAGGTAGGGCTTGTGAACCCGAGCAAGCCGGCGGTAGCAATGAGCGTCTACGCGTTGTAGAGTCTCCTTGACGTCTCTCAGCTTATCTGGTGTGAGCTTACTTAATCCCCTCTCGTTGTACTTCCTCGAAGCAAGCATCGCCGGGTTGAAGCCCAACATACTGAGCCTGTCCACAGCCTTGACTATCTTCTCAGTGGGCTCTTTGACCAGTATCTTCTTCATTCCGGCTTTCTCGGCGAAGGGGTTGTACTGTGCCATCACTGCTATGAGCTCGACATGCCGGCGGCCAGTGAGCCGCAGCGTATCCTTGATGAGCTTGGCGCCGAGGCCTATGGTCCTGTACTTGGGGTGGACGATGACTCTGCTGATGAGTGCCCACTCCTCGTTGAGCTCCTTCAGTCGTGGTCGGTAGCCCACGGCTTTCACCCGCCCCGAGGCCGTGGGGGTCGTGTACGTGTACGCTATGACGCCGATTAACTCGTCCCCGAGCTTCATTGAGAAGAACTTGTGGGGCGCGACCACCCTGTGGTCCCTGTAGTGGAGGTACGCGAGCCGCTGATAGTCTTCCTTGGTCGACTCCTCTACCGTGACGTCCCGTGTGACGGTGCAGCGGGCGGTCTCTACGTTGGAGTAGTAGTGGATGCTGATCTCGCTGCCCCAGCTTTTATG
>JAFGTA010000210.1 GCA_016934355.1 Candidatus Bathyarchaeota archaeon | reverse complement strand
TCATGAACTACCTGAGCGGCGACCCGCTGCTGCCCCTGCTGTGGATGAGCTACGCTGTTTTCGCGGTCAGCTGGGTCTACCACGCCTACGTCAAGGGTGAGTAGCCGTGGAGACCCGGATAAGGGAGCTGAGGGAAGAGAAGGGCTTGACTCAGGAGCAGCTCGCCGACCGGGTGGGTGTCACACGGCAGACGATTCTGTTCTTGGAGAAGGGCAAGTATAACCCCAGCCTCAGGCTTGCTTGGGGTATAGCCCAGGTGTTCGGGCGCCCAATCGAGGAAGTCTTCAGCTTCAGTGATGAGTGTCAGGGAGGTGAGACCTAGATATGGCGTACGCAGGGACTGTGGCGGCCGCAGCGAGGAGTGCGAGCAGCTACAGGGTCAAGTTCAGGCGCGAGGAGTTCCTGGAGCTGGTGAGCATCGCCGAGCCTCGCATAATATACCATAGGGGGCGGATGCACTTCTTCAGCTATGACGGCTTCGTGATATACACGTTTCAGTGCAGGGACGATGACTTCACGGCGCAGAGGGTGCTCAACGCGATAGAGTTCAGCAACTACCAGTGGCAAGAGTAGGCGAAAATAACTTTCCACCATTTTTTTTAACGAGCGAACTGGGTTCATGGGTAAACTGATCTACTATATCAAAGAACTCTAATATCCACCGGGCGGGAGAGTCAACGATACTGGACATGACTGCTCAACCGGACTGGAAGACCATTCTACAGGAACTCGTGGACAACATCCAGAACAAGGTGCTCACGGTGATACCTATACGCCACTCGCTGTCGGTGAACGAGTTCAAGAGGCTCCTCGACGATGAAGCCCAGGGAGCCATAGTCGAGACCCTAACCAAGAACAGGGTATCCGCCAAGCTGGTGAGCGAGGAGGGCGACGAATCCTTCGGAGACGGAGACTACGTCATAGTCGCTGACCCGGTGGACGGCACCACCAACCTGGCCCGAGGGCTTCACCCGGCGGTGACCAGCATCAGCGTAAGCGAGACCTCCATGCAGAGCGGAGTCTTCGCAGGGATCATCGTCAACTTCTACACGGGTGAGACCTTCTTCGCGGAGCGAGGTAAGGGGGCTATGCAGGATGACTGGCCTCTCCAGACCGCTGCCCCTGTCAGGTACGGCAGGGCGCTCATCTCCATGGACCTGAGCAAGGTGCCTAAGCTGGAACTCATGACTCCTCTCATCAAGAAGAGCAGACACATCAGGGCCGGAGGCTGCAGCGCCATGACCCTCTGCAACGTAGCGTCGGGCGCCCTGGACGCCCACATTGACCTCAGGGGCATCCTGAGGGCGACGGACGCCTCCGCTGGGCTGCTCATTCTACGCGAAGCGGGCGGAGTCTATGAGATAGATGGCGAGCGGTTCGGCGACATACCGCTGACCCGTGAGAGCAGGTTCGAGCTGAAGGCGGCGTCCAGCCCGGAGCTCCTCGACGAGATAAACCAGTTGCTGAAGAGGCAATGAGGTACTCATCAAAGCTCATTGAGGCGACCCTACGTGAGCGGCCTAACAGGTTCCTAGGTGTCGTTGATATAGACGGCGGAGAAGAGCAGTGTTTCATCCCGAACCCTGGGCGAATGCACGAGCTGATGGTCCCCGGCACCACGGTCTACCTGCTTGAGAAGCGCGGCGAGCACCGTAAGACAGGCTACGATATGACGCTGGTAAACTACCAGGGCGTCCTTGTGTGCATCGACTCGAGACTGCCGAATCGACTTCTCGCGGAGGCCGTGAGCCAGAGGCTTCTCCCCGTGTTCGAGGGCTTCACAGTTAAAAAGACGGAGCCCGTGTTCCACGACTCCCGCCTCGACCTGCTGCTGTCAGACGGTGAACGGCAGACCCTCGTCGAGTGCAAGTCGTGCACCCTCGTGGAGGATCGGCTCGCCCTTTTCCCCGACGCCCCGACGAAGAGGGGTGCGCGCCACATGAGGACCCTGGTCAAAGCTTTGGGCCATGGCCGGGCCGCCGTGGTTTTCGTGATCCAGCGCTACGACGCCGACGAATTCAGGCCAAACGACTCTATGGATCCAGAATTCGGGGAGTCCCTGAGGTACGCAGCCTCGTCTGGCGTCGAGGTTTACGCGTTCTCCACCGATGTCTCGCTCCGAGGTGCCGAGATCCTTAGGAGATTGCCAGTGAGGCTATAAAACAAGCCTATAAGCTGTAACAGCCTTATATATCCACTCTATCGCTGAATGATTCCCGGAAAACGGTTATCTGGGCCATGGTGTGCACACAGTTTTTAAGCACCGAGTCCATGTATTCTCGCTAAGAGGTAAATGGATGGGAAAAAAGAAGGTACTGAGCGAGAAGAGCCTCAGAAGACTGGTCTTACCCAGTGAGAACGACGTCGTAGGCATAGTCCAGAAGATGCTGGGCTTCGACCGCGTCATGGTCAAGTGCCAGGATGGGCACACCAGAGTGTGCAGGATAAGGGGTAAGATGAAGCGCCGGACCTGGATCAGGGAAGGCGACGTGGTTCTGGTGAGTCCATGGGACTTCCAGAGCGATGAGCGGGGGGAGATATTCCACCGCTATACCGCCAACCAGATTGATGAGCTGCGCCATAAGGGCGTACTGCTAATGGAATAGGCTCTGCTCTGGTGATATCCCTTGTCCAGTGAGAGAGACTACGACGAAATAGGCGACGGCTTGAAGAGACGTTACGAGGAGGACGCGCTCTTCAAGGACAAGAACAAGGAAGAGTTCAGGGTTATCGAGGAGGTCTTCGACCGACTCACCCTGCAGGGCATGTTTAAGCTCCTGAAGAAGGGAGTCATCCACATGCTTCACGGCGTCGTCAACGCCGGCAAGGAGGCGAGGGTCTACTACGCCACCGGCGCCGACGGGAAGGAGCTCGCCGTAAAGATATACTACACCCACACCGCGGACTTCCGGAAGGGGATGATGCAGTACATCCAGGGCGATCCCCGCTTCAAGCGGATACGCAAGGACACCCGCAGCATGGTCTACACCTGGAACCAGAAGGAGTATAACAACCTCCAGCTCTGTGAGGAGGTGGGTATAAACGCCCCCCGACCCATCTACTTCATACGTAACATCCTCGTTATGACCTTCATAGGTGAGGACGGGGTGCCGGCTCCGCTCCTCAAGGAGATGGCCCCCGAGGACCCGTCCAGCTTCTATGACCTCGTTCTCAACGAGATGCAGCTCCTCTGGCAGAAGGCTGGGCTCGCCCACGGCGACCTCAGCGAGTATAATATCATGGTCTACGAGGAGAAGCCCGTCATCTTCGACGTGAGCCAGGCGATGCTAACCATCCACCATCTGGCGCCAGTGCTGCTGGTGCGGGACATACAGAACGTCAACTACTACTTCAGGCGGCAGGGCGTCGAGACGAGAGACCCAGATGAACTCAAGGAGTGGATAACCGGTGGAACAGAAGACCTATATACGGATTCCTAGGGACCGGGTGGGCGTCCTCATCGGCCCCGAGGGCAAAGACAAGAAACGCATCGAGTCAGCACTGAAGGTGACCCTCACAATCGACAGCGAGACCGGGAACGTCGAGGCGACGCCGCAGCCCAGCCAGACCGACGTATCCGTACTGTTCACCGTCAAGAACATCGTCCACGCCATAGGCCGCGGGTTCAGCCCCAAGCGGGCTTTGACGCTGCTCAACGAGGACCAGGACCTTCTCGTCATCGACCTCGAGGACTACGTGGGCACAAGCAGGAACGCCCAGAACCGCGTAAAGGGCAGGATCATAGGCAAGGAGGGGAAGAGCAGGGCCCTCATGGAGGAGCTCACAGAGTGCCTCTACAGTATATACGGCAGCACCGTCGCGATAATAGGCAGCTTCGAGATGCTCCCCGTGGCAAAGGAGGCCCTTGAGATGCTCATAAACGGCGCGTTCCACAAGACCGTTTGGAATCACCTATATGCGTATAGACGCAAGATGAAGAAAGAGAGGGGAGAGCTCTGGTACGAGCCCCCGCGGAGAAGGGATACACGCTAATGTCACAGACCGAATACCAGTCGATAAGCCCGGCGGACTTCTTCTACCGTAACCGTGAGATCGCCGGCTTCAGCAACCCCAGCAGGGCGACTTACACCGCCGTCAGGGAGCTCGTCGAGAACAGCATGGACGCCTGCGAGGCCCAGCGGGTTCCTCCCGAGGTCTACCTCAGGATAACCGAGGTCGACGATCACAGGGACACCGAGACCAAGATCTATGTGCTTAGGATCGAGGACAACGGCACGGGGGTCCCCGCGGAGCATATCCCACAGACGTTCTGTCAGGTGTTCTACGGTAGCAAGTACATTCTCAAGCAGGCCCGGGGCACCTTCGGCCTAGGCGGCACCATGGCTGTGCTCTACGGCCAGATCACCACCCACAAGCCTGTGCAGGTCATAAGCAGCACAGGCGGCGACATCCACGACTTCACCATGATGATCGACATCCAGAACAACTGCGCCAACATCCTCAAGTACAACATTAAGCAGAACCCGTCGGGTTGGCGCGGCACGGCCCTGGAGCTCCAGATGGAGGGCGACTACAGCCGCATAATGTACAGGCTCATAGAGTACCTGAAGCAGACAGCAATGGTGAACCCCTACGCCGACCTCACCTACGTGGACCCCCGCGGCAGGCTCTACAAGTTCGAGCGGGGCACCGACACGCTGCCGCCGCTCCCCGAGGCCGTTAAGCCGCACCCACACGGGGTGGACGTAGAGACCTTCAGGCGGCTCATCGCCACCACCAAGTCCAGGAACATGAAGCAGTTCATGATGGACCACTTTCAGGGCGTGGGCAGCACCACCGCCGAGAGGTTCCTCGATCTGGCGGATCTTAACCCCAAGGCTAAGCCTAAGACGCTGAGCCCCGAGGACATCGTCAAGGCTGTCCGCACGACTCGGGAGTACACGGACTTCAAGCGTCCAGACGCGAGCTGTCTGAGCCCCATCGGCGAGGAGCTGCTGGAGACGGGGATAAGGAAGGAGCTCGGCCTCACCGAGGAGGACTACATAAAGACGGTGACCCGGAAGCCCAGCACGTATCTTGGCTACCCGTTCATCGTGGAGGCCGCGGTCGCCACAGGCAAGACTGTGAGGAAGACCCACGGCCCAGGGTTAACCATCTACAGGTTCGCCAACAGGATACCCCTGCTCTTCGACGAGAGCAGCGGAGTCGTCTGGAAGGCGGCGAACAAGAACATCAACTGGAAGACCTACAACGTGGAGAGCGACACCCCAGTGGTTGTCGCCGTACACGTGTGCAGCACCAAGATACCATACAAGAGCGTCGGCAAGGAGTACATGGCCGACCAGCCCGCGGTGGAGAAGGAGGTAACCAACGCCATCAGGGAGGCCGCCAGGGGCGTCAGGGCGTACATCAACCGGCGGTTCAGGATGGCGCGGGAGCGGAGGCGGCTCAACATATTCGCAAAGTTCCTGCCCAAGATAGCTGAGTTCAGCAGCAAGCTGGCAGAGAAGGACGTGCCCAACATAGACCCGCTGCTCAGCGTGGTCAGCACGAACATACCCGAAGTAGAGAAGAAGCTGGAGGAGGTGTCAGAGATTGTCGAAGAGTCATCGGAGTGACGCAGAGCGTAAAAGGAAGACCATGGAGCAGAGCCTCACGGGGCTCGGCAACCTGGTCTACGACCAGATCACCAACCACGAGTTCCCGTGGATACACATGCAGAGCCGCTCCACGGACAACATAATGTACGACCCAGAGGAGCGGCAGTACGTCCTAGGGCCGAGGATGATACGGCGCCACAGCCGCAACATCCGCCACATACGGCCTTTCACCCAACTCATCTGGACGGCGTGGTTCGCCAAGGAGCTTGTGAGGCAGCGCAAGACAAGCACCCTGAGGGAGGTCTACTACTCGGCCCGCGGCCAG
>JAFGTA010000030.1 GCA_016934355.1 Candidatus Bathyarchaeota archaeon | reverse complement strand
ACCGAGACGGCCAGCGCCAACCTCGCCACGCCTCTCTACATCCACATGGACCAGCTTAAGGGCAACCACTTCAGCTTCCCAGAGTACGTCGCCCAGACCAACTTCCCTCACCCGTGGGAGGGGGGCTGGTGGAGGCTCCGCGAGATGGTGGAGCAGATAAAGGTCTCGGCGTGGGCGACCCTTGACCACGCCGCCAGAAACAGGGAGACAGTGCTGAGGAACGCGGTCCTCAAGGCGCGGAGGCAGACCGAGAAGGGCTCAAATGATAAGTACCAGGCCTACGTGATCCCCGCTCAGCAGCACGATCCCTCCTCGGCGCAGATACTCGTCGATAAGCTCCTCGTCCAAGGAGTCGAGATCCACGCCGCGCCAAAGGGCTTTGAGGCCGACGGTGTAAGGTACGGAGAAGGCTCCTTCGTAGTCTTCAACGCGCAGCCCAAGTACGGAGTAGTGAAGAACCTGCTGGAGAGGACGTTCTACCCGGACAACGCCTGGACCCGTGAGAAGGACGGCACCCCTCGGGCGCCCAGAGACAAAGCCACGGACACGATGCCTGAGTTCATGGGCGTGAAGGTGAAACCCGTGACAACGGTTCCCCCGATACCGCTAGAGCGTATAGAGGAGGCCAAGAAGCCCGTCGGCGAGATTGCGGGCACATCCGTGCACGGCTACGCCCTCGACTGCAGGCACAACGACAGCTACAGGGCGGCTATGGCTCTCCTGGACTCGGGAGCCAGGGTCTGGCGCTCGACTGAGCTCGTGGATTGTGGCGGTTACTGGCTTCCAGCGGGGGCCTTCGTGACGAGCCCCGGGGACGAGTTGCTTGGTAAGATCGCGTCGGGTCTCGGTGTGACGTTCCACGCCTTGCAGGAGAAGCCTGAAGCCTTCGAGGTGTCCAAGCTCCGCGTCGGCCTCTACCAGCGGTACTACGGAGGTAACGCCGACGAGGGGTGGACTCGTCTGGTGCTTGAGCAGTTCGGCTTCGGCTACGAGACTCTGAGGGACGAGGGGATCGACGAGAACCTGAGCGGCAGGTTCGACGCCATCGTGCTTCCAAGCGACCCCGCCTGGGCCATCCTCGGCGAGGGGATAGAGGAGCACTTCAAGGAGAGGGGGTTCCCCATACCCAAAGTCCCGCCCGAGTACAGGAGCGGCATGGGGAAGGAAGGCGCGGAGCGTCTCGTAAGCTACGTTTCAAAGGGAGGGACCCTGGTGTGCCTAAACGAGTCCAGCGTGTTCGCCGCGGAGGCGTTCAGCCTGGGAATAGGCGACTCTGTGAGGGGGAAGTCCTCCAAGGAGTTCTTCTGTCCAGCGTCGACGCTGCGCGTCGAAGTCGACAACACGCACCCGCTGGGATACGGGATGCCCGAGGACTCGACCCTGTTCTTCTGGGACAGCCCCGTCTTCGACGTGAAGCCCAGCCTCGAAAGCCAGGGAGTAGAGATAGTCGCCAGATACCCGAGCCACCAGGTGCTTCAGAGCGGGTGGCTCGACGGAGAGAAGCACATCGCCGGGAAACCTGCGCTAATAGTCGCAGAGGTGGGGAAGGGACGGGTCGTCCTGTTCGGGTTCCGTCCGCAGCACCGCGCTCAGACCCACGGCACCTACAAGCTGCTGTTCAACAGCCTGTTCTCTAACCCTTAATAACGCTTTTCTTTCTCTGGTCAAAAAAAAGATAAATTTGGGGCCTTAGAGCCTTCTTTTCCTCTTGGTCCTCACTAGGAGGCTGGCCAATACGCCTGCGATGATGAAGGCTGGTGGGATCGGTATTCCGCCGCTGGGCTCCTCCTCATGTTCGGGCTCCGGCTCCTCCTGCACCTCCTCGTAGAGTATCGTCAGCGTCGTGTCCGAGCTGAGGTCCACCGTCCTCGATGTGGAAGTCTCTCCGTCACCCCACTCGGTGAACGTGTACTCGGCGCCTCCCACCGTCACGGAAGGCTGAGCCTCAACCGTGTAGAAGCCCTCCTCAAGGGTCTCGGCGTAGGGAGTCGTCTCGGTGTCCCCGTTCACCATGACCGTGACTCCGCTAGGCTCCGACTCCACGGTGAGCGTGTACTCCTCCACGGTGGGCGTCGACGACGTCGTGGCCTCCGAGGACGCGGTGTTGCCCGCGAAGTCCGCGGCCTCCACCTTGAGGGTGACCTCACCGGAGGCGTCCGGTATAGTAACCTCGTAGTAGTCAGATTCATAGGTGTAGACCCAGTCGAGGCTGGCTATGCCGGGCTCCTGCGTCAGGGCTAAAGGCGTCCAGCTTGCGCCGCCGTCCATTGAGTAGCTGGCCTCTACCTCGCTTACTCCCCAGCCGGCGTCAGTGACCTCGATCACGGCGTTGAGGCCAGCCATGCTGTCGTAGCTCTCGGGGAGGTGTAGCGTTATTGCCGGCTCCTCGCTGTCAGTCTCCGATGCGAGGGTTAGGTCGTAGGTGCTTGACTCTGACAGGTCCATATAGGCTACGAACCTGTGGCCCTTCGCCGTCGTGTAGGTCTCGTAACTGTCAGGCTCCTCAGGGTAGAAGCTGTATGATGAGACGTCGTTGTCACCGTTTACGATGAACTCTAGCCGTGCGTCGTCCAGCGGCATCTCCAGCCCGTTCTCTATGTGGGCGGACACCGCCTTCTGGGTGCCGTTGTTTTGCTTCTTGTATAGGTAGCTCAGCTCTCCAGTGGGCACCGAGTTTGGTGGCTCGAAGAGGTACATGTCCGCGTACCAGTCAAACTTGACGTTGCCCTCGTCGTCTATGGTGATGAGCCGTGACCCGTGGTAGCTGTTCTCTGGGAGGCCGCCGCCTATGGCTGTGGTTGTGACGAAGTAGTGCTCGCCGTTGAGTATGTAGATCATGTCCCTGTGCACGTGGCCCGCCAATATGAGTCGGACATCGTAGGTCTCGATGAGTCTTAGTATCTCGGTTGCCTCGTCCATGTTGGCTAACCATGTGAAGTACATGGCGTCTGTCAACTCCTCGATGTCGGTGTAGCTGCCGGTGATCTCGCCGCCCGTCACGGCTCCCTCGTCGTCCTCGTACTCGCTGCTGAGGAGAGGGTGGTGGAACCCAATTATCTTGACCTTGTCGGGGTTCTCCTGGAGCACTTTCTCGGCCCAGACGAGGTCCGGCGGCTCGATGAAGCCGCCACCCCTGCTGTTCAACGCGACGAAGAGGAAGTCGCCCATGGTTATGCTGTAGTTGAGCATGCCACCGTACTTCTGCCATAGCACGCTGCCCGATGTGTAGTCATGGTTACCCGGGAGGGCGAAGGTTGGTTGATCCATCTGCTGCAAGGTGCCCTGGAAGTGGCTCCACGCCGCGGCGATGGTCTCGACGTCGACTATGTCGCCTGTGATGATCACCATGTCTGGGTTCACCAGGTTTGTCTCGTAGGCGTACCTTGCGAACCAGTCAGCCCCGTAGGGTAGGTGGATGTCGCTGATGTGGCCGATGGTGAGCTCGGTGGGCCACTCCTCCATGGTCCAGACGCACCTGCTCTGAGTTACGTTGACAGGGTTGCCGCCAACCGTGTAGGCGAGGTTCAGGGAGTAGAGCCCGGGTAGGATGTCGTCCGGGACTTTGAATGTGAGTGTGTACGTCTCATCGCCTCCGGCTGATGTATCTGATAGAGTGAGGCTGGCCGAGTCGTACGGGTTGTAGACCCGCGCCGAGACTGTGCCTGGCTCAGACGCGGATTTCACCACTACGTCGAGTGTTCCTCCTATTAGCACTGGCTCGGGCCTGGTTGGGAGAGGGCTCGCGATGGTGCCGGTTATCACCTCCGCCGTGTATCCGCGGACCAGCGCGGGTCCGAGAGTGCTCGCTGTCAGCGCCACGATTAGGATGACGCTCATTGACCTTCTATTCAAGGGTCTCATTATGGTTCACGTAGAATACGGTGACAAGCTCTTACTTTACGCTTTTCAAAATACGCGGGCAGGTGACCCGGCTTCAACATAACCCATAGTTTAGGCGCCTAAACTGGCTGAAGGCTGGACGAGTCTGAGACGCGGTGGTGGGAGCTGGAGCGGTATCTGGAGAGGATTTAGCTCAAGGCGTTGGATCGCGGCTCCATATCCTCATTCGATTTACCTTATATCTAGTCAGTCAGGCACTGGAGCGGGGACTAACGTGATACCATCCGATGATGTTCTTAGGGCGTGGCTTAACGAGGAGGCCGGCACTTTCCTGGCTGTGGAGAAGGACCCGCTGCCGATCGTCTTCAAGGTAGTGGACGAGTTCATTTACCGCATCAGGTCGTACACCTGGGACACCCGCGACGCGAAGCGTTTGAGGGAGGAGCAGGAGTTCAGCGAGATGACGATGAAGGTTCTAACCAAGTTCTTAGGATGAGAAACCTGTGATAGACTCAATCCTTCTCCTCGGCGCCGCAGAGGGCGGGGTATGACTCGCGTAGCAGCCGCTGCGCTTTCTCGACGATGACGGGTCCCACGCCCTTCACCTCGGCCAGCGGCCCCAGCAGCTTCTTTGTTTTGCCGCTCTTGCTGACCCGCACCTCGGCGTTTGCGAACTCCTCTATCACCCTGATCGGGGAGTCGTAGGCGTTGAGCAGCTCCTGGGCGAGGGTGGTGCCTATCTGGGGGAGCCCTGAGAGGAGGAATACCTGCTGCTCGTGGAGGGGCAGGCTCCGGTTTACGCTTCGGAGCTGTATGGTGCGGTCCTCCTTGGCTTGCTCGCGGTAGGCGAGCCGGTGGAGGAGCACGGCGGTGGACTCGGGGCTGTCGGTGGGGATGATGTTTACGCCGTAGTCCAGAGCTAGGCTGCTGAGGGCGCCGTAGACGCTTGCGGGCTTCATGGCGCTGCGTTTGAATGCGCGGCTGAGCTGTCCTTCGAGGATGACTACGGGGCGCTCGTATATCTCGGACATGTCCCGTGCCTGGTTGAAGAGGCGGCCGTCCTTCATGCTGCCGAGGAAGTCGCTGACGTCTTTGCGTTCGACGCCGACGCGGTCGCTGACGACGTAGTCGCATACGTCGAGCCGCCGTACGTCGACTTCGACGCCGTTCCACATCATGTAGTTGACTATGTCTCGGCGGCTGGAAGCCTCGTTGCTATCGATGCAGATGTGTAGGGGCTCACTCATCTTCCTGTACCTCGAACGCTATCTCGACCCGTCGGGGGTCGTCGCCGCCCTTGAGGGACTTGAGGAACCCGACTAGCATGCCCTTGAACGCCCGCTGGACGAAGCCTCCGAGGGGCACGGGTTCGCCGTTGACGCGTAGGGTGAACTCGACGCTGTTTCTGACGCACTGGCTGGCATCCGCTTCGCCTCTGAGGATGGCTTCGCCTAGGCTTCGGCAGTCGTCGTAGCCGCAGCCTCGGCAGTTGACGCCGGGGAGCATGGGGTACGATCTGTCCTCGACGATGTCTGCTAGCCTTGAGGCCTCTGCGAGGGGCACCATAGGCAGGTCTGTGACGCCTGTGAACCCTGAGCCGGTTATCATAACAGCCGCTATCTCCAGACCGTTAGATAGCTTGCCTACGTCCTCGTCCTTTCTGGGCACCAGTATCCGGGCGTGAGTGTCCAGCGTCTTGAAGCCCTCTATGATGAGTATGTCTAGGTGTCCAAGCGCCTTGACAGCGTCGGCGACTGAGACATGGTCGTCGATGAAGATGGCGGCGGCGTTGTCGTGGAGTATGGCGGTGGCCTTGGACCCTGCTTCGCGGTGACGCGCCGTGTCTTTGCCGGGGGTGTCGAACCCTGTGTCCTCGGCTGTGTGCTTGAGGGTGCCCACCCTCCGTCCTCTGCCTGTGAGTTCGTTGACGAGGGCCTCGACGACGCGGGTCTTCCCGGAGTCTTTGTAGCCGACGACTGCGACGGTTTTGGGTGGGGTCATCACCCACGTTTAGCCGCGGGACCGGATAAATTCATTCCCTATGCTTCTTATAGGCGCCGGGTACATTCACAGCCGGTATGGTGTCCCTGAGGTTCTACGGCGGCGTCGGCGAGATAGGCGGCAACAAGATACTGCTGGTAGACGGCGACACGCGGCTCTGGTTCGACTTCGGGCAGAGCTTTACCATGGGCTCCGACTACTACGTGAACTGGCTTCAGCCGCGGGGGTATCTCCGCGACTACTTCGAGTTCGGTTTGCTGCCTGAGCTTGAAGGGCTGTACAGGGAGGACGTGCTCGAGGGGACGCCCGTCGGGTACTGTGAGCCGGGGTACCAGGCGGTGTTCTTGACACACGCGCACAGCGACCACGTGAACCACATCAGGTTCCTTGACCCCTGCATCCCGATCTATTCTGGGAAGGGCACTAAGCTGTTCATGGAGGCTATGGAGAAGACCAGCACCTGGAGCAACTACGGTGACCACGACTACAGGGGCTTCAGGACGGGTGACTTGGTTAAGATCGACGGCGTCGAGGTGGAGCCCATCCACGTAGACCACAGCATCCCGGCGGCCTACGGGTACATCATCCGTCACAGCGAGGGCACCTTGGTCTACACGGGGGACATGAGGGTTCACGGCCCCCGGGCGGACATGACTCAAGAGTTTCTGGAGTCGGCGCAGTACGCGGAGCCGGGCGTCATGGTGTGCGAGGGCACTAGGATGGCGCGGAGGGGGCGGAGGAAGAACCTGTCGGAGGCCCAGGTGGAGCGGGGGGTCAAGGAGGTTTGCGCCGAGGCTGACAGGGACGGGAAGTCCGTGATATACACTCACCCGAGCAGGGACATGGACAGGCTGCGCACGTTCTACAGGGCTGCCGAGAGCTGCGGGAGGGTGATGGTCATCAACCCGAAGACGGCGTACCTGCTGGACCGGCTTATAGAGGATGAGCGCCTTGATCTGCCGGACCCGCATACGGATGACCTGGTCAGGGTGTATTACCGTAGGAAGCGGAGCGGCACGTATAGCGTTAAGGACTACTATTACTGGGAGAGGCCTTTCATGGACAGGATAATCACGTCTGAGGAGCTTAGGAAGCGTCCCACGGATTTTATCCTGAACCTTGATTTCAGCAATTTCACGGAGCTGATCGATCTGCGTCCGGAGTCGGGGAGCCACTATATCTATAGTATGAGTGAGCCTTTCAGCGAGGAGGATATCGAGCACGATGTGCTGCTGAACTGGCTGAGGCACTTCGGGTTGGAGTATCATCAGCTTCACGCGTCGGGGCATATGAGCCCGAAGGAGCTGGGGGAGGCGGTGGATTACGTGGCGCCCGGGAAGGTGTACCCTGTTCACTGCGAGGAGCCGGAGCTGTTCAAGAAGTGTTATGGGTCGGTTGCTCTGCCCGAGGTGGGCAAAGAGTACACGCTTTAGTATCTTGTTCTTTTCTTGTCCGGGTGTTGCTGGGTGCCACGACTCGGCGTTTCCCTTATAGTGTGCTACTTACTATAAGCGTTTTTCCGGGGCTCATCTTTAACGCTGTTTAGCTGTTATTTTGGTGGTTTTATGTTTCTTGTGCGTGTTTCATTGGTGATTTAGTCTTTTTCTGGTATGTGGTGTTGTATAGGTTATTTGAATGCTATTAGATTTATTGTTTTTTCAGCTTATTTTGAGGGTTGTCGTTTTGTTTTAGGCTCTCTTTATCTCATTCTGGGGCAGGGTGATGTGAGTAGTATATTCCAGCTGATCCACTGTTCTGACTGTTAATTCGCGAGCATCGACGAGTTAGCGCGTTTTGGATTCATGCAGCATGGAGGGGCTGATTCCCTTTATACTCGACTCCTGATCGGTGCCCGGCGCCCTTAATGGCGGGATTGATTCTATGTCTTCTCCGGGCTTGTAGTCGAAGACCCTTGAGATCTCCTTGCTAAGCATATGTGTGAAATACTTGGGTAATAACTATTAATCATAGGTATTCCTTTGTTTCATTCCTAATAACTGGCTAATTTAAGTCTCGTACACAATACAACATGGGTTTAATGATTTTACTCTGTTGATACGAATTATATTGAGTAATTCAATATCATTATCAGAGGTTTCAAGGAGTGTGACTAGAACGGTTCTTCGATTATCTTGTACATTATTAATTTGAACCTCTCATCCTCGCTGGATGATGACTTGGGATTGATGTTAGCGAACCTGTGTAACGTATGTTTCATGTCATTGATCACTATTCTATTTCTTCCTTCCATGCCGTCTTTGTCACCTTTACCTTGATATAAAGATCTTGGAACGCGAGTAACTACTTCTGTTATATATTATTGACATTAACTCATGAAGCAGAAAGGCATAAGCCATATGGATACCGAATGCGTGCCCTATAGATTGAGATCTATACGAAGATAAAAAAAGGATTCGGCCAAGACCCCTAGGGTCAGGCGAGACCCTCATTCTCTTAGCCGACTTTAGTAAAGGATCTTTAATAAAAGTAAGTTTGTGAGTAGAACAATACCTAAAAAAATCTTCAGCAGACGTATTGAGCGTGCATGTTATGTATATCGATAACAACCACTGTAATTACTTGTATTTATTGGCTGTAATTTTATATGATGGTTATTATATTTGACGCTAATATGCGAAGCTACCTCTTCACAGAATGGGAACGAGAAAGAATCATCGAGTTTCTCAACTACGGCACGATACCCGACGGATTCCCGATAATAAAAACACGGATGCTTAAAAATCTACCAAAAATTACTGAAGACTTCAAGCTCGGATTCGAGTTCTGGTCAGCGTTACAGAACGAAGCCTCCCCAGAGCTTAGGGGCTTCGCATTAAACTCACACATGTGGTATCTTGAGCACCTAAAAGAGACTTCCAGCGATATATCCGATATCATTATCGACGACGTCAAGCGAGAGCTGATATCAAAAAACATGATGTTTCAGGCCGCCATCGAGAACTCGTATTGCGGTATAATCATCTCAAACACTGACCATAAAATAATCTACGTTAATAAAGCCATGACCGAGATAACTGGAAAAAGTAAAAATCAGATGATCGGTAAAAAATCGAACATCTTCTTTCCCGAAAACAAAGGCTATGTTGAGTGGGTGCGGAAACAGCTTTTCGAGGAGGGAAGATTCAATCACACCGTATATACGGGGGAGCCAATTGGGAAATGGATTGAGATCGAGGCAACGACGATAACGCAGGAAGGAGAATTAATAGCTACTATTGCTTGGGTTAGGGATGTTACCATCCGTAAGAATCTGGAACAGCAAGTAAAAGAGTTGATAGAGCAACTGACGTCGCCCTCAAACCAGGAGATTTAGATTGAGGATGTGGTATCTTAGTTGAGGTACTGGTTGAACATTGATTACCCGTCGAAATATGTCACTCTTCACCGTGAATCATGTATATTATGTAAACCGTATCAGCAGAAAAATAAAGGGATAAACGAGTTGCGCTTGAATGGTGGCTGGTACGAGTTCAATACAATTGATGCGGCTAAGGAATACTATGATGAATATTATACTTCGTTCAGATGGCACGCGTGTAGAAGGTGTTCCAACAAATAACGTGCATACATCAATATTTTTAGGGGAGCCATTATAAGCCGGCTGGGAAGACGCGAAGAGCACGCGCATGTTCATTCTTTCGCTGTTTTCCTACCATTAGATTCAAGATTATCTGTATTGGTAAACCTAGGATTTACTTTTTCCCCGGTGTAGCACGATGTATAACGCGATTGTGATGACAAGTGTCAGAATGCTTGGTATTGATCCATAGATTAATGAAGCCTCATCGGGGTTCGACTGACTTTTATTTATCTGGCTTGAAGTGGAACCAGCAGATACATGTAATAAGTTAACTTCAAGCTCGGATGACCCACCTTCGCTTGATAGAGATGAAATAGTACTCGGTTCATAATTTTCTTTCATAACAGTGAAGTTATAGTCGCCCGATAGAATTTCCGAGAAAATAACTGTCCCGTTTGAATTAGTTGTGCTCGCTAGGCTGCATTGACCCTTAGGTTGAAAGACTGATCTAATATCTACACCCTGAACTGGAGAACCAAATATGTCTTTAATTACGATTACTAACTGGGCGGGCTCGTGAACCTGTAAGATTATGGTCTCTGAGGCGTCTTCAACTTCGGCTGTGCCTTGCCATGTGAAATTAATGCTGTAATTGCCAGAGACTTTGGCTAGTAATACATGCCTAAACTTGCCCTCATTGTCTGTGATTATCTGTTCTTGATATCTCGCTCCATCTGGATCAGTGACATGCACATGTATACATTCATTAGGTAAGCGTGGTTTGAGCACCCCTATAATTGTGACTTCGTCCTCTTTCAAGACGACTTTTGGTGATGCTGCGCAGTCGTCTATTCTGCTACTTCTTTTTATCACTTTAAACTCTAATTCGCGAAATTCTGTATCGATAAACAATTGATTTTCGGCGGGGATTATGTATACTTTCCAAACCCCGATGGAATCTGGAGTAAATTTATACGAGAAACTACCATCCTCCTCAGTTATTAACGATTCAATACGATTGCTTTGATCTGGTGCCATCAATGTTAATTGGATCTCAACCTTCTCTAAAGACGGTTTAACTTTACCTGAGACCGTTATTTGATTATTTAACTCTATTTCATTTGGTTTTACCGATGCCTCATACTCGTACTTTATCTCTGGAAGACCGCTAGGTAACGCGTTTAAGAAAGGTTTATAAAGAATATTATTGAGGTGGGGGTCATCGCATTCATGATAGATTTTGTCTTCAATTAAAGTTATGTTGTTTGTACCCCACCAATTATTTAGTAAATTAATCTCAATTCTGGGGTCTTCATTCTCTACGTTTATGTTATTATTATTGTTATAAAATACATTGTATTCTATCCTTGGAATTAGCCCATTCTGAAAGGAGTTTTCATCAAAATATATTCCATTTTCATTGTCTATTATGAGGTTTCTTCTGATTAATGGTTTAATGTATCCGGAAATATATAATGCGTCTTTTTTGCATCCTCTGATAATGTTTTCTATTATTTTAGGTTTCAATATATCTCCTTCATATGTATCTACAATATTTTTTATTAATACTCCATATATTTTCGTGTTTAATATTGTATTATTAAGTATCAGTGCGTTTTTAACGTTTATTCCTATTTGCGTGTTATCTATTACATTATCTTTTACTGTCCCATTTACTATGTTGATTGCAGCGCCTTTTTTTATGTTCGAAAATTGGTTATTCTCTATAATCCCTTCTTCCATGTACACTGCTAAGATTACACTATCAAAAAGGCAGTTAGTTATGATACCGTCAGTTCTGACTGCATGGTATTCATTTAGAGTATAAAGGGAACCATAAATTGATACGTGATCGAGTTTTAACGTGCCCCCTCTTATGATACCGTACTCGGCTGTGTAGTTAGCGCAACGGATATCGACATACTCGAGGAGACAGCCATCGGTGGTGCTGTCCTCCCAAGGCTTGCTCTCATGGGTGAAGTAGATTCTGGCCTTGTGGTATCCAGACAGCGTAGTATCTGAGATGTTGAATAGTATTCTTTCATCGTGGGTTCCACTGGCTCTGAGGGAGCCCTCTATGGTAATTGACCAAATATTAAAATCGACTTCAACGCCTTCCTCTATCCTAAGTTTTACACCTTGTGGAATCCTAACGTCATCTTTAAGGATGTAGGGGCTGTTCTCCTTGGTCCAGACTGTGTTCCATCGTATCTTGCCCCCCACAAGGGTTCCCTCGGGCTCTGCATTTACTATGGTTGAAACTGGTTTAATCGAGAACAATTGAAGCAGTATAATCAGTACGATTACTAATCTAGTTATTCGCATTTATCTAGTCTCATGAATAAAATTTACTATAATTTGATTATGGTACAGGGTTTCACCTTTTAGCCAGTAGAAAACATTGAATACATTTACTTTTGTGCATTTCTAGCTCAAATATATTTCACAGAAAATAATATATCTGCTAGTGTTTGGACCAGTCTCCGTTCATCTAATACTTTAGACTGACTGATGAGATTACATAGGCGAGTTGAACATTTACGTTCCTAGAGCAAGGGCATGTTCCTATTGTGGTTACGGCGTCCTTTTGAGTGTAAAAAATTTTGAGGTCAGTTTTTTACCAAGCTTCCTTTTTGATTTATTTTAAATACAATGTGTAGTGTGGCTGAAGGAATACGACGGCAGTGCCAATCCATGGTTATGTTGCATCAATTCCTTACCTATTTTTCTTTCCTCGCTGTGGCTTTGCTTAGGTTATGGTGAACTGTATCGGGAGCCTGGTGTACGTGGAGGTGCTGTCCCTCAGCACCTCGAGTTCCGCGTCGATGACGCTGGCGTACTGCAGGTGCACTGTGGAGGCCTCAATGAGTATGTCCAGGCTGCTGGCTGCGGGTAGGTTGGCCCATGTGCCCGTGGTCATGGTGAAGCCGCCGTCGATGACCTGTAGCTGGGTCTCCCCTGAGCTAAGGTAGATGGTACAGTTGACGAGTCGATCTATGTTGCTGTCCGACACTCTGACGAGTCGAACTGTGTAGAGGTCTGCACCGCTGTTGATGACCCTAAGCGCGTAGTCGTTGACGAGTGTGGACTCCTCCTGCAGGAGCCTCACGAAGTTTGTGACCTGCTGGTAGTAATCCGTTGTGGAGTATACCGCGGTAATCCTTATTCTGGCGTAGCTGCCGCTGAGGCAGCTCTGTGCGTTGTTGGTGACATTGAGCCACCTCGTGTTGTTTGCCCCTATTGAGGTGTAGCTGAGGTACCCCATTCCGCTGGACGGGAAACTGGAGGACGTGTAGTTCCAGACCTGCAGGGTCACCGTCGCGCCGTCTATGCTGTTGTGGCTGACGACGGTGAAGTTCAGGTTTGAGGACTCGTTGTCGGTGACGTCGGTGAAGACGAACTCTGTCTGAGCTATATACTCGTCGTAGTATGTCGTGTTGAATGCGATGTAGTCGACGTTTAGCTCAAACTCGGACGTGTGTTTGCCTCTTATCTTTATCCTCCATTCGCTGATCGCGTTTCTATAGTCCATGGGGCTGTCCGTGATCACCTGGCTCTTCGTCTCGTCGACGCCCGCGGAGTCCGACGTGTAGTTACTGAAACCATTCCCCGACTCAGGGTACGCGCCGCCCGAGTAGTTGTAGAGCTTTATGTCCACTCTGATGGATGCGTTCGTCCACGCGCTGTCCACGGTCCACTCGATCTGCGTCCACTCGTATAGATTACTCGTGCCCTCAAACTCTACCTCAGCCGTGTAGGTCGAGCCCCACACGTGGAGCAGAGAGACGTCGATGTCCCACTTGTCCAGGAGCGCGTCCGATGTAGACGTGCCGTCTCTCACCCTTATGGTGAAGGTACCTGAATCGAGGTACTGCGTGACCGAGACGTTGTTCCACCCCGGACTCAGGTCTGACAACACGTTGTTCCATGCGTCGCCGTACCAGACGTCCACCAGTATGTTCTCCGCGCCCATCGTT
>JAFGTA010000209.1 GCA_016934355.1 Candidatus Bathyarchaeota archaeon | reverse complement strand
GGGAGAAGGTTCCACGGCAAGGGCGTCACCAAGGCGGTCCACGCCGTAAAGACTGAGATAGCGGTCAAGCTCATCGGCCGAGACGTTACGGAGCAGAGAAGCATCGACAAGATTATGATCGAGCTGGACGGCACAGATAACAAGGGGAGGCTAGGCGGAAACGCGGTCCTAGGCGTCTCCGTCGCCTGCGCCAAGGCGGCCGCGGCGAGCCTCGGGCTGAGGCTCTACGAGTACATCGAGAGAGACGCCAATCTCATTCCGGTGCCTTTCTTCAACGTCGTCAACGGCGGGAAACACGCGGGGAACCAGCTGGACTTCCAGGAGTTCATGATAGCCCCAACAGGGGCCAAGAGCTTCAAGGAGGCTGTCGTCATGGGCTCCGAGATATACCAGGCCCTCAAGACCCGGCTCCTACGGGTGTACGGGAAGAACGCAATCAACGTGGGCGACGAGGGAGGGTTCAGCCCACCCGTGAACAGCCCCGAGGAGGCGCTGGACGCCATAGTCGGCGCGGCGGAGGAGATGGGGTACGGCGGCGCCACCAAGCTGGCGATGGACGTGGCCGCCAGCAGCTTCTACGTGGACGGCGGCTACAGCTTCATGGGGAAGAAGATAACGCGGGGCCAGCTCATCGACAAGTACAGCGAGCTCATCTCCAAGTACCCGATAGCCAGCATCGAGGACCCCCTTGAGGAGGAGGACTACGAGGGCTTCGTGGAGGCCACCGAGGCGCTGCCAATCCAGATCATGGGCGACGACCTGTTCGTGACCAACGTGAAGAGGCTCAGGAAGGGCATCGAGATGGGCGCCTGCAACAGCCTCCTCTGGAAGGTGAACCAGATAGGCAGCCTGACCGAGGCGAGGGACGCGGCGAAGCTGGCTATGGACAGCGGCTACACGGTGATGGCGAGCCACCGCAGCGGCGAGACCGAGGACCCGTTCGTGGCTGACCTCAGCGTCGGCATAGGGTGCGGCCAGATCAAGACCGGGGCACCCTGCCGCGGCGAGAGGACTGCGAAGTACAACCAGTTGCTCCGCATCGAGGAGTGGCTCGGCGGAAAGGCACGGTACCCGTCCGGCCTCTTCTCCTAACGCCTTCGAATGGGCTACGGCGCAGTTTACTGCTCAAGTCCGACATATTATTTTACACGCCACGTTACTTCCCCTGTTGTGGCGTTGAATATTCCTCGCCGCGTGATCTTTAGTTCTCCTTCATCCTCGCCGTAGCCGTAGATGCCGTAGTTACAGAGACGCCTATCATCGTCCTGATTGAGTCTGCACGGGCCACTCACCCCCCTGTAGGTCTCCGCGATCTCACGCACCGCCGCCTTCACCTCCTCGACGTCGGTCGTGTTAGTCTCCATGACGGCGAGGGCGTATATCCAGCAGCCGTCGTAGTAGTTCGCTCCCCGGTGGTCCAGTTCCTCGCCCGTCGCCGCCTTGTACTCGTCGCTCAGACGACGGTAGGCTGAGCTGTTCTCGGGGGACGGGTAGGGGTGAAGCAGCGTCAGGTCCGCGAGGGCGGTGGACGCTGCCTCGGTGACGTCCTCAGGCCAGTTCGCCGTGAGCTGGTACGCCGCGTCTGAGCCTATCCACGTGGCTTCACTCATCGCGGGGTACTCGAGGGCCTGCCCGAGTATGTTGAGGGTCTCCCAGAAGCCGATGAGGACGACGGCGGTTCTGTTGGCCCCTGACTCTGTTATCAGCGACTCCGCTTCACCGAGGTAGTCGCAGTAGTCTTTCCTCATGACCACCTTGTCATACCCTGCATTCTTGTATGGGGGGCCGAGGTTGATGGTGGGCTCATAGGGTAACACGTCGTAATCCCCGTCGCCGCCGTACAGCGAGGTGAGCCTGTTTATCGTTTTCTCCGAAGTCCATCTGGAGTTGTAGAATATCAGGGCGTACTCGATGTTCAGTGATCCCAGCATCTGGCTGATGGGGACGGCCTGTGCGTCGTCGGTGCAGCAGATCCTGAACACGTTGTCCCCCGGTATGCTCCAGTCAGGTGAGGTCGAGGAGGGGCTCATCAGCATCATGCCGTTCTCGGCTACGTACTTCCTCATCTGGGACCCGAGCATGCTGGACCACGGGTGACCGACGATGAGGTTGACGCCCATGTCATGGAACTTGTATGTGTTGTCGTAGGCTATCTGCGGGTCTCCTCCGCATGCCTTGACGATGAACTCGAACCGCGTGGGGCAGCCGAGGCTGTCGGCGTATCCGTTGATGTCCCGCTCGGCGAGCCCTACTAAGTATGTGAGAGCCTCCCCGTCCCTTGGAACCGTGACGCCGATCTTGGTGACGTTCAAGCTCTCACGAGGCTCAGGGGCCTCGGGGGCTTCATCCATCTTATCGTACATACTGGCCGCTATCAGCATGGACGAGACAAGCACAAGTATCCCTATAACCCATAGTCTCTTCATTGAGGGCTCTCCATATACCACTCGATTTCCCCGGTCGTAGCGTTGTACTCGCCGCATACGCGGCTACTGCACCCCTCGCTCGCGGCGAAATAGCCGTACAGCTCCCACAGAGCAGTGACGCGGTCACCGTAGGCGTCGAAAGTGAAGGGCCCAGTGACGCCCCTGTAGGTCTCGGCTACGGCTGGCAGGACGGCTGCCACGGCGTCGCCTCCAGTGGAGCCCGTCTCGATGACGGATAGCGCCAGCAGCCAGTAGCCGTCGTAGACGTTCCCAGTGTACAGACCTAGCCCAGCGGGGTACCTCTCCGAGTACTCGCCGTTGACGCGCTGGAATAGCTCGCTTTTCACGACGCCCTGCCTGGGCCCGATGAGCCTGACCTTCACCGCCTCTTCTGGTGCTATCTCAGTTATTCTCTCGTCGTCTACGCTAGCGTCTGTCCCCAGCCACGCTACGTTCAGTAGTGTCGGGTAATCAGCGGCTTCGTGGAGGACCGTAGCCGCTTCGCTGAAGCTCACAAGCAACACCGCAACATGGCTAGAGCCGTACTGCCCGGTCATTCTGTCTATATGGCTCTGAACATCATCAAGGTACTCTGCGAAGATCTCGGTCTCACCTGGGTACTCTATCTGAACCATCTCACCGGGATATAACTCAGCGAGCGTCGAGGTTATCCCCTCGGCCCAGGCGTCGCCCCTCTCGATGGCCACCACGGCTTCAATACCCAGATCATCGAGGACGGCGGCTATGACCTGTCCCTGCGCCCAGTCGTGGGCTGTGAGCCTGTAGACGTTATCCTCTATAGCCATCAGCGGGGAGGTGGAGGCGGTGCTGACGATCAACATGTCGTTCTCGGTGACGTATCCCATTGCTCCGCTGCAGAGGAAGCTGCTCCACGGGTAACCCAGCAGAAGGTTGACTCCACCCTCCTTAAACCCCTCAGTCAGCTTCATGGCCGTTGAGGCGCTTCCCTCAGCCGACTCGTGGATGTAGCCGAAGCTCCACTCCACCCCCGTGCTGCTGCAGTACTCCGAGACGTCTCTCTCGGCGAGTTCGAGCAGGTACTCGTTGACCGGGTATTCGTTCTGCGACGCGCTCACCACACCTATGGTGATGTGCATGGAGTCGGCTTCCGCGGCCTCCGGCTCAGCGGGGCCCTCAGGTTGGCTCAGCGACAACGCGGCGATGCACACCGATGCCAGCAGAACTATGGCAGCCACGGCTCTCCAGTCAGTCATATTAGCCCGTGTCTGGGCGTCTCGTACGTGTTTTTAACGGTTCTTGAAAAGATTTCTTTACTTGACGCCGATCTGGTCCTTTATCTCTAGAAGCATTGTGTGGAGTTCGCGTATTAGGTGGCGCTTCTCTATCGTGAGGCTTGGGTACCTGTCATCGGAGTTCATCAGGACGCCCTTAAACTCGTCGATGTAGGTTGGCAGCGTCTCACCGTAGATACTCAAGCCGGCGTACTCCCCTGTCTCGGCTAGCTCCCCGAGGTTCTCGTCCAGCTTTACGAGGCTTATGAGTAGCTCGGTCCACGTCGCCCTGTCCACCTCCCACTCCTCAAAGACGCCGTAGACGAGGCCCAGCGCGTCGTCCACTATGCTCATCGTCTCCTCGCAGAGAAGTTCAGTCTCCATGCTCCGCTGGTGCTCCATGTTCGAGTAGGCGCTGCCGAGGAAAGCCAGTATGATCACCACTAGGAACAGCGCAGGGGCGACTGCGATCCTATGGTATCTGTCTGACGGTTTCTCCTCTGACTGCTGCTCCTTCTCGATGAACCTCAGCGCCTCCTCACCCAGCGCAGTCAGCGTGTACCTGCCCTCCCCGTCCTTCTTAACGAGCCCGCCCATGTTTCTCAGGTGGTAGGCGAGGAGACCCGACTCCACGCCGAATGAGTCCAGCATCTCGGAGTACGTGGCAGGGCCGGCTGACAGGAAGTAGAGGACGTCCCGCCTGAGCCTGTGCCTCAGCGCCTTGAATATCTCCTGCTGCTCCGCCTCCGAGTACAACGCAGTCCATCTGAAATACATGTAGAAGCATAAGAAACTCTCTGATAAGCCGATCAGCCTTTATTTCTCTCCACGCCTTTTCAGGGTGGTCAGCCTTGGCTAAGTACAGGTACGGTGAATCGGTGACTGTAGGGGTGCCCTATGAGCCTGTGGTTCTCCTCCCAGCCTCAGCTAGTGAACCAAAGAGAGCCTCAACTAGGCCGCAGCAAAGCTACGAGGGCATACGTGTCGAATCTAACAGGTGGATTAAGCTCGCCTGCGATGCCGCCACAGACTCCGTGGGAGAGGGAGGCGGCCCTTTCGGCGCTGTACTGCTACAGATAGATGACGAGACCGACGAGGTGATAAGGTACTGGATCGAGCGGAACCGCGTAACAGAACTCAACGACCCCACGGCACACGCCGAGGTATCAGTCATACGCGCGGCGTGCCGGGAACTCGGTACAGTAGATCTGGGGTGCATCAAAAAGCAGGGTTCACCGCTGCCTCAAGACGGCGAGACCTCCCACTGTGAGATATACAGCAGCTGTGAGCCTTGCCCCATGTGCTACTCCGCCATCGTGTGGGCGCGGATACCTGTGCTGGTGTTCTCGGCGACGAGGTACGACGCGGCTGAGCCTGGCGCCGAGTTCATGGACGAGGAGATATATTCGGAGCTGTCGAAGGATTTCTGCGACAGGGGGACTCGGGTCTACCATGCGCCGTGCCCCGGCGCCCTCGAGGCATTCGAGACGTGGAGACGGTCAAACAACAAGCCGTACTGACCAGAGAAGACGCCTGATGACAAAATCATGAATCTGGTGCGTCAAGCCTCTTCAGGTCACCTGCTCCGCGTCACGACCTGGTACCCGCTGAGCGCCATGGATTTGCTGCATATCACCATCTCGTCTATCCTGACGTGCTTCTCGACCTGGTCGGGGTAGCCGCGGGGACCGTAGAGGCAGCACTCGATGCCCGCCTGAGCAAGGTGCGCCGTGTCGTTGCCACAGTAGCTCCTAGGGATCACGGCGCCGATCTTCTTCGGGTAGTCACCCGTGACAGTCTTGTGGTTCTCTTTGAGTATCCTGACGATCTCGGCGTCCGGGTCTACGCCCATGGGCGGCATCACGGTTCCGCCGACCCTGAACCTTGGGTTCACGGGGTACTCGAACTCGTACATGAACTCCGGGTCCTCCTCGGCTATCTCCTCAAGCATGTCTCTGAACCGCTGGTTGATCTCGTCTATCGTGTAGCCGGGCGGGTACCTGAAGTCGACGATGACGGTGCAGAAGTCCGGGATGTTGTAGGGGCCCGCGAGGTCGTATTCCCTGTTCCTGCCGCCGATGATGCTGCCGGCCACCCACCGCGGGGCGCCGGGTAGGTCCGGGTCACGTGCCTCGAACTCCATCCCGTCGATCCTGTCGAGGACTACCCTCATCTTCTTGATGGCGTCGACGGCCTCCTCCATGCGGCTGATGTGGTGGCTCTCCCCTACGACGTTGATTGCGAAGTCGTGGACGCCGACGCACTTTGTGAGTATGTTGTCCACGCTGTACGGCTCGGGCACTATCGCGTAGTCGGTCCAGATTCCCTGCTCCAGCATGTGGACGGTGCCGACGCCTCCCTGAAGCTCGCCTACCACCGTGGCGCAGACGAGGTCGCCCCTGAGCTTGGCGCCGGTGCGCTTGATGGCGAGGGCGGCCATGAGGAACGCGGCGTCGCCGCTCTTCATGTTGTGGACGCCGGCGCCCCACAGCCTGTTCCCGTCCACCTTTGGCTCGTAGGGGTCCCATTCCCAGTCACCTGTGATGGGGTCGATGTCCAGGTGGCCGTTGAACATAATGGACTTTCCTGTGCCGTCGCCCCTGAGTATGCCTAGCACCTGCCTCCGTCCGGGCTGCACCTCCTGTACGACGACCTCGTCGAAGCCGTTGTCCTCGTACCAGTCGATCATGTAGTCTACGGCTGGGCCCTCGTTGTTTGTGAGGCTGGGCTGCCGTATCAGGTCGCAGGCGAGGTCCACTATCTCGTCCCTCTTCAGGTAGTCGAGCACGTTCAAAGCTAGTCGAGGCAAAATGCGCCTGAGACGCATTTATGGTTTCCCGGAGCAGGTAGGTCTATAACATTGATTTTAATATGACCAAACAGTGACAAATCGTAGGTTCAAGTATAAACAATACTTGTGCGCGATTGAGTTGGATATGGAGGCTTAGCGACCATATTCGAGCTGTCGAACGAGGAGAGGCTCACGATCCTCTAGCTCAGGCTTTCTAGGGTTCGAACCCCACCCCCCGCACTAAACTGGTAACAGTGGGCGGTAACTTTGCGGTTTTTTTTAGGAGACATCGTATGAATAATGTGTTCCTTTAGGTAGGTGAGGTCCTTGCTTGTGGCAGGATTCATGCAATGCCGTGTATATACGGGAGGTTTGACCCCGACCCGTTGAAGTGAGGATAAAATATTCGATAAAAGAAGGAAAGAGTCGAAGAATCTTCCTGCTGTCTCCACTTCTAGGAGGGTTCGAACTCCGCCCCCCGCACCTTCTTGGGTCCACTGGTGGATATATTACTGGTTTTCCCCTTGTTGGAGGCTATCATGTATACGATTTTGTTGACTGTATCTAATACGGGATACAGTTACGATACCAAATTCTCATTCCACATTAAAAGCTGCTACAATCCAACCATTTTCCCAGTGATTTTTTATGAAGGTCTCATAAAACGAGTACACAGTAAAAAAGATGATTAAAAAATAACTATATAGTCGTAGATCAGGAACAAGAAGCGATAATTCGATAAGCGGAATAACTTGGATATTTCCAAGAAAAGCGGTTATTTTTAGATTTTTAATATACCACTTAGTGTTTTCACGAATATCAGGATACCTTTCAGGTTCAATATGTCCGATTGCATGGAACGCCTTAAGGTCTAAAACTATTGATGTAGGTACCTTGAAGACTAATGTGAACCATAAGAAATGTCCAACTTCATGAACAAAAATAGATAAGAACAAAATGGCTATCATTATAACTAACGCAGATAATGTATTTTGATCAACATATTTTGAAAAATCTAACCAAGCATCCCAGATAAACATCTAACTAACATGAATAATCTCAAGTAAAAAATTTAATGTAAAACTAAAGAATGGTTTGAGGAAAGGATTTGTTTAAGTGGTTATATCCTTAGTTTCGCATATTTGGTAGGACTCCACTTGTATGCCTAGTTTCTCTAAGTGAAATGGGGCTGGTTTTGGCTCTGATGCGCTACCTCCTCTTTTTGGGTGTAATTCTTAATACTGTGACACTGGTTCCGGTAGCATATGAAGTCTAATAGCCTTGTCCCTGAGCTATCCATAACCGACTTCCAGAAGACACTAAGGTTCTATACAGAGATTCTCGGGTTTAAAATCGAGTACCAGCGAGAGGAAGAAGGATTCGCATACCTATCTCTCGGAGAGTCTCAGATAATGGTTGACCAGATAGGGTTAACCCGGACATGGAGGACAGGCGAGTTCGAGCACCCACTCGGGAGAGGCATCAACCTCCAGATCGAGGTACCTGACATCGAATCACTGCTCATACGACTAGTCAAAAACGGCGTCGATCTCTTCATGGATCCCGAGGAGAAATGGTACAGAAAAGACGAGGTAGAGGTAGGGAACAAACAGTTCCTCGTCCAAGACCCAGACGGGTACCTGCTACGATTCTTCGAAGACATTGGGACAAGAGCAATAACACAATAAAGGCAGATAGAAAAACCGAGTACCCTCCCCACTCACAAACTACTTAACCTGTATCAACTTTTGAGTTTCATAGGAGTCTAACAATATGAGTAAATCATCGAGTCTACCCCCACGCAGCCAAGTACCCATCGAGGAGACATGGGACCTTGAAAGCGTCTACGCCTCCCACGAGGACTGGGAGAAAGCATGCGGGGAACTCACAAACCTCCTACCCAAACTCTCAGCATATCAGGCAAGATAAAGCAGGGACCAGAAAAGATACACGAGTACCTGGAGCTAGCCCAGAAAGCAGGCATCATCGCTGGAAAGGTCATAAACTACGCCAGCAACTATTACTCGGTTGACACCACCAACCAGCGTAACGCTGCAAGGCTGGGGCAGACACGCAGCTTACTGTCACAGCTTCAGGCAGCCGCAGCCTTCTTCGAGCCCGAGCTGATGGAAATCGGGCTGGACACTGTTGAGGAATGGATCAAATCCAACCCCCCGATAGCGTTCTATAAACACGCATTGGACAAGATAAGGCACAACCAGAAGCACATACTCAGCGCCGGCGTCGAGGAGATACTCGCCATGACCAGCGACCCCTTCAGCGGCGCACCCACCATCTACAGCTCCCTGAACAACGCGGACCTGTCATTCAAGCCAGCTAAATCATCAACGGGAACAGAGATCGAGGTAGGCCAAGCCAGCATAGGCGGCTTAACCACCAACCCAGACCGAGAGACAAGGCGCACAGCGTTTGAGAACTACTCTGACGGCTACCTCGCAGTCAAGAACACCATGGCGTCAACCCTCATCACCCAGATAAGGCAGGATGTGTTCAACGTGAGGGCGAGAGGCTACGAGTCCAGCCTCCACGCCTCACTGGAGCCTGACAAGATCCCGGTCGAGGTATACCACAACCTACTGGAAGTATTCAAGAAGAACCTGCCAACATGGCACCGCTACTGGCGTCTCCGCAGGGAAATAATGGACGTAGACAAGTTCCACGTATACGACATCAAGGCACCGCTAACCACAGAGAAACCCTATGTATCCTATAAGCAAGCTGTGGAATGGATAAGCGAAGGATTGGCGCCCCTGGGAGACGTGATAGTAGCCCTCATCCAAAAGGGAGCCCTAGAACAACGATGGGTTGACCGCGTCCGAAACAAGGGCAAACGCCAAGGCGCCTTCACCAACGCGACAGCCGAGACATACCCCTTCATAATGATGTCATGGGCTGACGATGTCTTCAGCTTGAGTACCCTAGCCCACGAGCTTGGACACGCGCTGCACAGCTACCACTCATGGAGAAACCAGCCCTACATCTATGGGCGATACACGCTGTTCGAGGCAGAGGTAGCGAGCAACTTCAACCAAGCCATGGTAAGAGACTACCTGTTCCGAACACAGACAGACAGGGAGTTCCAGATCGCCTTACTGGAGGAAGCCATGTCAAACTTCCACAGATACTTCTTCATAATGCCAACCCTAGCAAGATTCGAGCTAGAGACCCACACAATGGTCGAGGAAGGCAAACCACTGAGCGCCGACACGTTGATCGACTTGATGGCTAGGCTGTTCAAGGAAGGCTACGGCGATGAGGTGGAGTATGACCACGACCGCATAGGCATTACTTGGGCGCAGTTCGGGCACATGTACGCCAACTTCTACGTCTACAAGTACACCACAGGCATCAGCGGCGCCCACACACTAGCCAAACCAATACTAGCAGGCGACAAAGACGCAGTCAAACTATACCATAGCTTCCTCAGAGCAGGCGGCTCAAGGTTCCCCACGGAGAACCTGAAAAAGACTGGGGTTGATCTCACGAAGCCCGAGCCAGTTGAAAGCGCCTTCCAGTACCTCGCCGGTCTGGTGGACAGGCTAGAACAGCTGTTCAGCTAACCTCCTTCCTTTTTGTATATTTACGAATGTTGATATTAGGGTTAATCGAGAAAAAGACTATCTCAGCTCAGCCAAAGCAGCCCTAAACGCGCGCATGTGTTGTTATATCCAATGGTCTGAGAAACACCAATCAAACCTGAAAAACGGATCTTCATACATGTCAACTCTAAAAAATAGGGTCTCCCTTGTCAATAGCTTTAAAGAGACCTCAACCAATACCTGTCTCTGGTTCAAGTGAGCGATTCGGACCGTTTCTACGACCTCATGTTCGAGGTCAGCAACGAGGACAGGGTCAGGATACTCAGAGAACTATACACAGAGAAATCCAACTACAGCGACCTATCCCGCAAGCTGGACATAACCACCCAGGAGGTCAGCCGCCACCTCTCAAGGCTCACCGAGAACGGGCTCACCACCCGCAGAAACGACGGACTCCTAGAGCTCACGCCCTTCGGCGAGCTCGTGCTCAGACAGCTGGGCACCGTGGAGTTCACCTCCACGCACCGCGACTACTTCGTGAGCCACGTCCTCAGCGAGCTCCCAGACGAGTACGCTTCAAGGATGGGTGAGCTCAGGGGCTGCGCGGTCAACGACGACGTCATGGTCTCCATCCACAGGGTCCAGAAGATACTGCGGGAAGCCGAGGAGTACGTCTGGGACATCAACCTGCCGTACATCTCCAGCGCATTCCCCCACATCAGGAACAGCTTCGAGCGCGGCGTAGAGTGCCGCTTCCTCCACGGCGAGACCCTCCACGTCCCGGACGAGATGAAGGGCGAGAGGGAGCGATACTTCAGCGACGAGCAGGTAAGACGCTTCAAGGCCGACGGCGTCTACAACGAACGGCTCCTAGAGGTGAGTCTCATACTCTACATGTCGGAGAAGGAGCTCGCCATCCTCTGCTTCCCCAACATGGAGGGAAGGTTCAACTACAGGGGCTTCACGTCGACAGACCCAGTCGCCCTCAAGTGGTGCAAAGACGTGTTCCAGCACTACTGGGAGCTTGCTAGGGAGATTAAATAAGAACTGGGTATAAACCTAAATATTTGGGTCTAATTCTATATTATTGGGGAAAGTTAATGGAATCTGGGGTAGAGATTAGGAAGGTGGATGCTCAGGGAAGAGTGATGCTTCCACCTGACTGGAGGAAGAACGAGGTTACAGAAGATAGAGAGGTGATCATCGTGAAGCGTAGAGACTACCTCAAGATAATCCCTAAACGTAGAGCTGACTTGACAATACACTTCGACAAAGTTGATCTGGGTGTTAATGCCATTGAGGACTGGGGCGAGTTCGAGGACCGCTTCTACGGTGCCGTCAAATGAGGTTCCTGGACGCCAACGTATTCATCTATGCATACTACAGACCTGGACGGAAACTAGGAGACAAAGAGGCGCAGATGAAAGAAGAAGCAAAGGCGACAATGGTCAGGATAAACAGTGGAGAGGAAACTGTACTAACAACAGTCGTCCACCTATCTGAGGTGGCAAACATCCTTAAGAGAGGGATGACCCCGAGCCAACTCTCAGCCATGATAATGGGACTATACACTTTAGATAACGTGGAAATCAAAGGAGTAAGCAGCGATACATACTATAGTGCAACAGAACTAGGCAGTGAGATCGGGGTTCAACCTAACGACGCACTCGCCATAGAGGTCATGAGAAATTATGATGTAGACGAGATATACTCCTTCGATAAAGGCTTTGACAAAATACCGGGAATAAGGAGACTTCCTTAATCTACACTATGAACAGAAAAAATGATGCTTGAACATCTTAAATCCAGGTGAAAGATGGCTTCTTATTCTCTGACACAATCTGAATCCATGCTATGAGCGTCAACGCCCGGGTCGCCGCAGTCCTCTACGAGATAGGGGAGATACTCACAATTAAGAGCGACAGGTTCAGGAGCAGAGCCTATAACATGGCTGCCCAGCGAGTCACCGCACTCACAGAGGACATCTCAGACATAAAGGATCGTGACGAGCTGGACCAGATTCCCGGCGTGGGTAAGAGTATCGCCGCCACCATCGAGGAGTATCTGGAAACTGGCGAGTCCAAGGTGCTCCAGGAGCTGCGGGAGAGCCTCCCCCACGGAGTGCCTGAGATGATCGAGTTGGAGGGGATAGGCCCTAAGATCGCTATGAGGCTCCACAGGGAGCTGGGCGTGGTCAGCATCGAGACCTTGGAGGAGGCGGCCAAGGAGCAGAGGGTGAGGACGCTCAAGGGCTTCGGCCCTAAGAAGGAGGAGAACATCCTCAAGGCCATCGAGGAGTACAGGAGCAGATCGACCCGGTTCCTGTTGGGTGAGGTGCTGCCCATCATACAGGGGATACTAGCGTACATGGGGGACATCCCGGCGGTGCGAAGGGTCGAGGTGGCTGGCTCGGCTAGGCGCCGCAAGGAGACCGTGGGCGACCTCGACGTGTTGGTGTCGTCCACAGAGCCTGGCGAGGTTACCCCCCGCTTCGTCTCTATGCCGCCCGTCGCGAGGGTTCTGGCGCAGGGGCCTACCAAGAGCACGGTGGTGCTTGAGAACAGGCTGCAGGTGGACCTGAGGGTGATACCTCCCGAGAGCTACGGAGCCGCCCTCCAGTACTTCACGGGAAGCAAGGAGCACAACGTGAAGCTCCGCACCATCGGCGTCAAGGAGGGGTTCAAGCTCAACGAGTACGGCCTCTTCAGGCGGGACACGGACGAGCTCGTGGCCGCGGAAGACGAGGCCAGGATATACGAGGCGCTGGGGATGAGGTGGATGCCCCCCGAGCTCAGGGAGAACACAGGAGAGATAGAGGCCGCCATGGAGGACAGGCTACCCAGCCTCGTCGAGCTTAATGAGGTTAAGGGCGACCTGCATGTACACACCGACTGGAGCGACGGCAGGGCGACTGTGGAGGAGATGACTGTTAAGGCCGCTGAGATGGGGCTCAGCTACATAGCTATCTGCGACCACACCAAGAGCCTCGCCATAGCCAACGGCCTAGACGAGGAGAGGCTGCTCAAGCAGATCGATGAGGTGAGGCGCGTCGACGAGGCTCACCCCGAAATCAGGGTGCTGGCGGGCACCGAGGTCGACATCCTAAGGGATGGTCGGCTGGATATCGCCGATGAGGTGCTCGCGGAGCTGGACTGGGTGGTCGCCAGCGTCCACAGCGGCTTCAAGATGACCGAGGAGGAGATGACCGCCCGCATCGTTGAGGCGATCCATAGCGAGCACGTCGACACGATAGGCCACCCCACTGGGCGCCTCATCCAGAGGAGAAGCCCCTACGCCGTCAGCCTCGACAAGGTGTTCGACGCCGCCGCGGAGCAGGGAGTCATGATGGAGATCAACTGCTTCCCTGATCGACTTGACCTCAGCGACGTCGACAGCCGCCGCGCGAAGGAGCGGGGGGTCAAGGTGTCTCTCGGCTCGGACGCTCACGCTCCCGCCGAGTTTGAGTTCCTGTCCCTAGGTGTCTCAGTGGCTCGGAGGGGGTGGATCGGAGC
>JAFGTA010000208.1 GCA_016934355.1 Candidatus Bathyarchaeota archaeon | reverse complement strand
CGAGGAAGACGGCGTTGACGATGCTCCCCGAGCCTGTGCTGGGCGCCGTGGTGGGGGCGCTCGCGAGCCTCATAACGTACCCGATTGTGCTGAGGCTGATGAACAGGCAGGGCGACATCAGGCTCACGAGGGCTGCGCTACCCTACTTCATAGCAGGAGGCGTCTCCAACAGCGTTGCCTGGATAAGCATGTTCATGGCGACCCAGAGGGGCTCCGTCTCCGTAGTATCCGCGATAATCGGGGCAAACCCCTTGTTTGGGCTGCTTCTAAGCGCCATATTCTTGAGAGACACGGAGAGGCTTACGCCACGGGTCGTGGCTGGGTGCCTCGTAATAGTCGCCGGGGTCACCGTGATAACGCTGCTCTAGGCGCCCATCTTGTTCGCCTTGTCGAGGGCGTCCATGAGCTTCATCAACGTATCGGTGAGCTCCCCTATCACGGCGGGGTCCTGCGCCTCGTCGAGCCTTGCTTGGACCTCGTCCACCTTCTTCCTCAGGGACTCTTCGAGTCGCTCTCTGTGGGCTACTGCCTTGGAGTCTGTGCCTTCCTTCACGTATTTTATGGGTCTGTTGCACATGGGGCAGACGGTTTCGCCGTTCTTCAGCTGGAACAGCGGGGTGCCGCACTCTGGGCACGCGTCGCTTAGCATTCGCGCCCCCTGCCGCAGTAGCTCTCCCATCTTCTTGACGCTGCCCTCTGACAAACTGGCACCATCAACGCATCGGCGCAGCCGCTTATAGGCTTACCCACCGGCACCCCTAAGACGCCCTGCGCCCAGTTGTATCGGATCAGGTTGGACGTAGTGTTTGAGGGGGGCGGCGGCGTCGATGAGCTCAGGGAACACATGACGCGGGTAGGTCTCAGTCTGGGGGAGACCGAACTCAGGTTGGTCACCGAGAGACCAGAGAGGCTGATCCTCTGGAGAGAAGACGGCAGGGTCGTGGGGCACACCATCTGGCACGAGTCCAACACCGAGGAACACCCAGACGGTGAGCCCAGAGAAGATGAGGATAGGAGGATACTTGAAGAGGAGCTGGGCGTCGAGGGCGACTTTGTGGAGCTCCACGAGATATGGCTGGGCGACGAGAGCCGCGGCAGGGGGTATGGGCGCAGTTTCTTCGACTACTTCGAGTCCATGGTCGCTGGGATGGGCTACAGGTATATCGTCTACTACGCCGACCACCCCGCAGCCCTCGCCATCTGCCGGGGCAGGGGGTACAGGGAGGCGTACGGCGTGGAGCTGGACGGCGTAGACGGAGGGGGCGGCGTCTTCTACGTGCTCGCTAAGGAGCTACCTTAAAACCGTTCAGACCCAAGTAACAGCCGTATGCCCCTAGTCGAGAGATTCAACCCGTTGACTGGGCTGCTCCTAGGACTCACTTTGGGGGGCATGGTCGGAATCTACTTTGACAACTTCGGGCTGGGCGTCGCGGTGGGCGCGTCCCTCGGGCTCCTCCTCGGTCAGTGGTGCCGGAACAGGGCGAAAAGACGGAGTGTAGCCGCCGCGCCGTGAACATGACGTGTTTTTAAGCCGGGTTCCCCTAGATGAGGACGCTATGATCCAGTTGGAGGGACGAAACCCTGTTCAGGAGGCTATTCAGCAGGGCACAGTCACGCTGATACGCGTTGAGAAAGGAAAAGAGAGAGACCCAAAGATCCAGTCCATCCTCAGCGCCGCCGCCAAGAAAGGAGTGCCCGTGGAGTACATCTCCAAGCAGAGGCTGGACAAGATGAGCGAGACCGGCCACCACCAGGGAATCATAGCCGTCGTGGAGCCCAACCCTGACTGGGGACTCGAGAAGGTGCTCACCGAGACAGGGAGAGAGGCTTGCATACTGATGCTCGACCAGGTCCAGGACCCCCATAACCTGGGCGCAATACTGCGGACGGCGGATGCTGCCGGTGTAGACGGCGTCGTGATACCGAAGAAAGGCAGCGCCGACGTGGGTGCCACCGCCCACAGGGTCTCCATGGGAGGCAGCCTCCATGTGCCCGTGTGGAAGAGGAGCCTGTACACAGCGGTCAAGACGGTGAAGGATGAGGGGCTTAAAGTCGTTGGCGTGGACGCCTCCGGATCGACTGTCTACTGGGAAACGGACCTGACGGGCGCAGTCGCCTTCGTCATCGGCGGGGAGGACAGAGGCATCAACCCGACGCTCCTCGAGAAATGCGACGAACTCGTGCGGATACCCATGATGGGCAAGATACCGTCGCTGAACGTCAGCGTAGCGACAGCCGTGATCCTCTACGAGAGAATAAGGCAGCAGGAGTCAAAATAAGGGATCAGCGTTTACGGAAGGCGTTGTTCACGATCACGACGCCGATTGCGATGATGAACAGAGGCCACAGCTTATCCCAGGTGGCCCACCAGAACACGTCCTTCAGCAGCGACGACAGACCCAGCAGGATCAGGAACGCCCCTATGAGCAGAGGCCACGTCGTCCTGCTTCTGCCGCCGAAGCACTCGTCTTCGTCGTAGTCCCAGTCCCTTCTACGACGCCTGTAGATGGGCTGGCTCAGGCTGGCGCCGCAGTTCTTGCAGACCTCGGCGTCCTCCTCGTTCTCGGTTCCGCATTTAGTGCAGTAGACCATGATCGTCCCCAGTCTGCTGTACGTGTATCTCTTATAGAAACGTTACTCAAAACAGGTTAAAAGAAGCCGCGGGAGCAGGGCGCCTCACACCGGGAGCACACCCGTATATGTTCCTCCTGCGACACCCTGACCCTCGCCAAAATCCAGAATACAACCAGCCCGAGGAGGTAAGCCTCCACATAGAAGCCTGCCCCCAACTCGCTGAGGGAGGCTGCCAACAGGAAGGCGCCGAAGACGAAAAAGACATTAAGGACTAGGTGGAGGACCGCGTTCCCCATGTCGATGAAGTGCTGAACAACCCCCAAGGATACGAGGGCAGCGCCAGCCCAGAAAACCGCCTCGGCGCCACCCACGAAGAACCCTCCGAAGAAATAAGCTATACCGCCAAGGATCGCCAGCACTGCTCCAAGGGCGAGCCCTGTGCAGCCGGCGCAGAGCGCCTTACCAGAGAAGACCAGCACATGCCCCTCGAACGCGCCGCAGTCCGGGTGGTGACCCACGGTATGGGGGTCGCTGGACGCCCCGTGGCTGAAGCCCCTGACTTTGCTTGGCGCAACGGCGGCGACTAGCCCATAAGCACAGATCAACAGGAAAAGGACGCCAGTCACAGGCTTCTCGGCCCCGAAATGGATTCGTGTGACGCTGGGGCTGTGAGCCAGCAGCGCGAGCAGGATTAAGCCCATGAGGCTCATGGAGACGTACAATAGTTGCACGCGTCTTTTACCTAGTACAGCGCCGGCGGAGCCGCTTGACAGATTAGGCAGGAACCGGTTGAGGAAACCCAGTAAGCCTTTCTTGGTCTTGATGTGAGGCATATTCATCGTAGGCAACTTAAATCCACAGCCGCAAATCCAATGTATATCATTGAACCCTTTTACATGAAGTTTAAAAAAGGATAACCACGGGAGAGAATAGGACGGAGGGTCTAGGGATAACGGACGTCAAGACTATCAGTGTGCTTCACATAGATGATGAGCCTGATCAGTCGAAGTTTCTAGAGATTTTCCTGAAGAAAGCCGACCCAAACCTAGTCATAGAGCCGGCGCTGTCGGCTTTCAAGGCCCTCGAGCTGCTGGAGAAGAAGCGCTACGACTGCATAGTGTCCGACTACCTCATGCCCGTGATGAACGGCATCCAGTTTGCCGAGAAGCTCCGCGAGGGCGACGACACGCCTCTAATCATCTATACGGGGAACGGCAGCGAGGAGGTAGCAGAGGCAGCGTTCGCTGCGGGGATTGACGACTACGTCCGGAAGGAGATGAATCCAAGCCACTACAAGGTCCTGGCAAGGAGGATCAGGCAGGTCGTCGAGAAGAAGTGGGCCGAGGAGGGACTGCTGGAGTCGCTGAGGGTCTCAGACGCGGTTCTACGCTCAATACCTAGCAGCCTATTAGTCTACAAATACGAGACCCCCGACAGGCTCATACTCATAGAGGCTAACCCGGAGGCGCTACGCCAGACAAATCTGAAGAGAGAGGACGTGATCGGGAAGGAGTTCGACGAGATATGGGAATACAGGGAAGTCGACCTGAAGACCATGTACCTCGACCTCATCGCGTCCGGCGGAGACATCACGTTCGAAAAACTGTACTGGAAGGAGAAGACCATCGAGTCTTACTACAGGCTCAACGCCTTCCCGATACCCGGCGAGAGGGTGGTGGTCGCCTACGAGGACATCAGCGAACGCGTCAGGGCGGAGGAGCGGCTGAAGAAGCTATACGAGTACGCCGCCCAGATCTACAACGCTGAGACGAAACGGGAGCTGCTGGTCTCGACAAGGCTAGCAATACAGGGGGTCCTGGGTTACAGCGACGGTTTAACCGGCTTCGTGGAGAATGGAGTACTCATTTTCGATGAGTTTGAGCACGACCACGAGGTTCTGAGGCTTCCGCTGGACGGAGGAGGCATCTCAGTCAGGTGCATTAACACGGGGGAGGTGCAGTTCATCAGCGACGCCTCGAAGGACCCAAACTTCCTTGAACACCTACCGGCCCGCTCCGCGATAGCCGTCCCCATCAAGTTCGAGGACGGCGTGGTAGGCGTCGTGCTTGTAGCGGACCCGGAACCGTACGCGTTCAACGAGACGGACAGGCGGGTCGCGGAGACTCTTGGACTGATCGTGAGGGCGGCGTACAGGAGATTAATCACCCGAGGCGGAAAAAACGGTCACATGGGAAACCCGCTTGGCTTCCTGGACCACGCTTATGACGCCGTTCTTGTGGCAACCATAGATAAAATCGTTTACGCGAACGGGAACACAGCCGAGCTGCTGGGCTACGGGTCACCCGATGAGCTTGTAGACAACGAGCCGTCGGTGGTGGTGGACCCGAGGCACTGGGCGGCTATCAGTGAAATGTTCAGCGCTCAACAGGGTAACGCCGCGAGCCTAAACGCAGACGTGACGAAAAAAGACGGTGGAGCCGTCGAGGTCGAGATCAACGCGTCTCCGGTTAACCACCATGGTGAACCAGCCGTTGTGTTGTTCATGCGTGAAGCCTCCGCTGATACAGAGGCTATGAGTAGGAAGGTGCTTACTCGGGATTGGCTCCGATCCATATACCAGGAGAGCCCAGTCGGGATCGAGATATTCGACTCGGAGGGAAACCTGATCGAGGCGAATAAGGCTGACCTCGAGTTCTTCGGCGTGGACAGCGTAGAGGCGTTCGGCGGCTTCAACGTGTTCCGTGCGGGTGGCAACCTCACCGAGGACCGCATCGAGGCCCTCAGGAGAGGGGAGAGCGTCATCCACTTCGAGGAGAGGAACTTCGATGAGATCACTAGGTATCAGACGAGTAGGAGCGGCATAGGCTACTTCGAGTCTGTGCTAAAGCCCATCATCCACGAGGACGGAAAGGTCGCTGGCTATATTTCCATCGTGAAGGACGTGACAGAGCTTAAGGTGGCCGAGAACAAGCTCAGGGAATACGCCGAGAAGCTGGAGTCCGTCGTCGAGGACAGGACGAGGAAGCTGGTAGAGGCGGAGAGGATGGCGACCGCGGGCAGCGTCGCCAGCATGGTCGGGCACGACCTGAGGGGGCCGCTGCAGTCCATCAAGAACGCCGTATACATGATCAGGAACTCGCCGGAGAAGGCTGAGAAGATGTACCCCATCATCGACGAGGCCATCGACAGGTCGCTGAAGATGCTTGAGGAGCTGAGGCAGAAGACTAGGGAGGAGCCGCTGCGCCTCTCGTCAACCGACCTCGGGAAGTTGATAGGCGAGGTCGTCAGGGATGTCCCTACCTCCATCGGGGTCAAGGTGGACGCCGAAATCCAGCCGGACATGCCCGCCGTGATGGTGGACTCCCTTAAGATCAGGAGGGTGATTGACAACCTCGTGAGGAACGCGGTGGACGCCATTGGCGTCAAAGGCTCCGTCAAGATATCGGCTGAGCTGAGGAACAGGAGGGTCATCGTAACCGTGGAGGACACGGGTAAGGGTATAACGGATGAGGAGCTTACCCGCATCTTCAGGCCCTTCTACACGACGAAACCGGGGGGCATGGGGCTTGGGCTTCCCTTCTGCAAGAGAACCGTTGAGGCCCACGGGGGCTTCATCGACGTCGAGTCCATCTCGGGGGAGGGAACAAAGATCACTGTGGTTCTGCCGATCGCCGAAGACGGTTAAACAACAGCGACAACTTCTTGGTTAATACCCCATGGCGACGCCTAGCCGCCTCGGGTCAGCCGCCCCCTTCAGCAGCCCCGTGGCTAGGTCTCTCCACACAGTCTGCATGCTGCCCATGGGCCAGTGGTAATCGCCCAGCGGCCTGGTCATGATACCCATCTCATTGAGCCCTTTGACGACTTCGATGGGAAGCCTGTTCTCCACCTCTATCGTCCAGTCGTCCATGAGAGGCCAGAACCTCGGCGCGTCTATCGCCGCGTATGGCTCCCAGCCGTACCCGAGTATGCTCAGCAGCACCTGGGGCACGGTGAAGATGCAGTCCCCGGGTGAGCCTATGGCCATCCACGGCTCGCCCTCCCTGAGGACTATGGTGTTGGCTATGGCGTGCTGGGTTCTGCCGCCCGGCTCCACAGGGGCGTACCTCTCCCAGCCTATGCCGCTCCCCGGCACGCCGTCGACGACGACTCCGGGTATGCCTCCGCCGCTTGTCTCCATCATCTGAACCCAGTTGCCCTCGGAGTCCACCACGCTGAGCTCACAGCTGTCGTGTGGCTCATGAGCGGTGCTCGGGAGGCTGCCCCTGTGAACCGGCTTACCGTGGGTCAGCCCCAGATATCCAGATAGATCGGTTCTCGGCCTGCTCCCCCTCCAGAGCTCGGCCACGGTCCAGTGGTAGCCGTCTGAGAGCAGCGTCTCGATGGGCGTCATATAATAGTCTGGGTCGTGGATTAGCGCCCGATCGTGATGCGCACGCCTCAGCGTCCACGCGGTGAGCGCCAGAGCCTCAGCCGACTCGGTGTAGTGCCCCAGTTCTTCCAGGTTGAAGTGCTTCAGTACGCCGAAGAGGAATCCCGTGTAGAAGCCGCCCCTCTGCGGCGGAGGTATCCCGACGAGCGTGTCCTCGCCGTACCGTGTCTTGACGGGCTCCACCCAGATGGGCTCGTAGCCGGCTAGGTGCTCCAAGGTTATCATCCACCCGAGGCTGTTAGCCTCCTCGACTAGCCTCCTCGCCCACGCGCCCTCCGTGAAGTAACTCGGCCCCTCCACTGCTGAAGCCTCCAGGGTCTTGGCTAGGTCAGGCCTCTTCCACAGCTCACCCACGGGTGGCTGGAATCCATCCGGCGCGTAGTGGGCTCTTCCCGACGGAAAGTAGGTTCTGCCGGCGAGGGTGCCGTACCTGCCCCCGGTTCCGCCGAAGAGGAGGGCGTACTCCCAGCTGGTTACACGGTGGCCGTCTCTCGCCGCCTTCACGGCGGGCTGGATGAGTTCACTCCACTCCAT
>JAFGTA010000207.1 GCA_016934355.1 Candidatus Bathyarchaeota archaeon | reverse complement strand
GGCAGAGCCCCCTTGATGCCGTACTCCTCCTCCGCGATTATAGTGTCCACGAGGTTCTTCTGCCGCGCCTCCTCTGCGATGAGACCGGCGATCTCCTCGCCGTAGTTGCGCCTGAGCATGTACTTCTTTATACGGTCGCTGTAGACCTCGGGTGCGCAGGCGCACGTCGTCTTGATCCTGTTCAGTATGTCCTGGTTGAGTCTGCGGCTGGTTCTGCCGAAGTAGTAGAAGCCGACGACGGTGTTTATGGCGCCCGTCAATCCCACGATGACGCCTATGACGCCGATGGTGGTGGAGTCGGTGTAGACGCCCGAGAGCCCGATGGCGGTGGAGAGAACGAGGACGAGGCCGCCACTCACCTGCGTGAATATCGTGGCTATCTTGCCTATGAAGAACCTGAAGTTAGCCTCGTACTCCGTGAACTCCTCCTCGTGAGCCAGCTCCGCGACGAGGAACCGGGCGATCCCGGCGCGCTCCTCCGGGGATAGGCCGCCCGAGTCGAACATGGAGGCGTAGCCCTGCATCGCCTCACGCTCCCCGGCTTCAAGCAGCTTCAGGGTGAGCCCGATGCCGAGCAGCCCGTAGATGAACACGAGCACGTCAACCCACAGCTTGCTAACCTTGATGTCCTCGGGGTTCTGGTCTCTACGTCTCAGGAAAGAAGCCCAGAAGTCTGCGTGGTGCTGCTCAGCCTGGGCGAACTCGGCCAGCTTAACCGATATCTCCTGATCTCTGTACTTCTCGGAGAGCCTAGTATAGACGGCTGAGGCGACGAGCTCGGCTCTCAGAGATTTTCTTGCGATCTCCATTACCTGCGCGTTGGACAAGGCTTGGTCTTGAGGCATTTTCAGTGACAATTTTATTCACACAGTATAAGGATTTACGCTTGCTCCAATTTTATAAAATGACTGATTGTACACTTAGGAATCTTTTTTTTATATTGAAATATAATAAAATGCATTTGTAATTCCTTGTAATAGATACCAAAATAGGCGAAATTTCAATGTTAATATATTAAACTAACATAGAGGTCAGTTCCCCAAATAATTCTATTTAGATATTATGTTGTTCTCACTATATTTTCTGGAGTATAGAGAGAGCTAGTTGAATCAGTCTGATCCTTGAAATGACTTGAACGTGACATGTTCAACCTGGCAAAATAATACAGTTCAACAAGTTCTTTCGATACGGAAACAGATTTTCTTCCAGCAATATATATTTCAAGCGAATCATTGCCGATAATAAACCAAGCAAACAAACCTATGGATAACACAAGTAAAACGTTAGCTAACATGCTCACAGAGTTTCTGCCTATTATAACCGAATAAGGTAAAATATTGCTAGAAACCATGCTAATAAAAACATAAAGCACCATACAAATCATTGATGCAATCACCCTTTCTTTAGGTCTTTTTTTAGTGAACTCTAAAGAAGTAATATTAGTATAAGGAACTTCAATCGAACGTTTGTTATAAAAACGGTCATCGACTAAAAATAACCTATATTGAGTAGCGTAGATTCCAGACCATTCCTTCGCAGCCCATTCTTTGATCACTTTCTCCCCGTCAATGAGTTTCCCACGTAGATTATGAAAGGTCATACACATCTATTCAACCAAGAATTAAAACTGGTTTACGGATTCACACTCTATTGTCAAAAAAAACTTCAAGTTTATTTTTTCTCTGAAGCTGCCTCGTTTTTTCAAAAAAAATCCACTCCATAAAGTAAAATTTCTTTACATTGAATTGTTTATTGATGACAGAGCCCCTCTACGTGGAGCCTGACAGGACAAGCAGCCCACCCAAGAGGTACACCGTCAAAGACGACCACGGCAACGTCCAGTACATCACCGACCTAGACGACCCCGAGCCCGACAAAACCGCCACACTCTGGGCCATGAAACGAGGCGGCTGGCTCAAAGGACTCACAAAAGGCGGAACACTCCACTCAGACGCCAGACTAGAGTACCGCGACGGCGCCACCCTGCTGCGCCTCGGCAGACCCCTCTACATAAGGCCAGACACCACCACCGACCCGCCGAGACGCCTGCTGGTGACAGACGAACAGGGAAACGTCCTCTTCCTAACCGACCTCCACGACGGCGAAACCAATCAAACCGCCACCCAGGCGGCCCAGAGGCTAGGAGGATGGCTCCTAGGCGCAGTCAAGCAACTGCAGTCAGAGACGGATTCTAAATAATTGAGAGACTCGCTAAATAATGCAAACCACTAAAAGTTAGCCAAAGATATTCTCCGATGTAATAACTAATAGACGGTGCACCTTACGGTTAATCGGGAAAAATACTCTGACACCATAATCGTCCTCGGCGTCGTGCAATTCATCGAAGCGTTAGCCTTCTTCCTACCCCAATCATTCTACCCCATGTACATCACCTCGCTGGGAGGGACGGTGGCTTCAGTCGGCCTCTTCATCTCGGCCTTCACCCTCTCCTCCGCCGTATTCTCCCCGACAATAGGGAAGCTGTCGGATCGCCTGGGAAGGAAACGGCTCATCCTCTGGGGCCTAGCCGGGGACATAGTCTTCGGGGCGCTGACCGGGCTGGCGCCGTCCTGGCGCTGGCTACTCGTCGTGAGGGTACTCAACGGAGCACTCAGCGCAGCCGCCACGCTACCGACGGAGGCGCTGATCATCGACTCAGTGCCCAGGCACAGCAGGGGGGAGATAGTAGGCTTCACCTCGGCCTGCGCCATGGCTGGGAGATGGACCGGGCCCGTGTTCGGCGGAGTCATCCAGCACGCGTTCAACTCGTTCGGGTTCACCCTCGCAAACAGCTACCGAGCCCCGTACATCGTCGACTCTCTTCTAGCGGCAATCGCGTTCGCCTTGGTCACCCTGAAAGTAGCAGACATCAAAACAGAACACGCGGAGAAGACAAAACCCGTGAAACGGAGATTGAGGTTCACCGCCTCCATGAAGGCTATGATGTTCTTCGGCTTCACCTACGGAGGCGCCATAGGCTTAACCATGCCGTTAACCGCCCTACTGTACTCAGACAAGTTCGGCGTCAAACCCTTAGCGATAGGGGCAATAATCAGCGCGACCGGGCTCATAGGCCTCGCGTCAAGCTGGGCGGCTGGCCGCGTCTCAGACAGAATGGGCAGGAAACCAGTGCTAGCCATAGGTGAAGGAGTCGGACGTCTGATGGGGTTCCTCCTACCGTTGATGCCCAGCGTCAGCCTCACCGCGCTGTGCCACTTCTTCAGAAAAACAGGTTTCAGCGTCAGCAGACCAGCCACAGACGCGTTGAAGGCAGACGTCTCCTCACAGAAACACAGAGGCGAGTTCTTCGGGTACTACCAGACGGCCTACAGGGTCGGCGACGTAACGTTCCCCGTGATAGGGACATATCTATACGCCACCTACTTCACGCACAGCTTCAACGTGGCGGGTTTACCTCTGCCAGGGTACGCGTTACCCTACCTGCTCAGCTCATCCCTTGGCCTGATAGGGCTGATCTCGGCCCTCCTCTACGTTGAATCCAGCAACAAGAAAGACTGAGCAATAGAGCGTAGGCCACCCGGAAAGACTCAGATAAAGAGGCAGCGCTACGCCACGCTTAAAGGGCTGCACCATGGTTCCATTTTTATTCCATGCTGGCATGGGGGTTACCATGCAGAGCTTCGTGGACACGTTCAGAGACAGCGAAACAGCCAGGAAAGCAGTCAAACTCATCAACGAACTCGCGTCCGACGGCAGGAAATACAGAATAGTACACATCTGCGGCACCCACGAGGACACCATCACCAAACACGGCGTACGCAGCATGCTCCCACGGAACGTCGAGGTACTCATGGGCCCAGGCTGCCCCGTCTGCACCGTCCCCCCCAACAGGATAGACTACGCCATAGCCCTAGCCGAGCAGGGCCACACCGTCACCACCTACGGCGACATGATGAGGGTCCCAGCAGGCCTCGGCAGCCTACAGGACGCCAAGGCCCGGGGCCACGACGTACGCATAGTATACAGCATCCACGACGCCGTCAAGATGGCCGAGAAAACCGACCGAGAGGTGATCCACTTCGCCGTCGGCTTCGAGACCACCGCCCCCACCACCGCCAGTGAACTCGTCGCCGGCCCCCCCGCCAACTTCAGCGTCTACAGCGCCCACCTCCTCATCCCCCCCGCCATGAAGGCGTTGATGGAGATGGGGCTCACCCAGGTGGACGGGTTCATCGACCCGGGCCACGTCTCCACCATCATCGGCGAGGAAGGCTACCGCGAAGTCGCCGACAAGTACAGGGTACCACAGGTAATCGCGGGCTTCGAGCCCCTCGACATACTCATCAGCGTCGCCATGATACTACGCCAGATCAAGGAAGGCAGAGCCGAGATAGAGAACAGCTACTCCCGCGCCGTCAAACCACAAGGAGCCCCCCGGGCCCTCGAACTCCTCAACCGCGTCTTCGAGCCCGAGGACGCCCCGTGGCGAGGAATCGGCGTCATCCCCGCCTCCGGGCTCAAAGTCAGACCCGAGTACCAGGAACACGACGCCTCCAAACTGTTCGACGTCGAAACCGAGGCAAGCTACGAGATGCCCCCAGGCTGCCGCTGCGGCGACGTCCTACGCGCCATCATCTACCCGTGGGACTGCCCCCTCTTCAACAAGACATGCACCCCGGACACACCGGTCGGCCCCTGCATGGTCAGCCACGAAGGAAGCTGCTACATATCAGCCCGCTACGGAGTCGAAGAACTATGATACGAGCCCACCTCCAAATCCGGGGACGCGTACAGGGAGTCGGGTACCGCGCCAACGCGAGGCGCGTAGCCAACCAGCTTAACCTCAAAGGCTGGGTGAGAAACACGCCACGCGGAGACGTCGAAGCCATAGTCGAGGGCAGCGAGGAGGAGGTTGACCGATTCATCCAGTGGTGCCACCGAGGACCCACACGCGCCCACGTGACCGAGGTCACCGCCGAGAAACTTAAAGCCACCGGAGAGTTCCCCGGGTTCACAGTGAAGAGAACGTGGACACGATAAGGCTGGAAGGCCATAAAAGCAGAAAATTTCTTATCGTAAAGTAATGATAAACCTGCATGAGCAAGGCAATCGAAGTCCGGGGCTACAGACCGGGGGATGAGGAGAAAGCCGTGCCTCTGCTGGACCTCGTGTTCAACAAGTGGCCCCGCTTCGACCTCCAGTGCACCCCTGAGGAGCACTACGTCTGGAAGTACCTAGACACCCCGTACGACTACAGTTGCATCGCATACGCGACCAGCGGCGACGAGATAATCGGGTCAAACCACGCCATAGCGAAGCGAGTCAAATTCTACGACAAGACCTATAGGTCAAGCGTAGGAGGAGACGCCGCCGTGTACCCAGACTACAGGGGCAAGGGCGTATACACCTCGATAAAAGACTACCAGGATAACCTCATGAAGGACGCCGGCGTCCACCTGTTCCACGCCATCTCAGGTAACCCCATACTGACCGAGAGCACCAAACGACGGGGCGTCCCCACCCTCCCCCACGACTTCATCCACCTGATACGCATTGAAGACATACTGAAGTACGTCGAGGCCGTCAGAAACACAGGCCAAGGAGTTAGAAGGCTCGGCGCAAACATCTTACACAGAATCAGCGCTCTCAAACCGGCGAACAAGAAAGCGTCACCGGAATACATGGGCAACGCCAACGAGTTCAACAGGTTTGGGCCAGAATACAACGATTTCTGGGCAAGAATCAGCGAACACTACGACTTCATCTACGAAAGAGCCCCAAGCTACCTGAACTGGAGGTACTGCGATCCCCGAGGAGGAGCCTACATCAAGGCCCAAGTGACCGAGGACGACGAGGTACTGGGCTTCGTCGTATTAAGGATAAACAAATACGTCCCGGAATACCCCGAGGGGTACATAGTAGACCTGCTGGCGCTGCCGGGTCGAGAAGACGCGGTGAGAGCCCTACTCGCTTACTCGATCGAGAGATGTGGGGAAGAGGGGGCGAACGCCATCCATTACTGGGGGTTCAGCGAAAGCAACCTCACGAAAGCCGCGACCGAGTTCAGCTTCCATCAACTAACGAAGTATAGCGGCTCTTTCCGTGAAGCCCTGATCTCTGAAGAGGAGAACAGGCGGCTCAAAGAACTCGACCCCCAGAGGATTCATCTAAGCTACGGAGACCACGACTGGATATAACGTGAAGCGTAATCTCTGTCCATCCAACCCCCCACCATTTACTAACACACAGAGTCGGTGTGACTTTCACCTGCCGAAAAACTTACGCTGTATACTCGGCACGCGTAATAGGTTCCCGGAGGTGTTTCAATAGAATGAACGCCGCCATAGCCGCGAATAGGACACCCTCAACAACGAATAGCGACCTGCTGGAGATGCGGTACCTCCACGGTGCCGCGATCCACGCGTCGGAGAGCGGCCAGAACACCTTACACCCGTACCCCGTGAAGTAGTCACCCACCAGCGGATGCGAGAGGAGCGCAGCGAAGTATGGAAGCCACCGCCTGCTGGCGATGTACACCGGCAGGAACAGGAGCGCCATGACCACCACGCTGTGGGTGGGGCCCCTGTGCTCTAGGAAAGGTATCAAAACGTCGATGTCCGGGGCCACGGACAGGAACCACACCACAGGGATGCTTGTCTCCTCGCCGGTCAGCCTACCGATAATGTAGGCGGCGAAGTAGCCCAGCGCGAAGTGTCCCAGCGGGTACATACGGACCTCATTGCTGACGGTGTCTGATAAACTGTTCATTCCCGCCGGCGCGTGATCGTCCGCAGAGGGCGTTTACGCCTCCCTGCTTCCCGGCTCCCTCACATACAGCACTATGATCGCCACCGTCAACACCTCTACGGCGACGCCGACGTAGTACGGATACGCCCTGTTCACCTCGTAGAGGAGCCCGAAGAACACCCCCGCAGGCACCATGGCGAGGCTCCGCAACGTCCCCATGAGCCCCATGATCCTCCCCCGCCTGTCCTGAGGGATGAGATCCGCCCTCAACGCGTTCAGCGCCGGGAAGAAGAACGCCGTACTCACCTGCAGCGATACGTTCACCAGAGCCATCTGGGTGAAGCCCCTCGCAACGGTGAACGCCAGCAGCACCGGCGTCGAGAACAGGTACCCCACGAGCATGGACCTCCTCCTGCCGAACCGGTCGATGAGCTTCCCCACAGGGAGCCCCACCACGATCAACGCGGCGGTCCCTATCGCAGAGATCAGGCCCCACTCAAGCCCGCCGACCCCCACCACGTCGATGGCGTACAGCGCGTAGTAGGTCTGGAACAGTGGGATCTCGAAGCTCATCAGCAGGAACACGAGGGTGATGTACCGCACCTCCCGCCCCATGGATCGCCAAGCCTCATAAACGGAGCCTAGGGACTCCGTGAAAGCGCTAGCTATCTCACGGGAGCCGAGGCTCCTCGTCTCCGCCAAGGTCTCCTTCAGAAATCTCCACCGGACCACGGCGATCGCGATGACGCACACGAAAACCAGCATATAGGTATACCTCATCCCCTGGAGCACCCCGTGCCTATCCACCAGGTAGCCCGAGATGGCTGGTGCGAACAGCGCCGGCAGCCCG
>JAFGTA010000206.1 GCA_016934355.1 Candidatus Bathyarchaeota archaeon | reverse complement strand
TGATGAATGCATGAATGCAAGATATGATCCTTTATTTTTATCAAAATATAGTGGAGATGTAAATAGGTTAATTGATATGGCTTTAGATTTTAAATCAATTATATAATTTCAATCATAGAAAATGAAGAAATATATTTTGATAGACATTATGTATAATCATATTAAAGTCGCAAATTTATTATCTGAATTGTATATATTGTTATTGTATGGGAAATTTAATATCCTTGTAACATGGAATTATCAAATTTTAATGTCCTTGTCCTTCGAGACTTGAAACCAAATTCTTGTTTGTGATGATTTTTATTTTGAATAACGAAAGCCTGAGGCATAGACATACCACCAGAAATCTGAGGTATCTTCACCATATAAGACGGGGTCTATATGCGCTACTCCACGTATAACGTATACTGGCACCAACCATTCACTTTGTTGATCTACGTGATAAACCAAGGTAACATTAGTGATAGTTAGCAGCGAACCTGGTGGAAGCACTTGATCCACTTCAAAACCCAGCTCAGGACGCCAACCTCTCGAACTGTCTCAGTCATCGGTGAGTACGATGATATATGGGATGGAGCAACTTGTTCAATAGAATAGTTGATTGGCGTGCTGTCAACCCAGTATGGTTCAAGCTTGGCCAAGAAGTTCTCCGCTGTTTCGACGACTCTTGTCCGATCCCAGTTGTTGAATGAATCAGGGTAGTCTCCTCTGTATAGCATATCGTATCGGGTGATGAAACGTAGTTGTTCTTCATCTGATCTAATGGTGGGATTAACCTCACCGTCCACTGTGTATAGCTGGGTGAAGCCGAAAACATTTACAGCTATTTCCTCGGCCTCAGCCGAACTAATGGGTATGACGAGTTTTTTAGCAACTGGAATAACGTCAGGTACTGTTGGATATGTGCAGTTGATGGATTCGAGTCCAAACATATGAGTGGAATTTGAGTAATCAACCAGCTCACCACATATCGTGAAACATGTTTCCACTCTGATTTTGGGCGCATCGCTATGCCATACTTCTTTCTCCAGCATGTAGTAGCCGGGGTCAAGGTGCCATAGGGGAAACTGGTGACTCCAGCTAGAGCCCGGGAAGAACATGGTGGTCCAGTCATCAATTTCGGGATAGTCTTGGTAGTCTAGCGTCTCTTTCCAGCTTCCGTTCACATACTCATACAGTGATACGCTTTCTCCCGATACTAGCCAATCCTCTGATAGGTTGCGTATAGTTACCGTAGCGGTATCGTTAACATGGTAATACGCTGAGTCAGTGTAAACCAATACCTGGAATTCTGTGAGAGGCTTGGGGTTATTTTTTCTGCTATAAATGTGTTGGGTGTATACTTTTAATGCTAGGAACCATGAGCTGTCCCATGCTGTGCAGTTGTATAGTTCTCCTTTGATGCTGACTTCTTCAGAGTCCAGCACGTTGTTTAGTTCTAGTGCCGTTGTGCTTGTTTTCAGGTTTAATGGATAAGAGATTAGCCTATTCTCTTGATCCAGAAAAAAAACTATCGTATCCAGAGGGGTAAGCCATATGTTCTCTCTGTATGCCATAAACCTTACCGTATCCAACGACGTCTGGGTCACTTTCCCGCGTCACGGATGCCTTGAAGGTAGTTAAGCTGCCAAACTCTGTGTTTTCACCTAGATATTTGCCCAATTCAATTAAACGGAGGCTCCATCGGATCAATGATGTTCTTATCTGACTCTATGGGTTGGTCCGTGTTAAGGTAATAACTACTAATCCCTGCTACTATCAGCACTAGAAAAATTAAGGTCGCTTGATATGCTTTCTTAACATTCATCTAATAGTTCATTTCAATAGACTATCTTTAAAATATAAAATACTAGAGATTTGAACACTCCCTTTGTTATGTTAAAAAAATATTAAAAAAAATTCGATAAATCCTAAATAAATTTTTGCTCTTAGTCATGCAGCGGGAAATTCAATATACCCGTTACTAGGAATTATTAAATTTCGATACATGCATGCCGGGTTGTATGCTCAGACTCTGTGTGGCCAAGAACCCACACATCATATAACCAATAAAAGAGGAAAAATAGCTAAAAACAAATAAAGCCGCTGCGGAAAAACGCTTATAACAAGTAACCAATTATAAGGGAAAAGTCAACTCGACGACCCGCATCCCCAGGAAAAACGCTTATAGTAAGTAACACACTATAAGGGAAAACCCAAGTCGTCGCCCCCTCACAGCGATAAACACAGCCAAAAGTGACCCTGCACCCCTTCCCCGAAGCCCCCTCAACCTCCACGGTTAGAACCACCCTTCTCCACATATGGATAAGAGTCGCTGCTTCCATTAACCAAAGTCATAACGAGAATTTCAATATCAATAACACCCCCATTATGGAGTAAAAACAGGTGTTTTGAGGCAACGTTTTTCTTGTGCGCAGCAGCCCTCATCCCATCATGGGTATACCCGAGAAGATCAAGGAGATCGAGGAGGAGATGCGCCGCACCCAGGTCAACAAGGCCACGGAGCGGCACCTCGGGGTACTCAAAGCCAGACTCGCGAAGCTGAAGCACCAGCTGGAGGAGCAGACCACAAAGGGCGGCGCAGCCGGCGACGGATACGGCGTAAAGAAGGACGGCGACGCCACAGTGGTGCTCCTCGGGCTCCCCAGCGTCGGCAAGTCCACGCTCCTGAACCGCCTCACCGGGAGCAACAGCAAGGTCGGCGCCTACGACTTCACCACCCTCACCGTCATACCGGGCATACTCAACTACAAGGGCGCCAGGATACAGGTCCTGGACATCCCCGGCATCATCAAGGGCGCCTCCGAGGGCAAGGGCCTGGGGAAACGGGTGCTGTCCGCCACCCGGAGCGCCGACCTGATACTTGTTATGCTGGACGTGTTCAACCCGGACGTCAGAGAGATGCTGCTGGACGAGATACGAGCCATAGGCATAAGGCCGGACGAGGCCGAGCCCAGGGTCACCGTGAAGAAGCGGTCCTCGGGCGGCGTCACGGTGACCGACTTGGTGGGCTTGACCCACGTTGACGAGGAGGGCGTAAAGCAGGTGCTCAGGGGGTACGGCATGCCCAACGCCCACGTCACGTTGCGCGAGGACGTGACCTACGACCAGCTCATCGACGTCCTCATGAAGAACCGGATATACGTCCCCACCCTCACGGCGATAAACAAGATCGACATGGTGGACCAGAGCTACCTCTCCGAGCTCGAAGAGTCGCTGGGATTCGATTTCACGCCCATCAGCGCCGACGACGACGTCAACGTGGACCTGCTCAAGGACGAGATATTCAGGAAGCTCGGGTTCATAAGGGTGTACATGAGGCCCAAGGGCGAGGAGCCCGACTTCGACGAGCCCATGATCATCAGGGACGGCGCCACTGTGGAGGACGTCGCGGACAAGGTGCACAGGAGGCTGAAGGAGGAGCTGCGGTACACACGGATATGGGGCCGCAGCGTCAGGTTCGGCGGCCAGAAGGTGCGGCTCAGCCACCCGCCGATGGACGAGGACATTATCACGTTCTACTCGTAACCCGACTGGCTTATCCGTGCAGCACAGTGATAGTTATATCATCTGAGTGTAAGGAGGATAGATGCGTCTACCTCTAATCCAACGCCGTGAGCACATGGCACGCCTCATCGCCGCAGCCCTACTGACGATGATAATACTCTCACTCACAGCCTCGACGCCCGCGGCTGCAGCCGACATGGTAGACATCAAGGGGACGGTCACTGAGCGGCTGTCCGGCGAGCCCATCCAGGGTGCCAGGGTAGAGCTCTCAACGAGGCGCTACTGGAGACGGTACTCGTCCCAGTGGGACAGGCAGCATACGCTCACCACTGACGCGTCGGGCGGCTTCACCGCGAGCCTGGAGGAAGGCACCCAGTACAGGGTTATCGTCTACCACAAGGACGGCGGGGCAGTCGACTACGTGCCCTACGGCTCCTACATCACGCCCTCCGAGGGCGAGGACACGCTGGACGTGCGGCTCTGGGCTGCGGCCGAGATAGAGGTGAAGGGTCTCGCCTACTTCATCGAGACCACTTCCATCCCTAGCACAACGTTCAGGCTAGTTAACGTGTCCTCCGGGGAATCTGTCAAGTCAGGCGGCATAGCCCTCTCCTACGGCTCCTACACGGAGTCGTTCAGCGGCCTCATCGGCATACCGGGAGACACCGTGATAGCCCCCAGCGGCACCCCGCTGAGGCTGCAGGTCATCTCTAACGTCAACACGAGGAGCCAGTCGATCTCTAGGGGGCTGGAGGTGGACGAGTTCCTGGGCGGCCTCGCCGAGGGTGAGCACGTCGAGGTCGACCTGAGGCGCCACGTCCTCCCCGAGAGCATAGGGAAGATGGTGAACCGCACAGAGGGCCTCGGGGCGCTGCTCATCGAGAAGGAGGAGGACGGCTTCTTCCTAGCCATCGAGAGGCAGAGGCTCAGCAGGGTGTCCGGGCTCGTCTCGGAGGCCGAGACGCTGATGGAGATGGGCGAGTACGAGGCTTCCTTCACCAGCCTGAGGGAGGCGTACGTCGAGCTCACAGACGTGCTGAACGGCGTGAACGGCCTGGTGGGGGACGCCGCGGCTTCCACGTACCTCCTCATACTCTTCACGGCCGTGGCGGGGTTCATCGTGTCATCGCTCCTCTACGAGTCTACCCTCCTCAAGGCAATCGGGTCAGCCGTGGTCAACGCGCTGCTGCTGCTGGCGCTCGCGGCGCTGCACCCCGGCGCCGCGCTTGTCAGCCAGCGGGCGTTCGCGACCGCAGCCGTAGCGTCCTACGCCGCCGTGAACGCCGCTGCGTACCTTGCGCCGGGGCTGCTGTCATCAGGCGGAGGCAGTGACGGCGTCCCGTTGTCTAACCTGCTTGTCCCCATCTTCAGCGTGGCCAAGAGGAGCCTGAGACGGCGGTGGATGAGGTTCGGGTTGACTCTTATCAGCGTCCTCATGCTGGTCGCGAGCTTCATCAGCCTCACGAGCTTCTCGTCCGGCTACGGCCTCAGCTTCGCCAAGCAGTCAAGCGGGGCACCCCTGTCGGAGGGCGTGCTCATCAGGACGCCTAACCCTCCGCCTGCGAGGGCGGCTGCCCCGTTCTGCGGCGGCGAGGGGGCCGCGGGCCCCGTGCCTGTGGAGGACCGCGTGCTCACGTGGTTCGCCGAGGACGCGGAGCCGCTGTACGTGGTGCCCAAATACTGTAACCAGCCTGAGCGCCAGTACCGTGAGGCGAACAACCCCTTCGGCAGGCTCGACGGCGTACCCGTGTTCGGCGTCATGGCCGTGGCGCCGAGCCTGGAGGCGGAGATCAACGGCCTGGACGGGGCGGTGGTCTCGGGGCGGTACCTCGGGGATGACGAGGAGAACACGGTGCTCATCAGCGAGTCGATGGCGTTGAGGCTCGAAAAGACGGTAGGTGACACTGTGACGCTGAAGGCGCTCGATAGGGTCGTCGACCTAGAGGTGGTGGGGCTGCTCGGCGACGACGAGTTCGCGGCTGTGACGGACCTGGACGGGGAGCCCATCATACCGCAGAAGATCATCGAGTTGGAGCGGGTGGAGATGGATGGCCCGGACTTCGTCGTAGAGGGGCTGGCTTACTGTGACCCGGGGGAGGTGGTGGTGGTCAACATGGTTACCGGGTCGGGCCTCTCGTGCATCTGGATAAACAGGGTCAACCTTGTCTTCGAGGACGGGTACGACCTCATGGGGTTCGCGTCGTCAACTGCCCTCAACAGGGGGTTCAGGGTCTGGGCGTCGGCGGGTGGCAGCGTCTACCTCGCCCAATTGGCTGGCTACTTCCAGGGCAAGGGGCTGCCGATACTTATCCCGTGGATGATCGTGGTGCTGAACGTCGTGGTCACGATGCTGAACAGCTACTACGAGCGCAGGCACGAAATAGCCATATACTCAAGCATAGGCATGAACCCGAGCCAGATATCCGGTATATTCCTCGCGGAGGCCGCGGTTATAGGGGTCATCGGCGGCTGTCTCGGCTACATGCTGGGGCTAGGAGCCTACAGGTTCATCTACCTCGTCACGCCGACGCTTCAGGTGAAGCAGAAGGTCTCGGCGTTCTGGAGCCTAGCCGCCATAGGGATGAGTCTCACGGCGGTGCTGATGGGCGGCGTAGTCGCCATCAGGAACAGCACCGTGATCACGCCCAGCCTGCGGCGGAAGTGGAAGGCCGAGAGGAGCCCGCGCACAAACGACCCCTTCACCATCAGGGTGCCTGTGCACGTCTACGAGGAGGAGATAGACGCGTTCATGGCGTTCCTCATAGAGAGGCTGAACGAGGAGAAGCGCGGCATCGACCTCGCCACCCGGATGATAAAGGTGAACGAGACCGTGGAGCCCCGGGGCTGGGAGATCACGTTCAACTACGGCAGCGTAGACCCCACAATCGCCGCGATCTACACAAAGAACAGGCTCACCGTGGCGCTGGGCGGCGACGGCACCTACGGCGCCTCGCTGGAGTGCATAGGGGAGGAGGAGGGGGTCCGCCGCACTGGGCAGCTGATGAGGCGCATAGGGCTGGACTGGAGCGTGCTCAGAGCAGTCGAGACACGGCCCCCCAGCCAAGACGTGATCGCGGAAGAGGACTAGCATACACCAGCGAGCACAGTTTAGCGAATGTATCTGGGGGCGGCTGGGCACCCATCTATTAAATATCGAGGCGGCGAAACACCTGTTAGATACCCATGACCAAGGTAGCCGTCATAATAGGAAGCAAGTCTGACGCCGAGCTTGGGGAGAAGGCGAGCGAGATGCTCGGTGAGTTCGGGGTCCCCCACGAGGTCACAGTGATCTCCGCCCACAGGAACCCGGCCCGGCTCGCGGAGTACGTGGAAAGCAGCGAAGCCTCGGTGTTCATCTGTGTAGCTGGGCTCGCCGCCGCGCTCCCCGGAGCCGTCGCCTCCCACACCGTGAAACCCGTCATAGGCGTCCCCAAGGAGGTGAAGCTAGGCGGGCTCGACAGCCTCCTCAGTATCGTACAGATGCCGACGGGTGTGCCCGTAGCAACCGTGGGCGTCGACGCGTCGAGAAACGCCGCGCTCCTAGCTGTTGAGATACTCGCCGTCTGCGACGACGGGCTGAAGAAGAAACTGATTGAGTACAGGGAGAAGCGCGCGGCGGGCTAGGGTAGATCATCCCTGCCGAGGTCAGAGCCGCAGTGGTGGCAGAAAGTCTCGTACCACGAGTAGGGCTCGCCGCAGGCTCCGCAGCTCCACTTCTCCCGCTGCTCACACAGCCAGTCATCTGGGGCTTTCCTTATGCTGTTCATGGACTCCCTGATGTCCTCGCCGCGTCTCCCGCAGAACTCGCTCAGCCTCTCGTAGTCGTCGCAGGTGCCCTCCCTGAACTCGTTGCACTGGTAGCAGTACTCCAGCCCCTTCTCGCGGAGGCAATCCCTGATGCCGCATAAGGCGCAGTTCTTCCATAGGTGCTCCTCGGCTCCCGTGCATCCGTCGCACCTGACCGTCTCCTCTGGGACTCCCTGCCGATCCGCTGTCTCAGCGAGGAACCTTCCGCCGTCTCTCTGCGCCCTATACACGTAGCAGGCGCCGCAGTAGATCCCACAGCGGCTGATCAAGCCTCTGTCACATCAACTGGGTGGCGTCGATTGAAAACGGTTTTCAGAGAAAAAACAGGGCTAGAGGCGCAATACGGTCAGTAGCTCTTGGGCTCGGGGTCCCTGAGTATGCCGCCGCACGTGCACTTGATGCTGCCGCTGTTCCGTGGCCTCACAAGCGTGCCTATCTCCACCTCAACCACTTCGACGCCGATGCTCTCGAACCACTTCGTCGCCTTCGGGATGCCCGCCGGCACCAATATCTTCCGCGGCTCCAGCACGACCCCTGTGTTAGGGGCGCGCTTCACCACGGGCATCCGCGGATCGTTGGTGTGCACCTTCACGCTGACCTCGTCAGGAGGGTCGATGAACTCCCAGCTCATCTCGGCCTCCATCCACTCCCTCAGGTAGGGGTCCACCGTCCGCGGGTCCTGCACACTGGTGTGCCTGTCGACGAGGCTGTAGTGGCTCGTGCCGAGACTGGTGCCGTAACCGGGGCACACCCGTATATCCACCTCGGGGTCCTGTAGCTTCACAATGCGGGCGAACTGCATGTGCCCGGACTCGTTCGCCCTCATCACCTCAGGCTGCTTGGTGTTGGTCCGGGGGAAGTGCACCGCTATGACGAGGTGCTTCTCGTCGAGCCACCCTATGCTGCCGCCCTCCGCCATGCCCCTGTCCATGATCATGCCGACGACGGGGCACCCAAGCTCCGCCAGCGTCTGGTAGGTTGGCAGCTCCTCCCCCTTCCTCATGTGGTCGTACATCCTGAGGATGACCTGGCCGTACACTGCGGGGTGGCAGACGTCGTCAGTGTAGATCGCCTTCACCTGGAACGGCGGGTCGTTGGGGTCCGGCTTCCTGATCACAACCTCTACCCCCTCCGCCTTGTAGGCGTCCACGAGGTTCATGTGGTGCCCGACAAGCTCGTCCAGGCTAATCTTCTCGCTCATACGCCAAGCCGGCAGGCTCGCGTCGTGGGGCGGCCACGGCGTCGGCTTACCCACCTGCAGGAACTCTGGGCCGGGGCGGTGCAGCAGCGCCACCCTTAGCTTGCCGACGTTGGTGTTGGCCTTCCACTTCCTGCCCCATATCTTGGGCATGTCGTCCTCGAAGCCGGTCAGTATCTGTGGGTGGTACCTGTGGTACTGCTCCCGTAGGCTGAGGCCGGTCTTCTCCTTGAAGTAGTCCTGGTCGTAGTCGAACTCCGCCTGGAACTCGCCTTCACTCATAGAAACCGATCAGTTGTAGGCTCAGGCGCTTAAAACAGCTAGCCTGAAAACACGGCGGCCCTCCGTGTATGCGAGCCCCCGGAACCTCTTACACCAGGCGTCGGCTTCATAGGTAGTGGAGGAGAAAAGAAGCCTCCGTCTAGTCCTGAGTCGTTCCGGGGGCAGGCAGCGTGCTCTATTCGTGGCGCAGTGCCTCCACAGGGTTAAGCTTGGACGCCCTCCACGCCGGGTGGAGGCCGCTGACCACGCATGTGACTATGGCGAACCCCACGATGAGGACGCCCAGGG
>JAFGTA010000205.1 GCA_016934355.1 Candidatus Bathyarchaeota archaeon | reverse complement strand
GGTCTGCCGCGCCTCCCATAGGCTCCTCGCAGTGAATATCTTGTTGATTATGTTGGGCGTGTAGTCTTGGCGGTCCCTCTCACCCATCCACTCGATGTCCTCGGGCTCGACGCGCTTCTTCCCCCGCGCCACGGTCTCGAGGTCGTTTATCGCGGAGCGGAGGTCTCCCTGCGACTTGTATGCGATGGTGTCCAGTACCTCAGGGTGGGCCTTGACGCCATTCTCCAAGGCTATCCTTTCGAGGTTCTTGTAGACGTCGCTGAAAGACACGGGCTGGAACTCGATCAGTACAGCCTTGTCCCGGAGGGGCCTGAACTTCTGCTCCATGTTCTCCCCTATGGTGGTGGCGATGAGCACGATGGGGCTCCGCGTCTCCTTTATGATGCTGGCTATGGTAGTTATCCCGCCGCGGTCCTTCTGGCCGCTCACGCCCTCCATCTCGTCAAGCAGTATCATCCGGCGCTTGCCGAACACGGTCACCGTCTGTCCCGCGGCCTTCCCCAGAACCTCTTCCATCCGGTTCTTGGTCCTGCTGTCGCTGGCGTTCACTTCGAGCAGGTCGTAGCCGTGTTCAGATGCCAGCGCCTGAACCGCGGCCGTCTTTCCCGTACCGGGGGGCCCGTGAACGAAGGCGGCTCTCTTCTTCGGCGGCTTCTTCGCCCAGCTCTTTATCCATTTCTCGAGCTTCTGGACGGCTTCACTGTTCCCAACTATCTCCCCCTTGGACCTCGGCCTGTACTGGTGGGTCCACGGCTGGGATTGGGTCACCGCATCTCTTCTCCGGCTAAGGCAAGATGGGCTAATAGTGTGCTGAGCTGTATCTCGGGGCGGGCGCCTTGGGTGAGTCTGTAATCGACCTCGCCTACCGCGTCGCTGAGCTTGACCTTCCACTGCTCCGTTATCACCGTGTTGCGCATAAGCTCGCTGTAAGTCATCCGTATTATGTCCTCGGCGGCGAGCCCCTGGTCTATGAGCAGCTCCCTTAGTATCTCCCGGGCTTCCAGGAAGTTGCCGTCGAGGGACTGCTGTATCATCGCCCTGATCCTTTCGGGGCTAACCTTACCTAGAACCTCGTAGATTGTGATGTCGTCTATTACGCTGTTGGTTGCGGCGGCTGCCTGAAGCAGGTTCGTTGCCTTCCGCAGGTCTCCCGTCGATGCTCGGTAGAGGGCGTCGAGCCCCTCCTCTACTATGTCTACCTGCTCGTGGAGCGCTATGTTCTTGATGTAGGTCTTCATGTCTGCCTCGTCGAGGGGCCCGAACCTGAAGATGCTGCACCTGCTCTGGATGGGGTCGATGATGTTCTCGCTGTAGTTACCTATGAGGCAGAAGCGGCAGGTTCTAGTGTATATCTCCATGGTGCGCCTCAGCGCGTGCTGGGCCGCCGATGTGAGGCTGTCGGCCTCGTCCATGATGAGTATCTTGAAGCTCACGGGGGAGGCGATGGCGGCGGTTCGCGCGAAGTTCTTCACCTTATCCCTGATGATATCGATTCCACGCTCGTCGCTGGCGTTGAGCTCCAGTGTAAAGTTCCTGTAGCCGGGTCCGTAGAGGTCCCTCGAAAGGGCTAGTATGCTGGTGGTCTTCCCTACGCCTGCTGGGCCGACGAACAGCAGGTGGGGCAGGTTCTTCTCCTGAACAAAGCTCTTGAGCCTCGAAACGATCTCCTTCTGGTTGGTCAGTTCGTCCAGTGTCTGTGGCCTATACTTCTCGGCCCACATGCCGCCGCTCATGTCGCTCACGTTAACCTAGTACGTGGTGCCCGGTTTTTATTTGCTTCTAAATGGATTAGGGGGTGACTCTAGGCTGAAAATGGCGTAGGCTGGGCTAGACGTCGTTGTTGATCATGTAGCTGATTGATTCGACGAGCTCCCTGAACTCGCATTCCTCGCACTCTGGTTTGGCGTTTTCTGCCTTGTTGTTCTCCAGCATCTCCCTGATGAGTATAAGCTTGTCCCGTGACATAACGGATTCCGTAAGCCTCTGCCCCAGCAACAGTGTCGCCTCGCCTGACGACTCGAGAAACCTCCTCATCTCCTCCGGTATCAGCTTGTATCTCTCAGATTCCTCGAACGCCCGGTACAAGTGCTGGACGAACGTGTTCGTCGATGCCTTCACGCGTGTCTGGTCGGCTTCCTGAATGAGCCTAAGCTCGGTGATGTACGGCGTGATGGCTCTAGCCCAAAAGTTGTCGTTTCCGTAGCGGCTCCTGAGGGCTTCTACGACCCCCTGCCAGCTCTCCTTGTCTATGTCTGACATCCTATCCACTAAGTGACTGGTGTTCACTCTCCCTCCCCCCAATCTATATTTAATATTTTTCTGAAACTTGTATATTTCCTCTTCGTTTTTCCGTAGTTACTCTAAGTTCATTTTAAATGCCTTGTTTTACCTGTCTCTGTTCCATAGCCCTGTGCCATCTATTAGTAGAAATCGAGTATCCGCCTCGATGAGTTGTAAGATTAACCCATTTCTTCAGATGAAGACGCGGCTAATAGGCATGTTGAGACATGACACTTTGGGAAGGTGCCTGAAAACGGCTACGGGTTCCAGCTGGTCGCGTTACTTGGACTCGATCTCGATGAGGTCGCTGACCATGCTGTAGTACTGGAGGACGTTGTCGCCTTTCTGGGTGATGTCGTACCTCTTCTTAGCGCGCTTGCTGCTCCTGCTGACCACAACCTCCTCGACGAGCCCCTGCGCGACGAGGGACTCAAGGATCTCTTTGAGGCTCTTCCAGGAGAGGTTGGCGCTGTACATGATGCGCGTCGGCTTCTTCTCGCCCTGCTTTATCTGGTTCAGCACTTCGACGGATAGCTGGAACTTTGATCTTCTGGCGCTCAAGGTCGAACGTACATCGGTTAGTACTATATTAATGGATTATCCAGCATAGATAGGGAGTATAGTTAATGAGCATTGGACTAGTTTTCTTTCATATATTATTGATAGGACGTACCAGTATAGAACACCGATACTTATCATCCGGGTAATAGGGGCATTCCTCCTACCGGGGGGGCTCAGGCAGGGCGTCATGCTGTTGAGTATAGCGACGGATGTTAATGGAACACCTCACCATATTCTCTATATCCCTCCATAGATTACCGGTAGCTTGAACTGGCAGTGACGGCTGAAGGCATACTTCTCATCGACGACGACAGTGACATCCTGTGTAGCTTCAAGTCAATTCTTGAGGACGAGGGCTACAGAGTGTACACGGCAAGCGACGCCAAGCAAGCCATCGAGATACTCAGGGAACAGGAGATAAAGCTGGCGATCTTGGACTATGTCATGCCGAACATGAGGGGAGATCAGCTCGCCAAAGCCATCAACGCCCTAGATGACGGGATCAACATCATCTTCGTGTCGGGGTACACAGAGGTCATCGAGGCCGCTTCGAGACTTGACTTCGATGTATATGACGTGCTCCTCAAGCCGCTGGACCCGGATCGCCTGATAAACAAGATCAGGGCATTAAGAGGCGTGCCCAAAGAGAATGGGCAACTTTTCTACGCGTATCCTGTAGCCACCGAAGTCTAAACGTTTGCCTGAGTCCTTGCCTCTAGGCCATACACGGGTATGTCAGGCGCAGGCGCGGTGTCGAAAGCTGGCAGGGTGATGGTGAATATTGTGCCCTTGCCCCAGATGGATTTGACGGAGATGCTACCCCCGTGGCTCTCAACGATCTTCTTGCAGACCGCGAGGCCTAGGCCGGTGCCCTTCGCCTTCGTCGTGTAGAGGGGCTTGAACAGGTTCCCGAGGTTCTCGTCGGTGATGCCAATGCCTGTATCGGCTATTTTGATTATGTGGGTCTCGCCTTCCCTATAGGCTTTGATGAGCAGCTTTCCGCCATCTGGCATGGCCTGCACAGCGTTCAGGAACAGGTTGATGAAGACCCGTTGGATGAGGTACCAGTCGACAGCTACCATGAAGTCTTCCGTGAATTCCTGTACGATGTCGACGTCTCCGGGCACCTCCAGCTGGGTCATGGCGTTGCCCACGAGGTCCTTTAGCAGGTAGAGTCTGGCGTCTGGCTCTCTGTTCTTGCCGTATGCCTGTAGGTCCGAGACGATCTTGTCCATGTAGAAGACGTTCTTATCGATCTTATCGAAGACTTTGAGGGCTTCCGGGTTGTCCTTGTGGGTCTTCTTAAGGGTATAGCTGATGCCTTTAAGGACCTGGAGGGGGTTCCGTAGGTCGTGGCCTACCATCATAGTGGTCTCGCCGATGGCTACCAGCCTCTCTGCGTCCGAGAGCTCCCTAGTCTTCTCCTTGATGATGTTCTCAAGGCTCTTGGAGTACTCGACGAGCTCGGTTATGTCCCTGACTGTGAAGATGTGGGACCTAGCGTCGCCGCGCCAGTCGGGTAGGGTCGTGATCCTGAGGTCATAGACCCTGCCGTCGTACTCGACTTTGCTACGCTCCTTGACCTCTCTTCTGCTTTTAACGTAGAACGCGTCGGGCAGCACATCCAACACTTTTAAGGCTAGAAACGGATACTCCTCGAACCCGGATAGCTTTTTCGCGGCGTCGTTCATGTAGATGATGCGTAGCTCCTGATCCGTGATTATTGCAGCGTCCTTCATCTCATCTATAACGGACTCGTACGCAATAGAGAGGACATCGGTCTTGTAGAGCTGCTCGGGGTTGATCCAAGCTATGAGGCTGCAGACGGCGCAGAAAATGAAGGGCGTGATGTTGCGATGGTTCGGTACGTACCCCAGCGTTGAGATAATGTAGGCAGTCGCGTATATCATGACGGCGAGGATGAACGTTATGGCCCTGACCTTGTACAGCTTCAGGGAAGACGTGACCATTGGCATGAAGAAGTGGATCACTAGGATGAACTGGAAGCACAGGTAGAACATATTCAGGTAACTCGGGAAGCTCGGCTCCACGACCACCTGGTTGTTGGCGAGTACCGTGGAGGCCCCCCACATGAAGCTGTGCCTGTCGTTGGTGAGTGCCAGACAAGAGAAGGCGAAGGGGATCAGTCCAAGCAGGAAGCCGTGGTTCAGGGTTGTGCCTTTGATCTCGAAGTACCTTACTATGAACAGTATGAAGAGGGAGGGCACTATGTAGGAGCACGCCGTCTGAAGCCTGAACCAGAACAGTATCTTGTCGGCCCCCACGGCGTTGAGCTGTAGCCAGTAGAAAATACCCCAAGCCGAGCTGTAGGCGAGGAGTAATCCGCCCATCGTGGACCCGGGCATCCGAATCTTGGCTAGGACGTAGATGGAGGTTACTAGCGCCGAGATGGCTGCCACGAATTGTAGAAGGTTGAATGTGATGTCCATTGCCGGCTCTCCGTAAGTGCTCCGCTTCCTCCCGGAGCCTTTGAAGCTTTATATAAAAAAGAATTTATGGAGTAGGAATCTGGTGAGAGACACCTGCGGTTAAACTGTGTACCGCGTTTTTCAGTCACCATTTACTTTTATGGTAAAGTATTTTTATGGTACAGGTGGGAAGGCGGAAAGGTACAGCGAATATACTCAGGGACGTTGTTCATAGACGTGGCCCCATCACGGCGATCACGTTCTACGTCGTCTTCATAACCACATTCCTATCGGCGTACACCCAGCCCGATAAGACCATCCGTATAAAGGTGAACGAGTACCACGAGGCAGATCTGGAGCTGCTGCTGATCGTGGTAACGTTGCCTGAGACTTCCTATTTTCTCATTAGAGGTCTTCTCGATGGGCCGACGCATCTGCGTGGGCTGCGTGAAGAGGAAACGCCGCCTCTTCAGGTTTCAGAGAGGAGGCAGGCGGCTGAAGCCGTCTAACGAGTTACCCTGTTTCTCGCCCCCAGATTAGCAGGGTTATGCTCATGTGTTCGATGTTTTGGAACGCTTGTTCTAATGAGTGGGATTATACTGTGGGCGCCTTAAGGTGTAGTAGGTGTGTATATTGGCGTTTTCGCGTTTACGTGCGATGAACCGCAGGATGATGTTTGGGTTCGTCTTGATACTGCTCGCCGCCGTGGCTGTCAGCCCACTGGCCTTAGACTGGCTGAAGGGAACCACGGCAAAGCATGATAAGCCCGTCCTCGAAGACGGCGGCGCCTCTGCCTCCTCGGTGGAGGCGACTGCGAATGCCTGTAACGGGTTCGCCCTCGATCTCTACGCGAGGTACAGCGTGGGCGATGGGAACATCCTGTTCTCGCCGTACAGTATTTCGACGGCGCTCTCAATGACTTATGAGGGGGCGCGCGGCGAGACTGCGGACGAGATGCGGTCGGTGTTCGGGTTCATCGAGGACAACGGCGAGAGGAGGTCGGCGAATGCGAGGATATTCAACGTCCTGAACGGCGTGGACCGGGAGTATGAGCTCCACACGGTTAACGCACTGTGGGTCCAGCAGGACTACCCGGTCAGAGAGGAATATATTGAGGCGATAGCTGACTATTACGGCGGAGAGTCCAACGCATTGGACTTCGTGGGTGAGCCTGAGGATTCCCGCGTTGTGATCAACGACTGGGTGGAGGAGCGGACCAACGATAGGATCAAGGACCTGTTCCCCTATGGCTCCATCCACAGCGACGTCAGGCTGGTCCTCACGAACGCCATATACTTCAAGGGCGACTGGTTGAAGGAGTTCGACGAGGACGATACGAGTGTAGAAGAGTTCCACGTGCGCCCCACTGACGACGTGAATGTGGATATGATGCGCCTGACAGGCGAGAGGTTCAACTACACCGAGGAGGACAGGGTCCAGTTGCTTGAGCTGCCTTACGCGGGTGGCGACGTCTCCATGATCATCCTTCTCCCTGAGGAGATCGGGTTAGACCGGGTGGAGGCGGAGCTGTCGACGGAGAAGCTCGGCGAGTGGATCAGGGGCCTCGAGGAGACTGTGGTAGACGTCCACCTGCCCAGGTTCACCTTCGAGTCCAAGTACGACATGGGTGAGTACCTTGCGGACATGGGTATGCCGACGGCTTTCACCGACTCAGCTGACTTCACGGGGATAACGGAGGCTGACAAGCTCTGCATCGACAAGGTGATCCATCAGGCTTTCATCGAGGTCAACGAGAAGGGAACGGAGGCGGCGGCTGCGACGGGGGTCTCCATCACGCTCACCAGCGCTCCGGTAAACGAAGAGGTCTTCCACGCCGACCGTCCCTTCATCTTCGTGATCCGGGACAGGGTTACAGGCGTCATCCTCTTCATGGGCCGAGTGACTGACCCGAGCGGATAAGGCACCCTATATTTTCTTATATTTGGAGCCGAGGCTCAACGGCGACGCATTATTACGCGGCTTATGTAATGAACTATGTTCAAAAAGGTTATACTGACACTAAGGGTAGCCTACCATATGGAGAAGACCGTCACCCTCGGGGATGGGAGACGCGTGGACATACGCCCCCTGCAGCCCTCTGACAGGGATGGCCTCCACGGGATGTACGCTTCCATGAGCCCTGAAGCCCTCAGGTGGAGCATGGCCCCCTACACCGAGGAGACCATCGACCGCTGGATAGGTAACCTCAGTAACCTAATCTCGCTTGTAGCCGTCCACGGCGGCGACATCGTGGGCTACGCCTCCATCCAGAAGTTCACCCACCCACGCCTCAGAGGAACGGGTGAACTCAACATCTACCTTCACCAGAACTATCAGGGAGTGGGCCTCGGGACGGCGCAGATGGTCATGCTGCTGAACGCAGCCAACGAGCACGGCCTCCACAGGATAAACCTGGAGGTGGTGGCGGACAACGAGGCCGCGGTGCGGCTGTTCAGGAAGTTTGGGTTCACTTTGGAGGGAAGGCGGGTGGGCGCCTACAAGGCAGAGGATGAAGCGCTCCACGACCTCCTGCTCATGGGCAAGACCTTGAACAAAGCTCCTAGCGTGTCTAAGCCACCGGAGTAAGAGATAAGGGTATACATAGAAGATTATCTTTTTTTCACTCTTTTATTATCTGCATTATTGTAATCACGATGTAAGATAAGTATGTAACATTCTTTCATGCTGCCTTATATCTCATATACTTGCCACGTATATTTAGAGGTAACAAGAATGGAATCAAGAACCATAGAGCGTTTCAGTACCGAGATAAAGAGCTTCAACGCACTCATCATAGCGAACCTGGTCGGCGCGGCGCTGGCCCTCGCCTTCTCTATAAGCCTAGGAGTCACACACATAGTCGGCTTATTTCAGGGGGGCAGCTTCGAGGCGGTCACACTGCTCTACGTGGCGGTGACCGTAGCAGGCTTCGCCTTCGCGATCAACTGGATCAGCAACGCCGCAGAGCTGATGGACGGCTACGGCGACATAACGGACAGCTTCGAGAAGACGGACCCAAGCGACGACGAGGCACTCACAGGCATCATCGTCCAGAGCCTCGCCTTCTACAGAGACAACGGCGAGAAGATAGGGCGGATGACGCTGGGAAGCAGGGTCACAGGCGGCCTTGTGCTGCTCACCACCATCCCACAGGTCACCAACCTGTTGACCCCGCAGACGGGGCTGATGACCCTGTTCACGGTGGTCGGGCTGCTTTGCAGCGCCGGCGCCGGCTTGGTGGGTCTCTATGTGCCCACCCTGTTCAGGCGGTACTCCGAGACGTGGGACCAGAGGCTCGGGTTGACGGGGGAGGCGGAGGAGAGGCTGAAGGGGATACTGGAAGGCTGAGCATGCGGGGGAAGAGGACTCTCTACGAGATATACTGGGAGATACTTACCTACTGCAGGAACCCCCGGACGTTCACCAGCGTAATCCACAGGTGCAGCCTCAACAGCAAGATAGGGCAGGAGCACATCGGGTTCCTCCTCGGGAAGGAGTACCTTAGGAAGTACGAGGAAGATGGGCAGAACCTCCTCAGGACGACACCAGAGGCGAGTGTGTTCCTTGACGCCTTCAAGGAGATGTACCTGGAGCTCTACAACAGGGGACCCGAGTTCAAGCTCTGACGCTATCGAAAAACATCTTTAATAAGCCGCCTAAGCTATAACCGGATTTAAAGGAACCGAATCTTATTCCATAAAAAGTCTACAGAATTCTGGAAGTACTTAACTGGTTTATGTTATTTTTTTGCTGTGGTTACCTCCTGGTAATTGACGTTAACCCTGTGTTAACGCTGAGTATACTACGGTATGGGGAATACCCCTATATTGAGTCAGATGACAGTACAAACCGATCTTGAAAATCACCCGGGACGTAGTCGTCATAGTCGCAGTTCTAACCCTGCTTGTGTCTTCGACGGCAGCTTACGTGCTGAACCCGGTGCGGGAGTCCAGATCGAGGGACATAGTTGAGGTGCAGGACACCCCCTTCATAATCATCGACAGGGACTACACTTTCCCCTTCTTCCCATTCAACACCGTGGACTTCACTCTGACCCTCAGCCACGCCGAGCCTGAGGAGCAGTCCGCCACGGTCGAGATACAGGCACTCAACTCCACTGGCGATATAATCTACTATGAAGATATCCCGCTGATGCAGGAGGCCGACACAGGCTCCTTAGACCCTGACCAGCAGTGGTCGCACACCTTCCGTTTCTACAAGCCGGGTATCAAAGGCGAGGTCACAAGCTTCCTCATCTTCATTAACGGCAACCAGCTGGAGGGGACGTTCACCAGCGACGTAGGCTCACAGGGAACGTCCGGAGCCCTGACGGTGTACAGGTCCAGCGACGCCCTGGGCTCAGACTACCCCAAGTACAGGCTCTTCGACGAGTCGTGGGGCACGCAGGGCGAGCTGGACGAGGCCCACGGAGCCCCCATGTACGTGCGATCCGCCTACTCTCCGCTGATCAGCAACTTTGGGGAGGCGGTCACCGTCACTCTCGACTCGAGGGGCGTGCTGGACGCCTACGTCTACGACGGCGAGGGCTGGACGCACGACGTTTTCGGGCAGCTCTGGCAGGGGAACAACAACAAGAATTACCGCCCCTACGACGTCGCGTATGAGCAGACCAGCGGCGGCGCCATGCTGCTGTACGCCGTACGGAACAACGACAACCCGGGGAACAAGGACCTCGCCTACAGGGTGTACCAGCAGGGCTCGTGGTCCGAGGAGATGTACGTGGACCTCCCCGGAACACATCAGGTCAGGTACGTGAAGCTCGCCTCAAACCCTCGATCCGGCAGCGACGAGGTTTCCGCCCTCTTCATCAACAACCAGAAGCGGGCAGGTGTGATCATCTGGGACGGCGACAGCTGGAGCGAAGTACATATGGTCACGGACACGTCTAGCCAAGCCAACTACGCCGAGTACGAGTGCGGCGACGTAGCCTACGAGTACACGAGCGGGAGACTCCACGCGGTCGTAGGGAGCCACGGTAACGCGCTGAGGTCTACGAACGCCAACGGGACGTGGACCGACGAGGACCCCCTGACATTGGTTACTCGGGGTAGTAAGGACGTCAGGTGGCTCATGCTGAGGCCTCACAGGCTGCAGGGCTCGAACCGCATCATGCTCATAGCTGTGAACTCGGACTCAAGGGTCTACTCCAATACGTACACGACGTGGTTTGGCTTCTATGACTGGTGGGAGCCAATCCCGTGGGAGATCGACGGCGACGGACTGGACTCCCGGGCGACGAGGTGTATAGACGGTGACTGGCACCCAGATGGCCTCCAGTTCTGGCTGTTCGCAAACGACGACGACTCGCCTTACCTGAACTACAAGGTCTACAAGCTGGCCCCGATAGGGATCGGCTACTGGAGCCCCATCGGTGGGTGGGACCAGTACACGGGACAGGTCATGAACCACCTGCGCTGGGTGAACGTGCGGGCGATACCCTACTACGGGCAGCCTTCTTTGCTCGTGACGACGCTCGATATGAACGGCAACCTCAACGCTGTGGGCGTAAACGGCGAGGACGACGTGTCTGTCACGGAGCTCAGCGCGGACGTCGACGAGACCGGCTATGAGTGCTACGACGTCGCGTGGATGAGGTACCCGCCGGCATAGAGGGGCTACCTCTTGTGGAAGCAGTAGCGCTCCACGAAGAGGTCAACGCGCCCGTCATCGTGGACGACGAACTCTACGGGTGACTTGGCTCCGTCCACGAGCGTGTAGAACATGGTGGACTCAAGCGTAGGGTCCTCGGGTATGAGCGGCTGCAGCATGTCCGTGAACGGTGTCTTGGTCTCTAGGTACAGCATTCCCGCCTTCCTGACCACGTGCACCCTCTCGATCCCCTTGTAGATGTCGTATGCCCCGGTGAGCCGCTGCATGCGCTGCTTGATTGCGAGGGAGGGCACAGCCTCCATGGGGTCCCTTCCCATCATGGTTGCTAGAATGCATTCAGCCATCTCATCGTAGGGGAGGCTGGCGCTGTTCCCCATCATGACGACGCCGATCTTCAGGTCCGGGATGAAAGCCATGTGCGCCGTGGACACCAGTATGCTGCCGCCGTGGCTCAGCATCTTGTGCCCCAGGAAGTCGGGGGTGACACCTAGCCCGTATCCGTAGCCGTGTACGCCGTAGAAGCCGTCGGTGCGCCTGATGTGCAGCGTCTGCATCCTCTCGAACGACTCTGGGCTGGCGAGCCTACCTCCCGGGTAATCGCCCTTCATTATTTGGGCGTTCAGGTACCGCGCCATCTCGTTCACGCTGCTGGCTATGCCGCCGGCGGCTGCTATGAAGCTGAAGCCGGGGTTGTCCTCGGGGTTTGGGTACGGGAACCTGCTAGGCTCGACGGTGCCGTCCGGCTTCTTCCAGTGGGGCACGATGTGGTCAGGGTCTTCGTAGAACTCCGCCGTGTTCAGTGTGGAGCGGCTCATCCCGAGGGGGTCGATCACCCTCTCCTTGATGTACCTGTGGAACGGTATCCCAGACTTCGCCTGTATGACGTTGCCGAGCATCCTCCAAGCCGCGTTATGATAGAAGAACCGTTCACCGGGCGGCGCCACTATCTCGTCCTGGGCGCCATTCACTAGCCTGTAGAAGTCCTCGGCGCTGCCCCACGGGATGCCGGTGTCGGCTCCTACTCCCCTGTAGAGGGCGACGCTTGAGGTCGCGAGGCTCGGGAGCCCTAGGCTGTGG
>JAFGTA010000029.1 GCA_016934355.1 Candidatus Bathyarchaeota archaeon | reverse complement strand
CCTATAGATTGCTTGGGCTTCTTTTTCGTGGGGCGGCGAGTTTTTCGTTGTTCCCGGTTACCGGGAATAAGCGTTTTCTGGGGATATGTTCCATGTAACACAGGCATCTGATTGAGATGGAATATTTCAAGGAGTCAGGTGGTTTTTTTGTATATGGATCTGCAATGAGTTGTTAATAACCTACTTTTGATATCTACTCTTCAAGCTGATGTTTCAGCTTCGCGAGCCTTGCCTTGAGTACCCCGAGGTGCAGCTCCGTGGCCTTGTTGATCTGGGTGTGGCCGCATGTCCTCCTCGATCTCCTTGATCTTCTCGGGTAAACCCATAGGGTGATGAGGGCTGCTGCGCACAAGAAAAAGTTACTAGAAAACGCCTGCTCCTACTTCATATTGAGGACTCTTGCGTTGGGGAGGGCTTGTTCAGTTGAAGTTAAACTGGGCCTGTGTCAGGTCTGAGGTAAAGGCGTATACGGATGAGCCTACTCTCTATGAAGAAAGCGGCTGACCCCCACGGCCAGCAGCAGCGCCACAGGTATGAATATGGCTGTGAGCAGGGTCGCCTCATGCTCGGCCACGACCTCGAAGACGATCTTAGCCATCTCGGTCATGTAGACGGCCAATATGAATATCTCTATCTTGTGGAACGTCTCCTGCAGGCCGACGAGCCTGACCAGTTGCTCCTTGGAGGCTTTCTGCTCCTCCAACGTTAGCCTCTGCTGCTGTATGCTGAGGTAGGTCCTGACGCTGTCCATGACTGTCCCGAGGCGGGCCTTAAGAGCCTCGCTCCTCACCAGATAGTCCTCATAGGCTTTGAGAAGTCTATTGTACGCCCTGGTCTCGCCGTCGAGGCTCGTAGGCTCACCGCGGAGGCTTGTCTCGTTCAACCTCCGGAACACGTCCTCGATCCGGGACACAATCAACTGTGCCTCGATCATATTACCACGCATGACCGCGATCATCGCGGAGAGACTCGCCTCCCTTTCCACGATATATCCCAGCCACGACTCCAAGGTCTCAAGCTCCAAGGGCTCCGGCCTCATGAGGTTCCACAGGAAGCCCTCCGTTCTTTCACTGATCTCGCCCTCGCCCGGCTTGAGGGCTGAGAAGAAGTTCATGGAGCCTCTGTGAAGCTGGGACAGCCGCGCGGAGCAGACTGCGACCTTCTTGATATCCTCCATGGTTTCGTCGAAACCCTGAGGCCGCGTATCAAGGGAGGCTTCGATAGGTGAAACAGCGTAGTACTTGTCGAATTGTTCAAGTTCGCCCTTTGACTCAAGGATCGAGAAGAGGCACCCCCGAACGACGCCTACGCCGACCCTGAGCCTAGATAGTTGCCGCGAAAAGGAGTCCACCAACGCGGAAGCCTGGGCTTCATCAGTCGCTATAGGCGCGAAAACGACGAAGGTCGAGAACGCCGGCGATGGAAACGTTACTGCCGAGTCAAATTCCTCGAATAGCTGCATCCCATTCTTTACGGCGCGCTCAACGTCGAGACCAGCGTCGTACTCGATGATGGATGTCAGTAACGTGAAATCCTCAAGGCTCTCGACCTCGACGCCGAAGCGTCCTTCATCCACCTGATACCATGAGGCGTCTCCGGTTCCCGCTGCATTTTCATACCGGGCATCCACGGCTTCTTTGATCTGATCGGTGAAGGCTTCTTTCTCGACGCCCTGAACGACCTGCAGCCTGAACATTCGAGGAGTGTGACCCACCGTTAGGGTGTCAAGTGTCATCGTTTTCAAGCCTCGAAGAGGTAGAGGCACTCCGGGTCTCCTTTGCTCTTCGCTGACAGTAGCTTGATCGTCATACCCGGGACGATTAATGAGGCCATCCCATGGAACATGGGTAGGGCGTAGTTGTAGTCAAGCCACTGCCAAGGAATGTTGAGGGTCAGGGCGGCCCGCATTATGGGGCAGAACCCCTTGCAGCGCATGGTTAACGTTTCGCCCTCGACCCGCGCATTGGGTTCCCCCTGCACCATCCTCTGAAACTCGTTCAGGATAGACGCCAAAGCTTCAAGGTTCTTCTCGCGTATGCCTTGTTTCTCTATCAGGGACTGCCCGATCTCACGGCCAATTAGAAAAGCCTGTTTCCTCGCAGCCTCTGCGTCGTCTTTATACTGCTCATAGAAAAGCTTGGGAGAACTTAGACTCAAGAGTCAGCCACACGTTTTATTGAAGCCTACACGTATTTATCGTGTGCGAACCGGTTCTTACTTAGCTTCGAAGACGTGGGTGCAGAATTGGTCGCCGTTGGAGCGAGAAGTCTGAACGCTCATCCGCATACCAGGCCTCACGACGGATACTATTCCCTCCATCCAGGGCCACGCGAAGTTAACGTCAAGCCAATCCCAAGGCAGGTTGAGCGTCAACGCGCTGCGCATTATGACGCAGAAGCCCCTATCCTTTTTGATAACCCTGTCTCCCTCTACCACCGCGGATGGCTCACTCCTCACCACTATCATGGCGGCGTTGAGGACCTCGGCGACTGCGTCTAGCCCATCCCCTTCTATACCATGTTTTTGTTTTAATGTTAGGCCTAACTCGTGTCCAAGCTGGAAGGATGCCTTCCGAGCTGCCTCTGGGTCGTTTTTAAATCTCTCGTAGAACTCCTTGGGGGTTGGCCAACTCATGTTTTAGACAAATTAACTTACAGTTGAAGGCTTATAATAGATTTGAGGGGAATGTGGAGCAAAAGGTGAAATCCTGAAACAATCAGAAATTGATTGGTTAAAGAAAGATCGTCAGGTTGGTGTATACTCAGGAGCTTATAAAAGCCATATTCTGGGATTAGATGGGAGGCACAAAGATGAATTTAACCGACGAGGAAAAAGCGATCCCGGAAGGAGCCCAAGGCGAGGCGCCGAAGCTTGCCATGGAGATCCTGAAGAAGGTCGGGGAGATCAACGAAGCCGAGAGACTGATCCCCGTACAGAGTGCCCACCTCGTACTGCACGCGTACAAGAGCGCCTTCGACGCCGGAGTGGACGCGGCCGTCAAGATAGCAGAGATGGGCGGCAGGTTCACGGTGCCCACCACCATCGACCCCTACGGGATGGACGCGGAAGACTGGAAGGCCGCGAGAACCCCTGAAAGCTACGCGAAGCAGCAGAAAAGGCTGGAGGACGCCGTGATGAAGATGGGCGTGATACCAAACTGGACGTGCACACCATACTACGGGTTCACGGCACCAAGGTTCGGAGACGACCTCGCGTGGTCCGAGTCATCGGCGGTCGCGTACGCGAACACCGTGATAGGCGCACGGACGAACAGGCAGACGGCGATCGTTGATATCTGCTGCGGTATTGTGGGAAAAACACCTGAGACGGGGCTTCACCTCAAGGAGAACAGGTACGGCGAGGTGCTGGTGCGCCTAGACGTGAACAGGGAGCTCAAGTCATGGGAGTACCCGGCTCTCGGCTACCTCCTTGGGAAGAGGCTCGGGAGCCGCATCGGCGTCGTCGACGGGATGAAGGGATCGCCGAGGCATGAGAGCCTGAAGTCCCTGTGCGCGGCTTCGGCGGCGTCGGGCTCGGTTACCTTGCTTCACATCGTCGGTGTTACGCCTGAAGCCAGAACGCTGGAGGAGGCTTTCGGGCCTAAGAAACCGGTTGACGAGTTCACGGTGACGGCGGAGGACCTGCTTCAGACCCGCAACGATATGTGCATGTACAAGGGGGACGAGGTCGACTTCGTCGCCCTGGGGTGCCCCCAGTACACGATAAACGAGATCGTGCACGTGCACGAGTTGCTTGACGGGCGGAAGGTGAACCCAGGGACCAGCCTCTGGATATACGCCAACAGCTACGCCATCGACCTAGCGGAGAAGATGGGCATACGCAGGTCGCTGGAGGAGGCGGGCGTCGTGATCCGCGCCGAGACCTGCATGGTCATCTCGCCTATTGCTAACTGGGACTTCAAGACGATGATGACCGACTCGGGGAAATGCGCGTACTATGGCCCGGCTGAGTGTAACACCGAGATCATTTTCGCGGGCGTGGATGAATGCGTGGAGGCCGCAGTCACGGGCAGATTATCCAAGGGGGAGAGCTAAGATGAAGAAACTAGTAGGCAGAGGCGTGATCGAGGGCACCGCGAAGGGAGAAGCCATCGTGTCAGCCAAGCCTTTCGGGTTCTTCGGGGGCGTGAACCCGGCGACAGGCATCGTGATCGATAAATGGCATGAGCTCTACGGGCAGAGCATCAAGGGCAAGGTACTGGTTTACCCAGAGGGCAGGGGCTCCACAGTGGGCGCCGCGGTGGTCCTTGAGCTCGTGCGCACAGGTAACGCGCCGGCGGCCATCATTAACGCGAAGATCGAGACGATCACCGCTGCCGGCGGGTTGATGAGTAAGAAGTTCTACGGCAAGGACCTCCCGATGGTGGACCGTCTGTCTGAGGACCCAGTCAAAGCCATTAAAACCGGAGACATAGTCGAGGTCAACGGCACCACGGGAGAAGTAACAATATACTAGATAATAGCCCAGCAGGGCGTTCAGCCGCCAGGATTCGTAGATTCGGCCCTTCTCCTCTGCTCCGCGGCTGATGCTTCACCTTTGCGAGTCTGGTTTTGAGTACCCCGAGGTGCCTCTCGGTGGCCTTGTTGATCTGGGTGCGGCGCATCTCCTCCTCGATCTGCTTGATCAAGGGTATTGAGATGCTCATTGTGACTTTGGTTAATGGAAGCAGCTACTCTTATCCATATGTGGAGAAGGGTGGTTCTAACCGTGGAGGTTGAGGGGGCTTCGGGGAAGGGGTGCAGGGTCACTTGTGGCTGCGTTTATCGCGGCGAGGGGGCGACGACTTGGGTTTTCCCTTATCGTTGGTCACTTACTATAAGCGTTTTTCCGCGGGCCAAGTTAATGTTTTTTAGCTATTTTTCCCCTTTTATTGGGTATATGATGTGTGGGTTCTTGGCCACACAGAACCATCTGAGCATACAACCTGACATTTTGTATTAAATTTTAACAAATCCATGTAAGAAGGATATTGATTTTCCTAAAAGATGATCATAGTTTGTGATGGTAAATTTTCGTTAATATGCTTGTTATCATTTAAATTAAGCCATATTTTTAACTTAACGATATACAAGTGGAGAGTTCAATAATGGAAAGACCTTCGGTTTTTAAGGACATCAACTTTTGGGCTGCATTAATAATTGTTCTAATCACAACGGTTCTCTCTATGGCCACCTTTTTTCGCTGGATCCAATTACGGTTCCAGGTAGGCCCCTTCTATTTCACGCATTGGCTAGGTTGGATAGGATCCCTATTCATAGCGTTATACACGCCAATATACTATTATTTAAAGCGAAGAAACCCTAGACAGGTAAAAACACTCATCAAGATCCATGTATTTGGTAACCTGCTTGCTGGAATGTTGATATCAATACACTATGCACAGCAGATGGGTAGACCAGCACAGTTCTATCCAGAGTTGGGAACAGGGTTAACGTTGTACATTGTAATATTCATACTAGTTGCTACAGGGTTCCTTCATAGATTTGGGATATTAGATAGATTAGGGCGATATCGCATATTTCTGCCTCATCAAAACAGGTTTTTACACATTGCTATTACTTTCACCTTCTATATCGTCATAATTGTCCATGTGCTTCGAAACGTGGGAATTTTATAGATATCACTTTCAACTTGATAACTATATGAATAATTCAAAATAACTCTAAATGAATATTGAAAATCAGTTATTCCATGTGACTAGGTCATTCAAACACTATTTCACTATCAGTACCGGGGTTTTCGATCCGTTGACGACGCTGTGGCTCACGCTCCCGAGCACAAGCACTTTAAGACCACCTAAACCGACAGCCTAAGATGAATAGATCGTAACTCCCTTGCTCTACAAGCCAAGAGTCTGGTGGTTATGGTTAGTTAGCAATTTTCAATAGGAGTCGAATCCTTGACGAGAAAAAAGGTGTTGGTCAGAATAGAGGACTCATGGCGATCGCCTTTGAATCAGGTCCTTCATTGTTCCTAGATATTACTCAAAGATAGGAGATAAATCAGGCTCAACTATATCTGAGCCCATGCCTTCCGTATCCTTGGCCACGACGCTCCACGACTCGACGGGCTGGACGCTCCAACCCCTCCACGAGACAGCTAGATTACTGGCAGAGTGCTACGGCAGCCGCCTGACCGTTGTCACGGAGGGGACCAAGCCGGAGGTGGTGGAGGCGCTCAGGGAAGCGGGCTGGGTCGTCGTCGAGCCCAAGAGCCGGGTCGGCGTCCAGTACATATCCGAGTCCCGGAGACGAGTCCTCAGGGCCTCGCTGGAGACGGGGCAAGACTATACTCATCTGGTGGACATGGACAGGGCGCTCCACTGGGCACTCAGCTACCCCGAGGAGCTGAGGAGGGTCGCCGAGGCCATACCGGGCCACGGTTTCCTCGTCCTGGGCAGGACGAGGCGGGCCATGGAGACGCATCCCAGTAACCAGACCGAGACGGAGGCTCTGGCGAACAAAGTGTTCAGTCTAATCGTGGGGAGGGAAATGGACATCACGGCGGCGTCCCGGGGCGTCAGCAGGGAGGCCGCGGAGACCATCCTGCGTTACAGCAGGGGCAGGTTTTTCGACTCGGACTCTGAGTGGCCCGTGATCCTTCACTGCATGGGCTACGAGCTGGGGTACATGGAGGTGAAGGGATTGGAGTGGGAGACCCGCCTGAAGAGGATGGAGATGACGCTGCCCGGCGGGGAGAAGGTGGACTCCAAGGACTACTACGAGGGTAACCCCGAGTCATGGGTGTACAGGCTCATGCTGGCCCACGGCATAGCGAGGGCCGCGTACAGGACAAGCAGGGCGTTCAGCCGCTAGGATTCGTAGATTCGGCCCTTCTCCTCTGCTCCCCGGCTGAGCTTCTCCTTCATGGATTGGGATAGCTTGTTGGCCATGTCTGTGGGGTACGTGTCCGTGATGCAGCCGAGGCACAGCTGGTCGGGGCGCATCCCCGTCTCCTTGATGTACTCGTCGATGGGCAGGTAGTTGACGCTGTCCGCACCGATCTCACGGGCTATCTCCTCCGGCTCCAGCCGGGCGCCTATGAGTTCGCCGTAGCTACTCATGTCGATGCCGTAGAAGCAGGGCCCAATGATGCGGGGATATGTGACGAAGACGTGGACCTCCCGGGCGCCGGCGTCCCTGAGCCTCTTGACGTTGCCCCTCATGGTGTCGCCGCGGACGATGCTGTCGTCCACGACGGCGACCCGTTTCCCGACGATCATGGGGGCGAGTATGTTGAGCTTCCTGTAGATAACGGTCTGCCTGTCTACGCCGTCCGTGATGAACGCGCGCTGGCTGACGTACCTGTGCCTCCTCAGCGCCATCTCCCACGGCAGCCCGGACTCTTCGTGGAACCCGTAGGCCGCGTCGTTGGCGCTCTCCGGTAGGCAGACCACCATCTCGCACCGCTCAGCCGCCTCCCCGTATATCCGGGCGAGGGCGGCTCCGAAGCCGCGGCGGCACTGGTAGACGTACTTGCCGTTGTATCGTGTGTCGGGGCGGCTGAAGTAGGCGTACTCGAAGGCGCAGAACGCCTGCCTCCTAGTGGGGACGACCTGCAGCTGGCTCATCATGCCGTCATGTACCATCATGAGCTCGCCGGGCCTAATCTCGCGCTGCCACTCTATGCCGTTGATGGCGAGGCCTGTGCTCTCGCTGCTGAACGCGTAGACGCCGTCGGTGAACCCGTAGCAGAGGGGCTTGACGCCGTGAGGGTCCTTGAACGCGAAGAGGGTGCCGTCGTCGAGGATGCCCGCTATGCTGTAGGCGCCGTCCACGGTCTCCATGACCCTGCGCACGGCGTCGGCGAGCCTCCCCCTGGCCTCGTACTCGTTTATGAGGAGAGCCGCCAAGGCGTGGGTGTCCGACGCAGAGGTGGGGACCCCTACGAGGCTCTGCAGCTCGCGGACATTGACTATGTTGCCGTTGAAGCTGAGGACCATACTGTGTTTCTCGCCTTGAACCATTATTGGCATGGCGTCCATGCACAGCGCCTCCTCGCTGCCGCTTCCGCTCGTAGTGTACCGGACGTTGGCGATGCCTATGGAGCCCGCGAGTATCTTGACCCGGCTCTCCTTCCCCGGCTCCTTCATGGGCGGGATGAGCCCCAGCCCCGTGTAGTACTTGAGGCCGCCGTCGTAGGTGGCGAAGCCGTGGCTCTGGTGGCCCCTGTGGTTCTGGGCCAGCATCCCCCAGTAGAGGTAGGGGAAGACGGGCTCACCTGGCGTGTACACCCCGAGGACGCCGCACTTCTCGGCTAGACTCACCCGAGCTCCTCCATGACCTGGTCCACGGTCCGGAGGTCGAAGCCGCCTATCCCCGCCTTGCCGCTTGTGACGCGGTACGAGGCGACGCAGCGCTTGGACACCTCCCTTACCACGGGGCCGGGTATCACAGGGGGCTCGCCGTCACCCATGTAGCCGACGCGGCGGAGGTAGCTGCGTAGGAACTCCTTGTCGAGGCACGTGGCCTCTTGGGGCCTCCCGGGCTCGTAGTACTTCTCGGCCCAGTACCGGGCGCTGTCGTGGGTGGGCGGCTCATCGATCTGGATGAGGCCGTCGCCGAGCCTGCCGAACTCCAGCTTGAAGTCAGGTATTATGAGGCCCCGCCTCTTCGCGACGCCGCGGTACCTGTCGAAGAGCCTGAAGGTGGACTCCTCAAGCTCGTCCCACTCGTCCCGCGTCACCAAGCCAGCGTCGATGGCCTCTGCCCTGCTTATCTCCAAGTCGTGGCCCGACTCCTCCTTAGTTGTCGGGGTGAGTATGACCTCTGGGAGCTCCTCGGCCATGACGAGGCCGTCCGGCAGCGTGACGCCGCTGATGACCCGTTCACCCTTGTCGTAGGCTCTCCACGCTGAGCCGTAGAGGTAGGCGCGGCAAACCCACTCGACGTCCACCCGTCTGGCCTTGACGACCTTCATCGTCCTGCCGTCTATGGACTCCATGAAGTGGTTGGGAATGATGCCTTGGGTCTCCCTGAACCAGAACTCGCTGAGGGCGTGGAGGCTCTCCCCCTTGTGGGGGATCAGTGTGGGGTACACCACGTCGTACGCGGATATCCTGTCGCTTGTGACTATGAACATGTGGTCACCCATGTCGTAGACGTCGCGCACCTTGCCTCGCCTGGGGGCTGGGCTGCCGTTGAACAGGTCGCTCTCCTCGAGTACCTCCACCGTGCCCTCCCCGAGGGGGTCATCTACGTTGTAGGCTTTCTTCATAGAGATCAACACAGGGTAATTACACGCATAGAGCATCTGCGGTTATATTTAGGGTTTCTTTTTACATTTTAATGCAATATTGCAGGTGTGAAGCAAAAACGCGGACGCCAACGCCTTTAATTATAACTACATATAACATAACGATGCTTAGCCCAGAGCCTTACCACCAGAGGGCCGTGATAAAGGGAAAGACGGCAGACGAGGTGTACAGGGCCGTCAGGCTGTGGCTGGCCGAGAACAACTGCGGCGTGAACAAGGCGTCGCCGCCGTCATACGTCGACGCATCCTATGGAGCCAACGCCCCGTCGTTCTGGCTTGGGCTCAGAGACGACTACCCCAAGAAGATCGAGGTAAGGGTGACCGCCTTCGGCAGCGACGTCATACTCTATGTGTCTGTGGCGCAGGAGACCCCAAGGTTCAAGGAATTAGGGTACCTGCACTGGGGGAGAAAGATCGAGGAGCTGTACAGGAGCCTCGGGGTCGAGCCTCGGATCGAGGAGTACATGAGCCTCTACCCGAGGACCATGGTGAGGGGCGAGTTCACCCGTAAGCTGAGGTTCTACGGCCTGCTCGTCGCGGCGATGACTGTATTCTTCTACTTCGTTGGGCGCCTCGCCCCGGACTCTGTTCTGCTCTTCACGGTAATGTTCCTGCTCCCGGCTATTATCGTGGGCTTCATCGACACAATCGACTACTGGAGGCTCCTGACAAACTCGAGGGTAAGAGTCTAGAAGGATACTGCCGTCGCCTCACCCGTGGGCGTCGCCGGCCTACTCGGATAGACTTAAACCATCCTCACCGTTATTCACATCGACTTGGTGTCGAGCAACCTCAAGAAACTGTTCGAGAAGACCGTCGAGGCGGCGGTCAAGCCTCTGGGAAGCGTGGGGGTGACCCCGAACCACATCACGGTGGCCGGGCTCGCCGTCGCAGTCGTCTCAGCGTGGCTCTACGCGGGCTGGGGCGGCGACCGGCTGCGCCTCGTATACGGCGCCGCGTCCATCCTTCTCTCGGGGTTTCTGGACGCCATAGACGGCGTCCTCGCCAGAAGCACGGGCAGCGCCACCCGGTTCGGCGGCTTCTTCGACTCGGTGTCAGACAGGTACAGCGACGCCCTGACGTTGTCGGGGATAATCCTCAGTGGGCTGTGCAGCGTCCCCGCAGGGCTGGCGGCGCTCATCGGCTCGTTGATGGTGAGCTACACGCGCAGCAGAGCTGAGGCTGAGGGAGTGAATATGGCTGGCGTGGGGTTCTTCGAGAGGGCCGAGAGGATGATGTTCCTCGCGCTGTGCAGCTTGGCTGCCTACTGGTGGCTACCTGCGTTACAGTACGGGGTGATCGTGTTGGCTGCGTTGGCTCACGTTACTGTCGCCCAGAGGGCGCTTTATTATAAAAAAATGGTTGAGAAGCCTTAGCTTCTTTTCGGCCGTCTTCGCCGAGGAACGAATTTCCTGTCTACCTTAGAGCGGATGTTCACCACTCCGCGGTGGACGGCACAGCTGATGCATAGATATTTGGTGGTCTTGGTGCGGCTTATCTGCGCGCCTTGATCCTTTAGCTCCTTTAACACGCGTGAGTCCACCAGGCTTGTGTACCGGGTGGTTCTCTTGGCTTTGTCTCGTGGTACTTGGGCGCCGCAGTAGCTGCATTGGACCATGCCGGATCGCCCTTTCCCTCCTTTGCTGCGTCCTCCGCTACTTCTCTTCTTAGGCATTTCCCAAGCCTCACCACGCATATACGGAGGTCCGTTATAAACCCTACGAGGTGCCCGTGAGACCCTCCAGAATGAAGGCGACAACCTCGTCGAAGACGGTTCTGGCGACTGCGGCGTAGCCCTGCGGCGAAAGGTGGACGCCATCGTTCGAGTAGACGGGGCTGAGCCCCCCGCCTGGCCCGGAGAGGGCGGTGTACAGGTCGACGACCCTGATGCCCTCGTGGTCGCAGTGAACCGCGATCTGGGCGTTGAGCTCCCTTATCCGGGCATTCATGGCGTCGTCAGCCTCTGTCGGCGTCAGGGTGCAGGCGATGGGCTGCGCGCCGATCCCGGTGGTCCTCGCGTAGAGCCTCCTGAGGTTCTCCATG
>JAFGTA010000204.1 GCA_016934355.1 Candidatus Bathyarchaeota archaeon | reverse complement strand
GTGCCGTCGAAGTTACCCCTCGTCGCCGTCTCGTTGAGCAGGAACTTCATGAGGTGCTCCGGGTCACGCTGGAGCTCTTCAGCGATCTCCTTGAAGTTCATGACATACGTGCGGCGGCCCTGCTGCCTCACAACGGCGCGGGGCACCTGAAACCTGTCCGACGACTCGAGCAGCTCGGGCAGCTCCACGTAGGCCCTGTCAAGCATCTTACTGTAGTCTTTCTCCATCTCTTTCACCTTGATTGGGGAGGCGTAGGTTATAGACGCATCGCCTTGGTTGTCTAGGATACGCGAGGTACCACAAAAATGTATGGGGGCTACCGCTTTACGACGCCGTAGTAGATCAAAGCGGCGCCGATGAGACCTATCACCACGCCCGTGGTGAGCAGTATGTTGCCCAGGTCCTTCAGTATAGGCACCTTTGCCCCCATCTGAAAGTCGACGTCCACGCCGCTCGAAGCGTCCTCGTTCATCACCACAAGCCAGTACCTCCCCGGCGTCAGCTCCCACGTGAGGACCTCGGCGGCCCCCATGGCGTGCGCCACCCAGAAGCTGTGCATCGTAGGGGGGCCGGCGGGAGCTTCGCCGCTGTGGTGGCTGTACACGTACTCCGGGAAGTCGCTTGTCCAGGGGTCGTATTCCCAGTCCAGGGTGACGAACCTGTCGTATGAGACGTCGTCGAGGTACCCGGCGACGCTGCTGTACTCAGCTACTCCAACGAACACGGGTTTACCGTTGTTGCTCTCGGCGTCCAGCTTAAACGTCACAAGCCCCTCGAACATCCGCGAGAAGCGGCGGGCGTCCTCGTCCATCTCGATGTCGATGTCCTCGAAAACCAGGGCGTAGCTGTCGGTGCTCAGAGTCTCGACACCGCTCATCATGAAGCCGTCGTCGTCCATAAGGTTGCTCTGGACGGCCCTCAGCGAGCCCCCGCCCACGACCAGGCCGAGGGCCGTGAATATCATGACTGCGCCTATAACCGTTAGTAGCACCTTGGCGAGGTCCCAGCCAGAGCCCTTGGGCTTTGTGTATGTGACACCCTGCGCGAGCTTCTCGCCGCAGTGCTTGCAGAACTCGGCCTCGTCCCTGTTCTCCTTCCCGCATTTCGAGCAGTAACGCATGGTACGTACCCAATGATTCTAGGTATTGGCGCCCTTTTTAAGCATGGCTAGGCATCAAGATAAAGCCCCCCCGGAACCATTCATGGTGATCAAGTTGTCCGAAAGAGTCCTTCCAGAGGGCAGAAACCTCGAGAAAACGGAGGAGCTGCTGAAGGGAGCCATAGACATCCACGTCCACGCGGGGCCCCACATATTCAGCAGCCCCAGGAGGGTGGACCCGTTCCAGGCCGCCACCCAGGCACGCGACGCGGGGATGAGGGCCATCGTCTTCATGGACGTGTTCGAGATGAGCAACGGCACCGCGTGGCTGGTGAACAGGGCGGTCCCAGACTTCAAGACCTACGGCGGCATAATCCTGAACACGGTCTACGGAGGCATGAACCCGCGCGCCGTGAAGACCGCGCTCAGCTACGGCGACGGGGCCAAGTACGTCAGCTTCGGCGCCCACTGCACCTACTACCAGGCCTCGCGGGAGGGCAGGCTTGTAGACGGCGCGTTCAAGCCCCTCAGCGAGCTATACCCGGAGTTCCGCAGGGAGCTTGAAACCTGTATCAGGATTCCCGAGGGCGAACCGGGGAGAGACCTAGACGAGATACTGCGCCTCATCGCCTCCAACCCACACGTCTACATGGTGACTGGGCATGTCTCGGTGCCTGAGGCTGTGCGCCTCGTGGACCTCTCACGCGACTACGGGGTGGAGAGGGTGGTCGTGTCCAGCGCTGTGGTGAAGGAGGCGTCCCTCGACCAGCTACGGTACATGGCGGGGAAGGGCGCGTACATCGAGTACACGCTGGCGGCGTACACCCACACCACCACCATCCCCAAGACCCACTACTACGTGGAACGAGAGTACGCGTCCATAGACGAGGGGATGAGCGGCGAGGAGTCAGGGGGCGTCAAGAAGGTCGCGGAGCAAATAGAGGCACTCGGCTCCGAGCACTGCATAATATGCACGGACTTCGGCGTCTATACCCTCCCGACGCCAGTCGAGGGGCTGAGGGAGTTCATAGCCTGCCTGATGGACCTAGGGGTTCCGTCCCGTGACATCACTAACATGGTGAAGACGAACCCGGAGAAGCTGCTTGACTTAAAACCACAATAAGGTGGTCTGGGAACGGTTCTTTTTACCTAATTTATTAAATAATTTATGTCCCTGCAACGCGGAGGCTAGTTAGTAATAAATACAATATATACTATAATTACTGATAGGTGTTTTTCAGTGGAAGGAAACAAATCTACCCTAATCGCGGTTGTGCTTGTAGTCGGCCTCATCATAGGGGGCGGCGTAGGGTACTACGGATCAGGGTACTTCGCACCAACAGGAGAAGGCGACGGAGAGACACCGGTACAGACATGACTGTGGAGAAGCATCCACTTGACGGCAAGACCGTGAGGATAGGCTACATCTCATCGACCACATCGGCGCTCGAGACCACGGTGCCGCTCGTCGAGGAGATAATACAGGCGGACATCAACGAGTACGCCGCTAAGCTTGGGTACGGTACGCAGTTCGAGTGGCTCGTTGACACGGCTGACAGCCAGGCCGCGGTACACCTCGAGAAGGCGCAGGGCTTCAAGTCCATGGACGTCAACATCTTTCAGGGAGGACCTTGGTCCAGCATGGCGCAGGCCTCGCTGGGCTACGTCAACGACAACGACATGCTTATGATGAGCTCGAGCAGCACTTCCCCGCTGCTCGCCATAGCGGACGACAGGCTATACAGGACATGCCCAACCGACTTCGTGCAGGCGCCCGCCATCGGGGAGATGCTCGAGAGCTGGGGCATCGAGGCGGTGCTTATTCTGCAGAGGGGGGACAGCTGGGCGGACGGAATCTACAACATCCTCGAGAATGAGCTCATTGGCAGAGGCATACCCATCATCGAGAAGGTGAGGTACGCGGCTGAGGTCACGGAGTTCAGCAGCTACCTACAGACGATGGACGACAAGCTCGGCGCCGCCATCGCGCAGTACGGCGCTGATCGTGTGGCCGTGCAGACCATGGCGTTCGACGAGCTGGTCGTCATCGTTACCCAGACGCCTGACTACCCGAACACGCGGAAGGTCATCTGGATGGGAACCGAGTCCAGCGGCAGGAACCAGAGGATGCTTGACGACGCGGGGGGCGCGCAGACGCAGCTGAGGGGATTCAGCTCGCTCATGACGCCGGCGAAGTCCTGGAAGTGGGAGAGCCTCGTGGACAGGTACTGGGGCCTCACGTCCACTCAGGCGAGCTCTACACCGCAGCCGACTACGACGCAGCGTGGGTGGTAGCCCTTAGCATACTGGAGACAGGGAGCACAGCCGCCGAGCCGGTCAACGACGTCATCCTACCAGTGGCCCGTAACTTCTATGGGTCCTCAGGCTGGGTGGACCTCGACGAAAACGGCGACAGAAAGCCAGGCATCTTCGACATCTGGGGATACACCGAGGACAGCTTCCAGTCATGGGGGCAGTACAACGGCATTGAGATCAGGGTAAACTGGTACGACGACCTACTAGCCGAAGCAGAAGTCACGAGGCCTGGGCCGAGATAGCATAATGTCTTAAACAACTTCCCACCATTTTTTCCCGCTATGTCTGGGGAAAGCTTCGAGTGCGAGGTAATGGACTGGCAGCTTTTCAGCCGCCTCAGCGAGGCGGTCGCCGAGAAGATAAAAGCGTCCGGCTGGCAGCCCGACTTCGTCGTCGGGCTCGCGAGGGGCGGGTGGGTGCTAAGCCGCGTGCTTTGCGACTACCTCGGCGTCAAGGACCTCATCAGCCTCAAGGTGGAGCACTGGGGGGTGACAGCGACGCCTGACGGTAAGGCCCAGATCAAGTATCCATTCGACGTAGACCTCACCGGCAGGAAGGTACTCGTCGTTGACGACATCACCGACACCGGCGAGAGCATGCATATCGCCGTCGAGTACGTTAGGGAGAAGAACCCGCTGGAGGTGAAGACGGCTGCCCTCCGCCACATAGAGGGCAGCAAGTTCACGCCTAATTACAGCGGGGACGTCATCTCGTGGAGGTGGGTGATATTCCCGTGGAACTACGTCGAGGACATGGTGAACCTGGTCTCCAAGGCGTGCAGCGACGCGGGTACGCCTGAGGAGATCAAGAGAGTCATGAAGGAGAGGTTCACAATCGAGGTCCACGAGGCCGACATCGAGAAAGCCCTCGCGGAGATAAAGCGCAGGGCAGAAAAGAAGTAGCGATGGACTCCGTAAACGCATTCATAGAGGAGAGACGCCGCGAGCTCCACAGGCTGATGGAAGGCGCGCTACTCCACATAGGCGTCAGGGAGTACGACGTCGGCGTCACGAGGCGGAGAGGCGTGGACATATACGACCATGATGCCGCCTTGTTCGTCGTCAAAGCCGACACGCCGGAGGAGGTCGGCGACGAGGGACTGGAGTTCATCAAGCTGAACCTCAGTAACAGGGGATACGAGGTACGACAGGTCGTCAGGAAAGGGCGGCGTCTCATGCTCCTTGTTTAGTATTAAATACGCTGGGTATACACTCAAGCCGGTAACCCGGTGAACGCAGGATGGATGAGATATTCTGGAGTAGCACAGTGCCAGATGGCTGGAGCGGCGACTGGCCCGAGGAGCTCAGGACTGTCCCTGAGAAGACGGATTACACGCGTACAGCCTCGCACCTAGAGGTGCTAGAGTACATCTCCAAGCTGGCGTGGCGCTGCGAGTACATACCCGTGGAGCGCCTCTTCGTCAGCGACCTGAGGAGGGTGGCTCCGCTGGTGGTGTTCAGCGACCCGAGGGTAACAACTCCAGACGAGGCCAGAAAGTCAGGGAAGCCCGTGGTCTACCTTCAGGGCAACATCCACCCGCCGGAGGCTGAGGGAAAGGAGTCCCTGCTCATGGTCATGCGTGAACTTGCCCTTGGGAGGCTCACGCCTCTACTTAAGAAGCTCATCGTGCTAGTGGCCCCGGACTTCAACCCAGACGGGAACGACGCGTGGGAAGTCAAACCCAGCAGCACCTTCAGCGGCACCCCCCACATCCAGCCCATAAGGCACAACGCCAAAGACATGGACGTAAACAGAGACGCCGTCAAGATAGAGAGCCTCAACATGCAGGGCCTCTACGCCAACGTGCTCAACAGGTGGGACCCACTGGTGACTCTGGACCTACACAGCATGGGCAGGGTCCAGCACGGATACAGCATCCTCTACGCCCCAAGCTACACCCCCACAGGGCACCCGGGACCCAGGGGCTACACCCAGTACACAATGCTCCCCGCAATACGGGACAAGGCTCGCATGGAGTACGGCCTCATGTTCCACACCCACGCCGACTACGACTGGGACACCTGGCCTCCCAGGGTATGGGACCCCGTCGCGGGCGGCTACAGCGTAGAGGCCAAGTTCATAGTCAACGCCATCGGGCTCAGGAACAGGATGAGCGTACTCACCGAGACCCCAGGCCACGTGGGCTTCGAGAAACGCATATACGCCAGCTACGCCTTCGCGGCAACCCTCCTAGGCTACGTGGAGGAGCACGGAGAGGAGATACGGCGCGTATGCATGGACGCGGACACGGAGGTGGTCTCGAACATCATCGAGAAGGCTGGCACAGGCGAGCTAAGGAACTGGGTACAGGGCAAGTACGCTGCGCAGGACGAGCCGTGCGACCTGTACGCCTACCCAAGGAAGGAGCCTAACTATATCCCCGGGACCAGCGTCCTGAGGCACGACCTCGACGGCGAACCCACGTTGGTCAGAGGCGTCACGGACCTCACCAAGCCCGTGGGCACCAGGGACTCGGTTGTCCCCCGCGGCTACGTCTTCCCGGGGGAGCTTGACGAGGTAGCGGAGAAGCTGAGGGCTCACGGGCTGAACGTGAACAGGTTTGAAGGGGACACCGAGTATGAGGGGTACGAGTTCATCGTGGATGAGCTGCGGGAGGTCGAGAAGGGGTGGATCAGGATGTACAGGATGACCGAGCTGGAAGGCGGTTGGCGTAGAGCCGTGAAGACGTTCCCCGCGGGATCGTTCCATGTGGACATGGCTCAGCCCCTCGCCAACGTCGCCTTCTACTGCCTGGAGCCTGAGGTAGGTGACGGCCTCGCTGGGTGGAACAGCTTCAACGGATACATGAAGAGCCGAGGGGCGCCCGGCTGCAGCGTCGTGTACCCGGTGTTCAAGCACCTTTAGAAACATCTATATTCGGAGAATTAGGTAGTTCCAGCTTCGTTTTTTGGAGAAAAGGAGACCAGAACTACCTGAAAATACGACCTGTGTGGGCTATAAAAAACTTATCTCTTAACAAATTGAGTATATTTTTCTTTAATTAATAATAAAATTTGACGCGTCAGGTATATCTTGGTGTACACATTTCTAGATAACTCGACAGGTGACACGAGATGTCTTCAACTGGAACAAGGCGGACGGCAGCGGTCCTCGCAGTCAGCCTTCTGATCAACGTGCTCCTCGCCGGGGGTGTGGGCTACCTCGTGAGGGACAGGGGAAACATGCAGTCTCAGGTCAACGACCTGACCATCAGCGTCCAGACGCTGCAGAACGAGCTAAACATCACTAGGACAGAGCTGACCTACTCCCAGAGCCAGGCGGAGTACTACGCTAGGCTCGTCGAGCGGAGCATCGCGTCCGAGGGCTTCGTCGGCGAGGCCACGGTGAACATAGTGGCTGTGAGGTCCATCCGCAATGGCTTCTCCGTGGTACACGAGGGTGTGACCATGGTGGCGGACATAGAGGCGAAGGTGGGTGAGGGCAGGATACTCGTGGACACCGAGCCTAGGATAGGCATCGACATCCAGACAAGCGTCCGCACAGCCATCGACGTCGCCGAGAGGGTCACGGGCATCAGCCTCGGAATGACCGACGTGATACTCACCATATCGGCGGAGGAGGAGAACGAGATTGTGGACGGCAGCAGCGCGGGCGGCTGCATCACCGTCGCCCTCATCGCCGCTCTGAACGGCGACGAGCCGGACCCCACGGTCTACATGACCGGCACCATCGAGAGCGACGGCTCCATCGGCTCTGTAGGCGCGGTGGCCGAGAAAGCCTTAGCAGCCGCAGAGAGGGAAGCCGCCGTGTTCCTCGTCCCGGAGGGCCAGAGCACAGTCATCGTGCAGATACGGAAGGAGAGCCACCCCTTCCCCGGGATGACCGTCGTCACCTACGAGCCCAGAGCCGTGGCACTCCAGGACTACCTCGCCGAGCAGGGATACACGGTGGAGGTGAACGAGGTCGGCGACGTCGAGGAAGCCTACAGGTACTTCGTAGGACCAAGATGAGAAAACACATATCCGCGTCGCAACACAATTGAGCAGGTGCATCAAATGTCTGAGGAACAAGGTTTAGACCTCACCCTTCTAGAGGTAGAAGACCTCATAGGATTCTTCATCGGCCTACTCTCACGCAAAGCCCTCAACCACATGGGGATACCCCTCAAAGAAGGCGACACCCCAGAAAAAGACCTCACGAAAGCCAGCGTAGCCATCAACTGCATCACCTGCCTCACAGACCAGGCGGAGCCCATCACCCCCGAGGAAACCATGAAACAGTACAGGGCCCTCATCGGCGACCTACAGCTCAACTACGTTAGAGCCAGCTAACCGGACCAGAAAATTTTTCCGATATGACCTGTCACAGGTCATAAGCCCCTGTCTAGTCGGTGTCCATGACGATGGGTATTACTTCAGACCCGTAGCGCAGTATGTTCACGGCCTTCCCCGTCAGCCTCAGGGCGCCCTCTCTGGGCTCTACGAGGCGGTTAGCCAGGAGCCTGTTCAGCGTGTACTCGTAGCTGTACCTGCTGAGTTGGAGCCTCTTCTTGGTCTCCTCCGGCTTCTCTCCCATCTTGATGGCTTCGAGAACGTGTAGCGTCTGCGTGTAAGATGATCGCTTTGTATGCAACTCGTCACAGAGTGCGGCGCACCGATAAAATGGATTATCGATAATTGATCTTTATGATAATCACCCAAGCGATACGGTAACCCCCTCCCCCTCAAGTACAGTCGAAACGACCGGCATATGACGGCAGCACGCTTATAGTCGCAGATATGGGGACACTAACCATGAGATCGGGTATCCCCTACGAGAAAGAGTTCAGGGAGTTGCTGGGCAGTAGAGGGTTATCACCGGATAAGATAGAGGAAGCGGTGACCAACGCCTCGGATTATGTAACATATCTTCAGGGTGGAGGCGTCCTGCACAGGGATTCCAGCGTCGACGACGCAAAAAGATACGTTAAGAGCCTCATGGAGAATGGGCGAAACACCATTGAGAGGGTTGACGCCATCTGCATGTACGCCAACGCCGTAGGTAAACTCAACCAGTACCTCTACCTGGCTGAGTTGGTGGGAGGCGCACCCCTTTACCAATCGTACCTTGAAAGAACCTTTGAGATCGCAGGAGAGGAAGCTGGGGAACGTGTATTCGGCTCAATGAAGCTACCTCCCATCGGCAGCTCCGCCGAGGAGTTCCCCGAGTTCACACGGGAAATGCTGAAGAGAATGAACGACGAGTTGAACCCAGAACAGATAGTTAAGATACTCTCAGGTAACCACCACAAGATCCCTCCTCAAGCCTTCGAAGCGAAGAAAAAACTCTACGAGGCGTCAAGCAGCCTAGACGAGTTCCTGAGGAAGGACCATGAACGAGTGGTCAACCTACTTGAGACTCATATGAAAGAGGGCAGGCTCTGGTACAGGAAAAACGTGAGCCCAGAGTTCCTGGATTTCATCGGTTCAGATCAGGAGAGGCTCTCGGCTCGACGGGAAGGAGACACGTTATTCATCAAACAGATTCCCTACGAGTTCGAGGAGTACCTTGAAGAGAACGAGCCAAAAAAGAGACGGTACCACTTCTGTCACTGCCACCTAGCACGCCGGAGCATCCTGGAGGGAGAGCCGGTACCAAGCGAGTTCTGTCACTGCAGCGGCGGCTACCTGAAGCAGCCCTATGATCACATATTCGGGGAGGAGCTTGAGGTACAGGTGCTACAATCCGTCTTGGCTGGGGACGATGAATGCAGGTTCGCCGTGAAGCTGCCCCAGAATTGGAGACAGAGTAAGACATAGCCTCGATCAAACCCTTATCCACGTCACGGCTAGACCCCGCCCAGTAACAGTTTAACCCACGTATACGCCCGTATTCCTGTGCACAAATTGTCAGAGGCTAAAAGAGTCGCTCACGGCTGGGTCGACGAACACAAGAAACAGCTGGTGGACATCCACCAGAGGATATGGGAGCTCGCCGAGGTAGGGCTACAAGAGGAAAAGACAGCGAAGATACTCACAAACATCCTCAAGAAGGAGGGGTTCAAAGTGGAGCGCGGAGTCGCAGGGATGCCCAGCGCCTTCGTCGCCACCTACGGAGCCGGAGGCCCCACAATAGGAATAATGGGTGAGCTAGACGCGCTGCCCGGCATAAGCAACAAGCCGGTGCCCTACCAAGAGGCACTGGTGGAGGGCGGAGCCGGCCACGGCTGCGGCCACAACGGCTACGCCACCACGGCTCTTGGCGGCGGAGTCGCGGTGAAGACCGCGATGGATGAGGAGCTGCTGGAGGGCACCTTGAAGGTGTTCGGGTGCCCCGCCGAGGAGACCCTCGTGGGCAAGGTCTTCATGGTCAGGGACGGGGTCTTCGACGGCCTAGACGCCTGCGTCGGACACCACCCCAGCAGCTTCAACGGCGCCACCCTCCGTAGCGGTAACGCCATGAACAGCGTGAAGTTCGAGTTCTACGGTCAGGCCAGCCACGCCGCCGGGAGCCCCGAGATGGGCATCAGCGCCATGGACTCCGTGGAGCTCATGAACATAGGCGTCAACTACATGAGGGAGCACGTCGTACAGGAGACCCGCATCCACTACGTGGTGGAGGACGGCGGCCACGAGCCCAACGTGGTGCCGCCCTACGCGCGGAGCTGGTATTACGTCCGCGCCCCGGAGCGGGAACTGGTGGACATGTACTACCAGAAGCTGCTGGACATCGCCGACGGCGCAGACAAGATGGTGGGCACCACCCACAAGGTCACGTTCCTCAGCGGTGTCCACAACGGCATGGAGAACAGGGTACTCGCCGAGACGGCTATAACCAACATGAGGCTCGTCGGCGCACCCACCTACACAGAGGAAGAGGAGGCGTTCGCCGCGAAGCTCGCCGAGAGTATCCCCAAGGAGAAGAAGAGGATAGGCTTGATGAAGAGCCCACTACCAGACGCCATGGAGCTAACTGACGTGAACCTCAACACCCGCATCTACGACCCAGTTGGGGCGGGCACCAAGGGAGGAGGAAGCAGCGACGTTGCCGACGTCGCGTGGAACACCCCCACGGTGCAGTTCCGCACCGTCTACACCATCGTAGGCGCGCCGGGGCACAGCTGGCAGAACGTGGCTAGCAACGGCACAAGCATCGGCCAAAAGGGCACGGTGTTTGCATCAAAGGTCATGGCGGGCACGGTCATAGACCTCATGGAGAACCCGGCGCTGCTCAAGAGGGTCAAAGAGGAGTGGACTAGGCAGATGCAGGGGCGGGTGTACTCGTCCTCGCTTCCGAAGGGCGCTAAGCCACCGCTGGACCAGCTTAAGAAGCAGAGGCACTAACGAGCGCCCTACTCCTCTACAGGGTCCACCGGCTCATACTCTTGGTGTCTGGCGTCGATGTAGTAACACCAGATGTTGGCTTCTATAAACAGCTTCATTTTTCCCAGATGCGTTTAGCCTTGAGAGGGTCATCCGTTGGCTCTCCCTCGGATATGAAGCCCTCCATCTCCCTGATGAAGGCTTGCGGAGAGAGCGGCGGCGTTATTATGATCCGGCCATCTTTCTCCTCTAGCCTAGCCCCTGACCCTGGCTTCAGCCCCACCTTGTCTCGTAGCTCCTTGGGAATGAGTATCCTGCCCTTGCTATCTACAACTACCTCCTCCATTCCCACTTCCCATAATCCACTACCCAAACGTGGGTATTAGGCGTATCACCTCGATTATGTTTTATCCTCCTAAACCTCATCAAAATTGATCAAATTGCCCAAGCTACAAATCAGTTGGAACGAGTACAGCAGGCGCCTCGGCGTCATCCGTGAGCACATGGCGGCGGAGGGTTTCGACGCCTACCTCGTAACCAGCGGGGTCAGCATCTTCTACTTCAGCCACTTCAACCACATGGTCACAGAGCGGCCTGCGGCGCTCCTCGTCGAGCCCGACGGGAAGCCAACCTTCATGGGGCCTAGGCTGGAGGCGGACCACCTACGCCACCAAACCCCCCTCGTCGGCGACTGCCTCACCTACCTCGACTACCCAGGCGAGAAGCGCACCATGGAGCTTTTCGCCGACTGGATAAGGGAGAGGGGTCTAGGAAAGGCCAGGATTGGGACTGACAACCCCGCGGGCGCAGGAGGCACAATGGGCTACGTCGGTAAGCCGCTTAACGAGCTTCTCCCAGACGCTGAACTCGTGAAGGACAGCCAGTTCGCGTGGAAGATGAGGCTAACCAAGTCAGAGGAGGAGATCGGCCTCATCCGGGAGTCGGCGAAATGGGGCAACCTGGCGCACACGTACCTCCAAGAGTACACCCGCCCCGGGCTCTACGACGTCGAGGTGAGGCTCATGGCGTGCCTGGAGGCCACCAGTGTCATGAAGAAGATGCTGGGAAGCGAGTACACCTCCATCAAGGGAAGGTTCGTCTCAGCCGGCTTCAGGGGCCAGATAGGATGG
>JAFGTA010000203.1 GCA_016934355.1 Candidatus Bathyarchaeota archaeon | reverse complement strand
CACAACCGTGTCGAAGAAAGGCGCCAGCGCGGCGCCGAACCCCTGTATACCGAAGAACGCCTGCATCAACGGTATGAGGATGCACGTAGCGACTAGGGGAACAGCCTCCGTTGTCCAGAGACCGGAGGCGACGATGAGCACCACGAGGGCGGAGCGCTGGCTCCCAGTCAGCGTGTCAGCCGTCCCGGTGTACGCGACGAAGCAAAGCAGCGTGACGGCGGCGAGGACTATGACGCGTTTCCGGTTCAAGTATGGTCACTCAAAGCTGCTTGAACGATATGACTTCCAGGTTCTCCTCGGAGGCCAGCTCGTCGAGGAGGTTCTTAAGCTCGAAGATGTACTCCAGCTCCACGGTGCCGTAGAGCACGGCGAGGCTGGGGTAGTGCTTCTCGGAGGCCACAAGGAAAGGCGGCACAGTTATGCTGCTCGTAAAGTCCGACAGGAACCTCTGGTTCTTTAGTTTCTCCGCGAACTTGCGTAGGACGTTGTTGTCTATTATGTCCCCGCGCAGGATCATCTCCAAAGTGATGAGCTTACCCATGTTCTCCACCGTCTGAAATCCACGAATGATATCGAGGCCCAGATAAAAAAGTATACATGAAACAACGGCCCTGCTTGGGGTTCACGAAAGGAAAATGACTACCTCTACTCGCCCAGTTTAACCGTTTTCACAGTGTAACCATTATCAGCGTCGATGCCGATCTATAATCTGATGCTTCTTGGCTCCATACAAGCTACCCTGGATGACTGAGGAAGAGGTGGACCGCCTCGTAGGGGAACAGATGATGTGTAGGATCGCGTTCAAGGGCGGCGACTACCCGTACCTCGCCCCCTTCAGGTATGTCGTGATCGACGGAGTCCTCTACTTCCACTTCACAGACTACGGGAAGAAGATGCGGCTCCTTGAGCGCGACGGAAGGGCGTGCGTCCAGATAGAGAGCTACCAGCCAGACCTGTCCGAGTACAGCTTCGTCTCGTACCGCGGGAAGCTTGAGAGGGTCACGGAACCATCCGAGAGGGAGCGGGCGATAAGGCTCTTCGCGGAGACGGGGAGAAAGATATCGCCCATGTTCCTCGCCGCCCACGGCTTCGACCCCAGAGATGGCTGGGGCGCGTTCAAACCGACGGAAGATCTAGTCATCGTCAAGCTGGTAGACGTTGTGGAGAAAGTGGGACTCAAGTCCCCCTGAGCTACTGGTCTCTGTGGTAGAGTATCTTGCCGTTGACCAGCGTCATGTAGCACTTCGCGTCCCTGATGGTCTCAGGCGCGGCCTCGGTTAGGTCCCCGTCGAAGACGGCTATGTCGGCAAGCTTCCCAGCCTCGACGCTGCCCACGTGGTCCTCGTGGAACCCGGCGTGCGCCGCGTTCAAGGTGTAGCACTTGACGGCCTCCACGAGGCTGATCCTGCTCTCCGTTATGGGGTGGTTGACCGCGCTCCAGACGCCGTATATGGGGTTGAAGGGCATGCCGTCGCTGCCGAAGGCGACGGGTATCCCCTCGTCCAGAAGCACCCTGTAGGGGTTGCTCGCCCTGTCTCTCTTCTCTCCGAGGCGCTGCCTGTACATGCTGCCGGGGCCGCTCCACTCCCCTATGAAGTTGGGCTGCATCGCGGGTATGATGCCCAGCTCCCTGATGCGCTCGATCTGCTGGCTGCTCAGTAGCTCGCAGTGCTCTATCCTGTGCCTGTGGTCCTTCCTGGGCTCACGCCTCAGCGTCTCCTGTATACCGTCGATAACGTGCTCTATGGCCAGGTCGCCGATGGCGTGTGTGGCCACCTGGAAACCGTGGCTGTGCGCCTTACTCATCTTCTCGGTGATTGCAGCCGGGTCCTCCAGCAGGAGCCCCGAGTTCGATGGGTCGTCCTCGTACGGCTCAAAGAGGGCTGCGGTGTGGGCGCCTAGGCTTCCGTCTATGAGAAGCTTTACGGGGCCTATGCGGAGCATGTCGTCGCCGAAACCCGTCTTGATGCCTAGGCTCATCGCGGCTTCCGGTGTCTTGTCTCTTAGCATGATGTTGGCCCTGACCTTGAGGCCGCCGTTGTTGTGAGCCCTCTGGTAGGCGGTCACCTCTTTGGGGCCGAGGCCGGCGTCGTGGACTCCCGTGCATCCGAGGCTCAGGGCGTGGTCGCTGGCCTCCTTGAGCCCCTCGACCATGGTCTCCATGGTGGTCTCGGGTATGACGCTCCAGACTATGTCTCTGCAGTCCCTGAGGACGCCTGTGGGTTCACCGTCATCGCCCTTGTCCACCGTGCCCCCGTCGGGCGCCTCCGTCTCCCTGGTTACGCCGGCAAGCTCCATGGCCTTGGTGTTGACGCTAACGAGGTGGCCGCATATCCTGACCATGGCGACGGGGTTGTCCGGGGCGACAGCGTCGATGTCCTCCCTGGTGATATACCTGTTCTCCGGCCACTTCGCCTCGTCGTAGCCGCGTCCTATTATCCAGTCGCCGGGCTTCGCCTTCTGGGCTCGTTTCTTGATGAGTTCCAAGGCGTCCTTCATGGTGTCTGTGTATCTGAGTGGTACTGTGGTGAGCATGTTTACGCCCATCCACAGGAAGTGGCAGTGGCTGTCGATGAGGCCGGGTAGTACCGTCATACCGGAGACGTCGTACACCTCCGAGCCCGGGGGTATCGGGGTCTCGCCGCGCTTGCCTACGGCGACGATGTACTCGTCTTCGATTACTATGACCGAGTCCTTGATGGCTGGGGCTCCCGTTCCGTCTATGAGGGTTCCCCCAGCCAGTACACGTGGGCAAGAAGTTAGTGACATATTGGTACAGCGATTCAGTGAGAATCTATATATAAATCTTTACTTTTTCCGCATTTTCTCTTCGATGAACGCAACAGACGTGGCTTCAATGCAATATGAAACGAAGTATAACCTACATTATTCGTAACATGTCTGCCGGTGGCTGAGGAAACCATCAATAAAAGACTAATCGACTGCGTTTTGCGCAGTGACCGCCCATCAGTATAGCTTATTTACTGGCTGCCGGTATCTGTGGGTGGGCTCGTAGTCTAGTCAGGATATGATTCTGGCCTGCGAAGCCGGAGATCGTGGGTTCGAATCCCACCGAGCCCGCTTGTTATTGAACCGGACCCTGTTTCACTTCCTCTTTCTATAGAGAAAGGAACCGTTAATCTCGTTGACAAACTCGAAACCAAGATCTATGAGATCCTTGGCTTCGTCAGCGGTTTTAGCAACCTTGCATATGAAGTCATCGCTGTAACTATGGTAGATGGCTTTCTCAAGTATCACGTATTTTCGGGTGTGCTGTAGGCTTGTGTGTCCTAGGAAATCCATAACGTACCAAGGATCTTTGGTTTGATGGTATAGTTGTGGCTTTCCATGTTCTGAATGTTTTCAGCATGATTTTACTTAGTTTGGGATTCTGAACCTTTTCAGCGATCCTGACCTTGCTTCTTTGATAGTTTCTTCGAATGTGTCTAAGGTGTCTCTGAAATATTCTATCTGGATCTTTTATGTAATTCATTTTTCGAATATTTTCAATCATTCCCAGAAGCGCGTGCGCTTTAAAGATAGTCTTAAATCATTAAGTTTGGTGGAGATATCAGGTCTGTTTTGTCAGCCAGAAAAGCTCAGCAACCCACCCGAAGAGTGGGGCGGTATAAGTATCTGATTACCTGGAACCTTCTCCTGAACCGTGAAGACCT
>JAFGTA010000028.1 GCA_016934355.1 Candidatus Bathyarchaeota archaeon | reverse complement strand
CTGCCAGACCACGGGGGTTCCGACAATAGCGCCAATCGGCATGACACCGCCGCCAAGAGCCTTGGCGAGGGTTATGATGTCAGGCTCGATGTCCCAGTGCTCGCATGCGAACATCTTCCCTGTGCGGGCGAACCCCGTCATGACCTCGTCGAATATCATGAGGATGCCCTTCTCGTCACATATCTCCTTTATCCGCTGCCAGTATCCGTCGGGCGGCACCACTTGGCCAGCCCAGCTGCAGATGGGCTCAGCCATGAAGGCCGCTATGGTGTTCTCGCCCTCCTTCTCGATGGTGTACTTGAGGAACTCGGCGCAGAAGAGGCCGCACTCGGGGTACGTCTTCTTGTAGGGGCACCTGTAGCAGTAGGGGCTGGCGATGTGCTTGAACTCCTCGTAGATGCTAAGGCCCTTGGCCTGCCTGTTACGGGCGCTGCCCCCGACGCTAACCATCGCGTAGGTGCTGCCGTGGTACGCGTCCCAGAAGCTGATTATCTTAGGCGCCTCACGGTACAGCTGGGCTAGCTTGATGGCTACCTCGTTGGCCTCTGTGCCGCTGTTGCCGAAGAACGTCTGGCAGAGGTCCCCGGGGGTGATCTCGGCGAGCTTCTTCGCGAGCTCGACCTGAGGCTCGGTATAGTAGCTGGGCGACGCGTATGCGAGGCTGTCTAGCTGCTTCTTCGCGGCTTCGATGGGCACCTTGTTGCCCATTCCTATGTGGACGTTGTAGAGCTGGCTGATGAAGTCCAGGTACTTCTTGCCGGCTGCGTCCCACATGTTGACGCCCTCACCCTTGACCATGACCAGGGGCTTATGCCTCGCGCTTGGCTCCCACCGCTGGACCAGGTACTTCGAGGCGTCTCCCTGAAGCTGTTTATCCTTCTTCTCTGAGAACTTGCTCATTGAACCACGGTTCTACTCAGATCAAGTATGCTAAAATATTAGCGGTGGAAAAAAGACGGGTCCTAAGGCAGCAGGGTCAGCCTACTCTCTGAGGTGGGGAGGCTTCCTCTGAGTGAACGCGTCTCCTATCCTTACCCCCACCGTGTGGTAGCCGCGGTCCCCTGTTCCGAAGACCAGGGGCTTGATCTTCTGCGTGTCTATAGAGCCCTCGGTCAGCACGTCCTCGTCTGCCTTGACGTCGATTACCTCGCCGATGAACTGGGTGTGCAGACCGATCTTCACTACGTCGATGACCTTGCACTCAAGGACAAGCGGGAACTCGTCTATGTAAGGCGCGTCCACGGCGTCGCTCTTCACCGGCGTCAGCTCCGTGTCGCCGGCCTTGTCGGTGTCCCTGCCGGAGGCTATGCCCATGTAGTCTGCCTCCCTCCAGTACTCCTCGCCTGGGACGCTGACCGTGTACGCCTTCCGGCTCATGCTGTTCCCATAACTGTAAGTCGCCTCCCTGAGGCTCACGCAGACGCATGGAGGCTTTGAGCAGCAGACGCCTCCCCAAGCCGCGGTCATGAAGTTGGGTTTACCGTCCGCGTCATATGTCCCGACCACCCACACGGGGGTGGGCGCCGCCAGGGTCTTGGCTCCAAGTGACTTTTTCATATCATCCATGTTAGAGGAGCCGGATGGTAAAACCCTTTTTAGGAAGCCTCGGCGGCAATGACATTGATGTCCACCTCGGTTGTCTCGGACGACATGACGATGATAGACTCTCCTATCAACGGCAGAACAGGAGTCCTAGGCACCTACCTCGTCAGAGGCAAGAAGGATACGGTAATAGACCCTGGGCCAGCTAGCCAAGTACCCGGCGTCATAGATGCTTTGGACAGGCTGGGCGTCACGGAACTATCCACGATTGCGTTAACACATATACACCTTGACCACGCTGCGGGATGCTGGATGCTGCTGGAGCGCTACCCCGACGCCGTGATCCACTGCCACCCCCGAGGCGTGGAGCACATGGTGGACCCGAGCAAGATCAAGGCGGCGGCGCGTCAGGCGTTCGGCGATAAGATACTGGAGTACGGCGAGATCAGGGGAGTCCCCAGGGGTAAGCTGAAGGTGTCTGTGGACGGTGAGAGGCTGTACCTAGGCGGAGTCGAGTTGCAGGTCATCTGGACTCCGGGGCACTGCAGTCACAGTCACTCCTACTTTGAGCCCAAAGGTAAAGTGCTGTTCGTCGGCGATACGGCGGGGCACACCCCCGAGAACCTGGGTGCGGTGATACCGGCGAGCCCGCCGCCGTTCAACTCAGCTCAGACCGTGGAGAGCCTGAACAGGCTGGAGGCTCTGAGCCCTCGGACTCTATGCATCAGCCACTTCGGGTTCCACCAGAACGCCACCCAAAGGCTGAAGGGCTTCAGGGCGCAGGTCATGCTCTGGGAGAGGCTCGCAGCGAAGGGTGTTGAGGAGGGGAAACGGCTTCCCGAGATATATCACATGGTTCTTGAGGAGGACCCCGAGGTTCAGGTGCTGGTATCGGCTAAACCGGATGCGGAGCGCCACGTCTACAGCAGCCTAGCCGGGTTCGTGAGCTACGCCCGGTGGAAGAGGAAGGGCTAGCCGGATATGAAACGGGTTTCTATATCACTCTACCCTTACCACTGTTCAGAATCCCCTTTCCAGAATCTCTATTATTCATCGCCATGAATCGTTGATCGATGGCCCTAGTCAGAGGTAGGAAGGCTAACGCAGGCATAGGAGCAGCAGTGCTACTGATGCTCTCCATCGTCGTCTTCGCCGGCACCCTTTTCTGGCTAATGGTGAAGCCGGGCCTATCACTGGGTTTCGACCCCGAGAACCAGGAAAACCCACTGCATTTAACGGGCGGCCAATCTCAGCAGGAAGCGCAGTGGAACGACCCGTCATGGTCGGTGAACAAGTCCATACAGGACTTGGAGGCCAACGGCTGCGTGATAACCCGGAACGACATCGATCCAGGTGCTTTGGAGGACGCCAACGATCTATGTTACGAGGCCTTCAGAACACTCGCCATGAAGAGGAGGATCGTGTTTCTGCACGTCGACGAGGAGGCGGAGACTCTGCTCATCAAGGACGGCGACAAGTACTACGCGTGGACTCCGACGGACTCGTAGCGAGCCTCAGAGCACGTGGCGGAGGTACTGCCCCGTATAGCTCTGGGTAGCTTGGGCTATTTCCTCGGGGGTGCCCACCGCGATTATCTCTCCCCCACTGCTCCCGCCCTCAGGGCCCATGTCGATGACCCAGTCCGAGTTACTTATGACGTCCATGTTGTGCTCAATGACTATCACCGTGTTGCCGCCGTCGACAAGCCTGTTTATCACCTCTAGCAGCCGCTTAATGTCCGCCATGTGGAGGCCCGTGGTGGGCTCGTCGAGTATGTAGACGTTTCCCTTCTTGTGGAGCTCCCGGGCCAGCTTGATCCGCTGGGCCTCTCCTCCGCTAAGTGTGCTCAGCGGCTGGCCCAGCTGGAGGTACCCGAGACCAACATCACTCAGCACCTTCAGCCTCCTCCGTATCTGCCTGTCGTCGAAGAACTCCAAGGCCTCGGAAACCGTCATGTTCAGGGCTTCGCTGATGTTGATGCCCCTGTACCTCAGCTCCAGCACCTCGGGCTTGTACCTTTTTCCCTCGCACTCGTCGCAGGTCACGCTGACGCTCTCGAGGAAGTGCATCTCGACCCTGAGCTTGCCGGTGCCCTTGCACTTTGGGCAAGCTCCCGCGCTGTTGAAGCTGAAGAGCTTCGCGTCCCTACCCGTCTCCCTCGCGAACAGCTTCCTGACGTAGTCGAAAACCTTAGTGTAGGTGGCGGGGTTGCTTCGGCTCGTCCTGCCTACCCCTGACTGGTCTATGATTATGCATCCTGGGTGCTCCTCCGCGAAGACGTCGAGTATGAGGCTGCTCTTACCGCTGCCTGCAACGCCCGTAACGCAAACGAATATACCTGTGGGTATTTCGACGCTGATGTTCTTCAGGTTGTGGATGCGGGCGTTCTCGACGGTTATGATGCCGTTCCTCTTTCTACGCTGTATCGGGGTTTCGCCTACGCTGTTGAGCATATTGCCCGTCACCGTATCTGAGGCGATGAGCTGCTCGTACGTCCCTGTGAACATGACTTCGCCGCCCAGCCTCCCCGCTCCGGGGCCTAGGTCGATGATGTGGTCGGCGCACCGCATCACCGCCTGATCGTGCTCCACCACCAGCACGGAGTTGCCTTTCTCGCGAAGCTTCTCAAGCATGTCGACCAGCTTGGAGATGTCCTTCTGGTGCAGCCCGATGCTGGGTTCGTCGAAGATGTAGGTAAGGTCGGTCAGGTCGCACCCGAGCTGCCGCGCCATCTTGACTCGCTGCGACTCTCCTCCGCTGAGTGTCCCCACGCCCCTGTTGAGGTTCAGGTATCCTACGCCGATGTCGATGAGGTTCCTGAGTATAGGCTTCATACGGTTGACGATGGTGTCCGCGACTGGCCCGCTTATGCCCTCGATGTACTCAAGGAGTTCCGTCAGCTCCATCTCCACGAGCTCCGGGATGGCTCTGCCGTTGAGCTTCACGTTCCGGGCTCTCTCGTTGAGCCTACTGCCACCACAGGAGGCGCAAGGCTTGTAGGTGTACACCTTGACGTCCTTCACCAAGTAGTCTGGCTCTCCCTCCCGGTTCAGTGTGCGCCTCCTCAGCAGGGTCACCAGCCCCTCGTAGTTTACGTGGTGTATCACCTTGGGGCTTTCCACCCTGATCTTCTCGGCGTAGAGGAAGGTGTCCATGGTCTCACGGTCCCAGTCCCGCAGAGGCACGTCCATGGGGAAGATACCAACCGCCTCTATCCGTTTGAAGTACCAGCCGTCGCGGTGGAAGTGCGGGTGGGTGATGGCGCCTTCATCCAGGCTCTTATCCGTGTCGAGTATGGCGCCGAGGTCTACGTCCAGCCCCCTGCCGAGCCCTTTACACTCGGGGCACATTCCGTAGGGGTTGTTGAACCCGAAGAACCTGCTGTCGTAGGTGACCGGCTCGCCGAGGCGGCTGAACAGCAGCCGCAGGTACGTGTACAACTCGGTAGCTGTCCCGACGGTGCTACGCGGGTTGTTACCCATCTTCCTCTGGTCGATGGTGATCGTCGTGGTGATGTTCCTTATCTCCTCCACGTCCGGACGGTTGATCTTAGGCAGCCTACGACGCGCGAAGCTGCTGAAAGTCTCGATGAGCTGCCTCTGAGCCTCAGCGTACAAGGTGTCAAACACTAGGCTACTCTTACCCGACCCCGAGACCCCGGTGAACACCACCAGCTTCTTCTTTGGTATACGGACCGACACGTCCTTTAGGTTATGCTCACGGGCTCCAACGACCTCGATACTCAAATCACTCAACCTTCCAGTGTGGCAGCTTCGTTCACCGGCGAAGCCTCAGAAGCGTCAACCAGCATTCACCCATCACGTATTTGAATAGTCCGTTTATGTTGAGGCAGGGTTAGCCGAAAGTGGATAGCAGCGTAAACCAACTCTCTTTTATCACCGCACCTATGCCTAATCGATCGAGTTGTCGAAGGTAGCCGTAGTCAAGGGCGAGAGAAGCCTGGACACCGTATACAGGGCTCTGGACCTGATACCATACAGGGAGGCGCTGGAGCCGTGGGACCGCGCCCTCATCAAAGTCAACTTCATCACCACCAAGACCTGGGACACCGGCGCCACGACCGACCCCATCGTCGTCGAGGCGCTCGTAAACAGGGTCAGGGACCTCGGAAAAGAGGTGCTGGTGGTCGAGTCAGACGCTCATATGACCAACGCCGACGAGGCTTACACTGTAAGCGGCATAAAGGACACGCTTGACAGGCTAGGCGTCGAGTTCCTAAACATGAGGCACGTCAGCGACAAGGTCGAGCACCCGGTCAACGGCGGCAAGACCCTGAAGCGCCTGAAGGTGGCAAAGATAGCCACTGAGTCCGCCATTATAAGCGCGGCCAAGCTCAAGACTCATGTGTACACCAAGGTGACCCTCGGCATGAAGAACATGTTCGGCATGATCACCACGAAGCGGAAGGCAAGGTACCACTGGCGGGGCATGGACAAGGTAGTACACGACATCAGCCTGGCCCTACCCCCAGCCCTCACCGTCATAGACGGCTTCGTAGCCATGGAAGGCGCGGGCCCCATCAGCGGAGAACCAGTGGAGATGAACACCATAATAGCCTCCACAGACATCGTCGCCGCAGACGCCACAGCCGCAGCCATCATGGGCTTCACCCCAGACGAGATAGACCACATCAGATGGGCGCACGAGTCACGCATAGGCAGCAAACAAGACAACGAGATACTCGGCGACGGAGTAGACGCCGTGAAACGCGTCTTCAAACGCGCATAAATTTTTTTTAAAGATTCCCGGTAACCGGGAACAGGTAGTCAGACGTTCCCCGCGTTCTCCACCGAGACCTGCATCGCCGCAGTCGGGTACACCGCTACAGACGCGTCGCCGCCGTGCGCCTCCTCCAGCATCTTCTGACACGCCTCCCACGACTTCACCCACTGGCTTCCCCCGCCGTAATAGAGCTCGTCGGCCCTCGCAACCTGAGGCGTGACGCAGATCACCCTGTTCATCCTCCAAGGCTTCTTAACGTAGGTGGTCTTCGTCCACCCCCTTCCACCGAAGTCCTCCCCGAACCTCCCGTTGTAGTGGTGCACCCTGCACCCCTCCGGCGTGTAGAGGAGAAACACCATGTCGCCGCCCTCACGCACCGAGTCCCTCAGCAGATAATACGCCTTGTACGCCTCGTTAGCCATCGGGTAACCGTTCCCGACGACCACGTCCGCGTCCCTAACCAGCTCCGTCGCGTAGTGCCCACGCGCATACTTCACACCCTCCCTGTGCGCCTCCACGACGTCGCCGCAGACAAGCCCAGCAACATCAGAGTCACCGTTCAGGAACGCGTTCACCACGAAGTCCAGCCCCGCCATCCGGGCACCCTCCTCAGAGTCAAGCCGCCTGACGTTCTCATTCACCCTGCCAGGCCCCGTCCCCTCCATGATCCTGTGATTATGGGTGATACTGTCGATCCCTGCCACACCCGGCAGCAGCATCTTACTCCCTCCACCGAACCCATAACCGAAGTGAGGCATCATGGCGCCCAAAGTAACTTTCAGGTCGCAGCTCATCACCTCCCTGTTCACGTGCACCGGCGTACCGTAACTCGTCTCACCGAGGTCCACCAGGTTCTCGTAGCTGTTATGGTTAAACACGAGGAACCGCTCAGGCACGTCACTCCCCAGCTTCTTCTGGAAGTCGAATAGAAGACGCCCGTGGTGAGCCCCCGTCGCCATAACGAACACGATGCGGTCATCCGTCAACCCGCCCCTGTGAAGCTGCTCCAACACAGCTGGGAGCATCTGGCTCTGCCTCGTCGGCCTAGTCATATCGTCGAAGATGATACAGCATTTCTTCTTTCCTTTCGCCAGCTCGCTTAAGGGCTCGGCGCCTACAGGATTCGCCAGCCTCTCGGCGACCTCATCCATCGTCAACCTAGGCGAGTCATGGCCTTTCATCCTCTGCTTATGGACAGCCCAGCCGTCAGGGAATACGAGCGTCTCCGGTTCCCAGCCGTAGAACTCCCAGGCAGGGACCTTAACATACTGCATAGACAAGAATGAGCGGAACAGACTAAAAAACACGACACAAAACAGGATGAGAAAAAGAGTGAGGACTACTCCTCGATGATCTCCACGTTGGCCCTCGGCACCATGACCACCTCGCCGCCCTCCAGCTCGATGTTCACGACCCGCACCATGCTCTCCGACTCCAGCCTCTGAAGCTCCACAGGCAGGCTGTGCACCTTACCGATGGCGCCGAAGTACGGCTGACGGATGATCCTAATCGGGGTCCCGGGCACCATACCCTGAGCCAGAGCCTCGCTCGCCTCCTCCTCATGCTGCTCGTGGGGGATGATGATCTCAGGCCTCAACACGCCTGCCCTGATCTGGGTGGCGCCGTTGACGCACGCCATGTACCCCTCGAACTCCTTGAAGAGGTCGAACGTGCGCTGATTCATGGTCATCTTACCGAAGCCCTCGGTGATGATCAGTGTGATCCCAACCTCCTCCTGACCTGTGATGGCTACACCGATCTCCTCGCCCGTGAACGTTGTGAGGTCCTCGTGCCTGACGCCTCCGCTTACTATAGCCGAGACGCCGAGCTCGACGGCCTTCCTCAACGCGTCAAGCGTCACAAGGCTTCCGCCAATGAGCACCTTACCCTTATGCTCTGGCTTGATCATGTCTGCCTCAAGGGGCTTAACGTTGACGTCCACCATCATATGGATCTCGCCGTGGGTCTCACCGCCGATGCCGAAGATACCCTGGATGAACGCCGCGTTGGTCTCGATGACGGCGCCCTCCCTGGGCATAACCTCGAAGACGGTACCCGGAATATAGGCGTCGACCTCAACGGGGATCGGTGAACCCCTCAGGATTACCTGGCCCGTGATCTCGCTAACGCTCTCCACTGTACCGTCTATGGGGGACTCGACCCTCTTCTTGATCAACCCGAACAGGGCGCTGTAGAAGGCCATCTCCTCGCCTTTCTCGACTGTGTCTCCCACCTTCTTGTGCATGAAGCGCGGGATGTCCTCGGGCTCAAGGCCCAGAAGCATTGCGACCTTCACGATCTCGGGGTCCCCACTGATCTCAGTCCTCGCGATGACCTCGTCGAAGGAGACTTTGTCGCCGACCTTGGGGAACACCTCGCCCAGTATGGGGAGTCTCCTCATCTTGTCGACGGTCATGGCCTTCTTTACCTTGAGTCCAGGTGTGTAGGCGTGGGCTTCCTCTGTCTCCTTTTCGTTGCCGTTTGTCTTCTTCTCTGTAGCTGCGTCCACCATCTTAGATCAACGCCTCCAGCTTTTCCTCATCGTATAGATTCAGCGCCTTGAACCACTTCAATAGAAGCTCCTTCCTCGCGGCGTCCTCCTGGGGCAGATAGATCGGTCTTCCGCGGGCGTCCAGCATCACGCCGGCTACCCCACCGGTTATGGTGGCCTCGACCGGCTTACCTGGGCCTTCTCCCACATTGAACTCCTTGGCGGGGGTGATCGTCACGCTCGCCTCCTCGTGTTCACCGAGCTCGACCATCTCGATGTCTCCGAACTTCATCTCCTTCGTGAGTGTCTCGCCGTTCGGCATCGTCATCTCGACCGTCATGCAGCGCTCGCCGAGCTTACCCGTGCCAGCAGCGGCGATGTTTGTGCCCATCCTGACGAGGCAGTCCTTATCGAATATGTTCCAAGCCGCGTCACGGTAGACCGTCGACAGGACGCCTATGTGAGGCATCATGAAGACGCTGTCCTGGAACATCCTCGTGATCCCCTCAGGCTGCCACGCGTCGGTTAAAATGAACATGCTCTGAATACGCCGGGGTGCATGGCTCAACAAGCCACCAGTGCCAGCGCAGACATCTATGTTCATCATATCGATGTAACTCTCCGCCACGGCCTGATCGAACATGTCGCTGATAGTCCTCTCCAACTGCACGCCCTTGAGGCGCGTCGCGATGGTTCTATGATGCTTAAGGCCGAGCCTCAGAGCTTCCCTAGCCACACTGTGCTCAACGATGAGGTCCTCCAAGGTCTGCGGGATGGTGGTAGGCCTGATCATCTTGTTCATCAGCCTTGAGGCTACCTCCTCAGTGTCTAGGTTAAAGGGAATCCACCGCATGATGTTCTCGATGCCGGCCTCCTTCATGACGTTGGTGACGCTGTAGCTCATTCCCAGGTTAGCCGAGACGCTTCTGACGAACCTGTCGTCCACCACCGAGTAGACGTTGGTAGTTGCGCCGCCGAGGCCCACCCCCAAGACGTTCATCTTGTAAGAGTTTGCGATAAGCTGCATGGCCATACCCTCACCTGCCGGCGTCGGCATAATGTCGACGTCTGTCCACTTCATAAGCCGGGTGTACCCAGGTGCGTGGCTCATGACGTGCTCCATGAAGAGCTCGTGCACGGCTCTCCTGGCGGGCTCCGTGTTCTCACGCTCCAGCACCGGCCTGATGTTGTCAACCATGTTCAGTGCGAAGCCTTCCTTGAGCAGCTTCTCTATCTGGGGCCGCAGGCTCTTGTTGCCAGCGTAGACGATGGGAAGCTCGTAGGCGACACCCAGCCTAGGCTTAGGCTCGGCCGCCTTGATGAGCTCCGCGATCTCCATGACGTGGCTGCTGGCGCCGCCGTCGGTACCACCCGCCATGAGGATCATGTCAGGCCTGAGGCTCCTGATCCTGCTGATCTTCTGGTAAACCTGCCTTCCGTCGTCCCTCGCGATTACGTCCATTACTATGGCGCCTGCGCCGAGGGCCGCCCTGTTAGCGCTTTCAGCGGTCATTGACTTGATGAGCCCGGATACCATCATCTGTAGGCCGCCGCCGGCGCTGCTGGTGGTGACGTAGAGGTCCACTCCCTTCTCGCCGTCGTACGGCAGTATGAGTCCGCTGCCGTCGGGGGCGAGAAGCTTGTGTCCGGTCAACTCCTCAACTTCTCTTACCGCGTTCTGGACGCCCATAGTCACGTCCTCGTAAGGAGCTTCTACTGTGGTCGGTGCTTCTCCTGCCACCAGGAACCTCCACTCGCCGTCCTTCTTGTGGAAGAACCTGGCTTTTGTCGTCGTGGAGCCCACGTCGGTAGCGATGATGTACTGCATTTCCTCTGTTTGCTTCTTGAGGGTTGCCATACTGATTCATAATCAGTCGCAAGCGATCATGGATAAGGTTTTCTAAAGCCGCGTAAACGCCATGAAATTCTTAGAAGGGAAGCCAGCTGCGCCAGCCTTCCCGTTTTTTCTCGTCTTCGCCGCCCGCCTCGGCGTCGTTCGCCGCTTCTCCTTGTGGAGTATCCCCGTTTTCTGGCTCTTTTTCACTCTCTTCTTTCTTCTTATCGTCTTCCCTAGCCATCTCTTCGAGGAGTACGAGAAGCTTTTCGATGTTATTTCGGTCCTCGAACACGTTGATGAGGTTCTCTCCTAGGGCGTTTATGTCTGGCCCGAGGGCAGGGAGGAAAGGAGTCAGCATAAGTCTGCTCATCTCGCCGCCGATGTAGACGAGGGGCTTGACGCTTTCAAGGGTTAAGATGGCCACGGTCTCCATCCTATACACGTGTATCTTCTCAGCCGTTCTACGGATTATGTCGTCTACCTGTTCTTCGGTTAGCTCGATATCGCCGGGCATGAAGGCACACATATCGGATATCTCTCGATGGATCAGGATTTAAGGTGTTGTGCCTTGCTCAGAGTTGCCCTTCTTTTCCAGTGGCTTTGAGAGGCGTTTCCTCAGAGAGACGTAGGCGGAGGTTACCCCTCCCAGAACCAGGAAAACGAGTAGAACGACGAAGAAAAACGTGTTAGAGCCCTGCGTGAAGGCGAGGAGCGTCACCACAACGAACACCCAAGAAAGGATCGCTGTTTTGACGGCCACGAGCAGGTGGGACGAATCTGTTCTTCTACAGACGAGGTACGACGGGATCACTCCCGCGAGATAATAGATCACGTACGCCAGAATCCCGGGGACGCCACCCATGGCCTTCAGCTCTATCCAGAAGTAGACTATACCGTAGGCTAGCACGGCTCCAGCCATATAGTCGGTGCTCGACGGCTTCCTGTCTACGTCCGACAAGTGATCTCATACTCTGAGTGGTTGTCTCGAATAAGAGTTTAATTATAAAGAAAAAGGGGGTTTTTTTTGGGTTCCCTTAGATTACTTGTAGCCAGTCTCTCAGTAGGAAGACGACTCTTCCCTGATACATGCCGAACCGGCTCATCACGGTGTTGCCGAAGCTGGCGCCGAAGCCCAACAGCATCATCCATCTACCTATCTTGGGCGCCCAACCAAGCGTACCTTGGTGCATGCCCTCGTAGGTGAAGATGAAGTGGGTAATCGCCGTTATGACGCCGACGAATGTTAATATGTTGTTAAAGGTGCTCCAAGCGTCTGCGCCGAGCAGTGGTGTAGCCGTCTGAGCGACCTGCATTACGAAGTCGCTGTGGATGGCTGCCCTGATGCTGATGCCAACGCCATTGCCTACGAGGAACGCGATGGGGTACCTGTAGACCCAGTAGTAGTCCTTGTGGAAGCGCGCGTACAGCATGATGCCGAGCAGGAACACAATGATATAGATCATCTCTCCCTGCATGATGTGGGTCCAGCCATAGTCACGGATGTTCTTGACTCCCATGACGATCTGGTGGCCTGCCGCGACGCCGATGAACGTGTTCTCGGCTAACTTGAACACCTTGTTGTCCCTGAAAGCGTAGCTGGTCGCTGCGATAGTTAGGAAAGCCGCGATCCAGATCTGTGGATCCATGGATACCATCTTAGCTGCCTCCTCCCTGTTTCTGCATCCAATAGGCTATGTTACCTACGAGGATGAAGATCAGTACCAGTGTCTGTGTGAAGCTCAAGATGTCGCTGCTGACGATTGCGTCTCCAGGGTGGTTAGTAAGGAACTCCAAGTCGGCGGCTCCTTTAATGCCATCCATAATTCCTAGAATTTGTCCGCTGTCGTAGTAGGGTTTAATGCTCGTCGTCATCATGCTGAGACAGCCACTAATCAGAGGTCTGTTATACTGGCTGTAGGCCTGGTAGACCCAGCCTTCCGCGATGTCTCCGCTCGTAGTCAGGTAAGCCACGAGGTCGAAATCATCTGCGCCTCCGACGCCGTCCATTATCGGGTAACTGCTCAGAGGGTTTCCGTTGTAGTCATTTGATACGAGTGCATTCAGATCTCCGAGGATGCCAGCCATAGCTGTCTGTGTTCCGGCTATGTAACCTAAGAAGATATAGTCCTCTCCGTAGACTGCTCCGTAATTCTGCTCTGGTCTAACTCCCTGCATTATGAGGGGGTACATCATGCTTCCTTCAAGTGCAGTCGCCACCATTATGATCTTAAGGTCTTTCTCGAACATCTGGTGGAATGCCGCGATGTTTCCGGGTCCTAGGCTAGGGTAACCTCCGCTACCGTAGCCTATGTCGAAGAGCACGACTGAGCCTGCTGGTAAAGCGTCTACTGTGTTGTACCAACGCCTGCTCATGTCGCCCACCATCAGCGGTAGGCCAAGGGGGTTTAAGGCAGGGATGAGTATTGCGATGAATACCAGTGCCATGATGATCTCACGGGGCACCGACATCAGTTTCTCCCATACACTCACTCTTACCGCCTCCCTAGGTACCCTGTCTCTAGTCCGATCAGGGTTCTAATTCCGAGAACTACCGCGCCTACGCCGATGCCGATCCTGATGCCTCTGTAGGCTCCGCTCACGATTGGACCGAAGATCCATTCACGTATTTGGAAGGTGACAGGCCATATCGCTGGGAACACGGGTGTGTTCCCGATTATCACCAGCACGGCAGTGATGAACAGTAGCGCTGCCTCGAAGTTCCTTGCCCTTAGCACCTTGTATGAGCCGTATGCCATGTAGAAGGCGAGGCTACTGTACATCGTTGCGCCAAGGGGCAAGTATAGGGCGTTGTAGATCCAGTTGTACGATTCGCTTGCGTCATACTGGCCTGTGCCGAGGCCTACCACGATGAAAAGCACCAGCATGAGAAGAAGCCAGCCGCTGAACATCCAGTCTTCTCTCTTCCTCTCGCTGACCCTTCTGCCGTGGACGCGGAACAGGTTTACTGCTCCGAGGCCCAGCGCGAAGCCCTGTAGGACGACGCCCCAGTTCTTGATGATTGTGAATGTTGCTGTTATAGAGTCGATTGTTGTGTAGTAGTCCAGTACTGCGATAATCCCGACTAGGAATGTTATCGCAAGAGGTATGTCTCTTCTATAATCCATCTCTTCATTCACCTCACATCGACAGGAGGTCACCGATTATGGTGACTCCCGCCGTAGCTAATAGGGCGCCGATTATACCGAGCGCGAGCGCTGCTATCTTGTACCAGTCTTGCGCAGCTATGCTGCCCACCTGCTGGGGGTCGCCGCTGACGTAAGCGCCTGCGGCGAACATCTCCTCGCCGATTAGGACATAGTCACATAGGGCTGCGAAGAAAGGTATTTGGTACGTACGGGCCGTTCCGCCCACCTGCATGGCACCGATCCTGTCGAAGGTCTCGGCGAACATCATGGATTCGGCCCAGAAGGGTCCGATCATTATGTTGCCCGCCGGCTTCAGTCTGGCAGCCATTCCGATGATGCCGCTTGCCCAAGCGAACTGGGTACCAGATAGGTAGGGCATTTGCTCGTCGACGTTGAGCTCCTCTAGCTTGCCTTCGATCCTGTAGGACTCTCTGACGACCTCTGTCGCCACTGGTAACACGTCCACGCTGGCCTGGGGAGCATATAGCTCTGCTCCAAGCCGTGCGCATAGTGTCGACACGTAGCTTAGGATACTCAGCGCTGCGATTGTCTGTGTAGCGTAGATGTCTGTAAAGGTACCCATACCGATGATGTCGAAGATGGGGCGCCCCATCTCAACGGAACGCCCAACTACCTCTTCAATGGCATCGAGACCGGGTATTCTCCTGATCTTGATCTTTCCCTGTTTTCCCCTCTGGATGGCGATGTATGTCGCCACCCACGCTAGTACGAAAGCTATCAGTGGAACCAATCTATTTTCCGTTAGTATTGCCATTGGGATTTCTCCTCCAGAATTCCCGTTATGTACTGTAAATGTACCTGATTTAAGACTTTGGAGTTATATTTAGATGTAAAACGAAATAAAAACGCCTGTATGCCTGTAAGGGATATTAAATACCTGTTAATTGGTGATTAAGCTGAGAATCATGGGAGAACCCCAGAATGAGCCATTTAGAATATATTTCGCGGGGGCGTCAATCGCATTCGGTTTACCCTTCCTAGTTTTAGAGCTCCTCGGATTGATCTACGGGGGATCGGATAGGGTACAGACCTTGATGGACCTGTACTTTAACCTCTTCATTGGCTTACACCTCATCGGGGGCGTGCTCGGCGGATACTTGGCGGCCAGAGGCGCGAAAGGGGATCTGATCAGGGTGGGCACGGTTACTGGGGTAATGGCTTTCATCATCCAGCAGATAGTATACACCGTCTTCTACGGCAGAGGAGCCGTTGGCGACGCGTACACGATGATCGGGATAATAGGCGGCGCGGTGTCCGGCGCAGTCATCTACAAGACCAAGGCGGATATGGCTCAACGCAGAACCGATATACTTACGAGAGCCAAACGTGCGGCGAGTGAAGATACTCTAGAAAAAGCCGAGGTAGAACCCGTAGAGAAGGATGATGCCGAGGCAGAAGAGGAACAGGAGGGCTAGAGCCCCAACTCCCTCTTGGCGGCCGCCACCATCATGTCGGTGACGGCGTCGATAATCTTCTCCCCAGCCTCCCGAGATGACTTCGTAGGGTCACCTAGAACTCCCGTAGGAGTGACCGCCTTAAAGCCAGTCCTCACATACTTGCTCGTGAAAGGCCCGATGTAGCCGGGCTTCCAAGCGTCCTTCCTCACAAGCTCCGGCTTGTAGGCTAGCATGAAGCTGGTCTCGCCGGCTCCGGCGTGTCCGCCGGCGGACTCGGGTGGCTGCCCTGTCTCCGCCACCTTCTGTTTGAACAGGGTTATGAGTCCCATGAGGTCGGCTATGGCGATGAGGCTGGCGTTTAACTCGGGTGCTATGCTCTGGACGGCGGTCTGGACTGGCGCGAAGTTTCCTCCGTGGCTAGGCACAAGGATGATGTTCTCGAAGCCGTGCCGGTCGAGGCTGAGGCATACGTCCTTGAGAAGCTCGATGAGGGTCTCGGGTGTGATGCTTATAGTGCCGGGGAAATCGAGGTGGTGGGGGCTGCACCCAGGACGGATCGTAGGGGCGACGAGGGTGTTTCCCAGCTTCTCGGCAAACCGCTCTGCGATACAGTCGCCGAGATATGTGTCTGTGCCGAGGGGGAGGTGGTGTCCGTGCTGCTCGATGCTGCCTACAGCCACCACCACGGTCTTGTACCCGTTCTCGATGGCCTTCCCGACCATGGGCCATGTCATGTCCTGTAGGTGAATGGTCTCCATGGATACTCTGTGGCTTAGGTGGTTAATCGTCTTTACTCACCAGAAACAGCATTAATATGGGGTGGCCGGGATTTCATATGGAAACCTGTGAGGTGGAGCGATGACAATTGACGATTCTGAAAGGATTCTGGTGACCTCAGCCCTGATCTACGCCAACGGGCCGGTGCATATCGGCCATATGGTGGAGAACATCCAAACGGATATCTGGGTCAGATTCATGAAGCTAGCTGGCTACAACGTTGTCTACTGTGGCGCCGACGACACCCACGGGACTCCAATAGAGATCAACGCAGCGAAGCAGGGGCTGACGCCGGAAGAGTTCATAGACCACTGGTGGAGGGAGCATAAGCGGGACTACGACGACTACCATATCAGCTTCGACAGCTACTATTCGACGAACAGCCCCGAGAACCAGAGATACACCGAGCTCATATTCAACAGGCTTAAGGAAGCTGGGCACATCTACTCAAAGGAGATCGAGCTCACCTACTGCGAGGACTGCGGGCGTTACCTACCCGACAGGTACGTGAAAGGCACCTGCCCAAAATGCGGCGCCCAGGATCAGTACGGCGATGTCTGCGAGAAATGTAACTCCACTTACGACACCACGGACCTCATAAACCCGTTCTGCAGCGTATGCAGAGCCACGCCGATACGTCGGAACAGCCTCCACTACTTCTTCAGGCTCAGCGAGTTCAGCGGCTGGCTGAAGAGGTGGCTCATCGGCAACCACCTATTACAGCCTGAGATCAGGAACCAGATACTCACTTGGGTAAACGAGGGCCTAGAGGACTGGTGCATCAGCAGGGACGGCCCCTACTTCGGGTTCAGGATACCCGGCGAGGAGAACAAGTACTTCTACGTCTGGCTGGACGCCCCCATTGGGTACATCGCCTCCACGGCTAACTACTGCCGGGACAAGCCGTGTACAGCAGACGACTATTGGCAGAGCCCCGAAGGCACCATCATCCACTTCATCGGGAAGGACATCATCTACTTCCACTTGCTCTTCTGGCCCGCCGTGCTTCACAGCGCAGGGTTCCATGTCCCTGAGAACGTGGTGGTCCACGGGTTCCTCACCGTGAACGGGGAGAAGATGAGCAAGAGCAGAGGCACGTTCCTCACGGCCGAAGAATTCAAGGAATACCTGGACCCCCAGCTGCTACGCTACTACTACGCTGCGAACCTGAGCCACACAATGAGCGACATCGACCTGAACCTCGAGAACCTCCGCAGCAAGATCAACAACGAGTTGGTGGCCAACCTCGCCAACCTGTTCTACCGCGTCCTAAGCTTCCTCAACAAGTACTACGATGGCTTGTCAAGCAAAGTCAGCGACACAGAGCTACTGGCGGAGGTCAAGACGCGGTGCATGACTGCTAAGACTCACTTCAGAGGATTCGACTTCAGGGACGCCGTCAACGAGATGCTCACCATAAGCAGCATGGGGAACAAATACTTCCAGGACAACAAACCCTGGGAGCTTGTGAAGACCGACCCGGAGAAGGGGCGTCAAGTACTAACGGACTGCGTGAACATAGTCAAGAATCTCACCATACTCATCAAACCCATAATGCCACTTTTCGCCGAGGAGATAGAGACACAGCTAAACCAACCCAACCTCAACTGGAGCCACATCGACACAGTGGTCGAGGGTCACAGGATAGGAGACGCAAGGATCGTGTTGAAAAAGATCGACCCTATCAAACTGAGGGTTCCTGAGCCGGCCGAGACGAGAAAGGTCGAGTTCAGCATCGACGACAAGCTAACGAAGCATGGGGTCGACGTTAAACTGGCTGTTGTCCGAGGCGTCGAGATAAAGAAGTCGAGCGCGGAGCTTGACAGGCTCAAGAAGCAGGCAGCCGAGGAGATCAAGGGTCTCACTGTTGCGGGTGACCCTATCATAGACGCGTATAACGACGTGTACACAAGGTTCAAGATAGAGGCGGAGAGCCCCTTGGTTCACCTCATCAACTTGGTGAAGGAGAACGATAGGCTCCCCACCATCAATACCGTGGTGGACGCATACAACATCGTGGCAGCCACCCGTAGGGTGAGCGTAGGCGTCCACGACCTAGATAAGGTGGTTGGCAACGTCGGCCTCAAGGTTACGAAGGGAGACGAGGTCTATGTACCCCTCGGCGAGACGGATCAGGTTAAGATACCGCCCGGTAAGTTCGCCATGGTGGACGACGAGCACGTGCTCTGCTGGCTCGACGTGAAGCAGGGGCAGCACACCAAGATAGGGTTCGACACAAGGAACCTGCTGGTCTACGTGCAGGGCAACTGTGAGACCAGCGGCATGTACCTCGAGAACGCGCTACGTGAGATATGCGACCTCATAGTAGAGTATAACGGCGGAGAGTATGAGGTGCTTAACCCCACTGACTTGACCGCCCTCAACCTAAAGGTGGCGAGAGTCACTGAGGTTCTGGATCACCCCGGGGCAGACAAGCTGTACATTCTGAAGATCGACCTCGGAGATGAGCGGAGACAGCTATGCGCTGGCCTAAAGCCCTACTACCCTGACAGGAACGACCTGCTGGGAAAGCATCTCGTCGTTCTCACCAACCTGCAGCCTGCGCGGCTCAGAGGAGAGCTCAGCGAGGGTATGCTGCTGGCTGGAGACGACGGGAAGGACGTGGGGATACTGAACCCGCAGGCGTCCAAGCCGGGTGATCAGGTCTACGTCGGCGACATCAGGGAGTACAAGACCGAGACGGTTACCTTCGACCAGTTCATGAAGTATACACTGAAAGCCAGAGACGGCAAGGCGTACCTGGAGGACCTGCCTCTGCACACAGACGCCGAGGATATAAGGCTGGAGAAGGTAACGGACGGCAGGGTCAGGTGATCCCGCCACTTACAGTGCCTCTGCCTCGACGTCGCCGATAGACCTGTCAAGGAGCTCGACTATCTCATCGATCTCCTCCTTGGTGACTACAAGCGGCGGAGCCACCTGTATATGGTCGCCCTTGACTCCGTCCACGGTGCCCACGCCGGGGTACACGAGGAGCCCATTATCGAAGCACTTGTCCACGACGCGGCTGTTGTACCGCAGCTCCGGGGGGAAAGGCTCCTTGGTCTCCTTATCTTTTACGAACTCGACTCCTGCGAAGACACCTATCCCCCTAACGTCGCCCACCGTCGGGTGGTCATAGAGGACTTTGAGCTTCTCGTTGAGATACTTACCCATCTCGGCAGACCTCTCGACGAGCCTGTGCTTCACAACGTAGTCGAGGACAGCCGCTCCGGCTGCGCAGGCGACGGGGTGGCTTCCGTAGGTGTGGCCGTGTGCGAAGGGCTCGCCGAAGGCTTCGAAGACCTTGTCGCTGGCGATGGTGGCCCCGAGAGGCATGTAGCCGCCTGCCAGCCCCTTGGCAGTGGCGATGATGTCGGGCACCGTGTTCCAGTGGTCGATCCCCCAGTTCTTACCTGTTCTACCGAGCCCGGTCATGACCTCGTCTGAGATGAACAGTATGTCGTGGACGTCGCATATCTCTCTGATAAGCTGGAAGTAGCCGGGGGCCGCGGGGACGGTACCCAGTGTGGCTCCAACTATTGGCTCGGCGATAAACGCCGACACGTACTCGGGGCCCGTCGCCTTAATCGTGGTATCCAAGGCGCGTGCGCACTCAAGGTCGCACGAGTCGCAGGTCTTACCAAACCAACACCTGTAGCAATAGGCAGGCGGGATATGTGGGAAGTCCAGCAGCATTGGGAAGAATCGGCGGCGGCGGGCGATGTTCCCGGAGAGGCTGAGTGCGCCCAGCGTGTTGCCGTGGTAGCTCTGCCACCTTGCGATGATCTTGCTACGCTTTGGCTCGCCCTTTAGCAGCCAGTACTGACGGGTCATCTTGGCTGCTGCCTCTGTAGCCTCGCTTCCTCCGCTGCAGAAGTATACGCGGCCGAAGCCCTCGGGGGCGAAGGCGGCGATCTTGTCGGCGCAGTCTGTGACCGAGTCTGTGGTGAAGTGGCTGCTGTGGACGTAGCTCACCTGTTCCATCTGGGCGTTGACGGCGTCCCTGACCTCCTTGACGCCGTGGCCTATGTTGACGCAGATGGGGCCGGCGCTTCCGTCTATGTAGCGTCGTCCCTCCTTGTCCCATAGGTAGATACCCTCGGCCCGTACCATCTCGATGAGATGCATCGAGCCCCTTGAGAAGACGTGAGATTCAGGCATAGGTTAGAGTCGGTCTGAGCCAACTTAACGGCTTCGACTCGGAAGTATGAAAAACCCGGCGGCGTGTTTCATCCTTGAAGACAATGATCGAAGGAGTCAACAGGGTGGCATGCGTCGGCAGCGGCCTCGTGGGTCAGGGCTGGGCGGCGCTGTTCGCGTTACACGGCTACGAGGTGGTGATGCAGGACCTATCCGAGGAGAAGCTCAGGGAAGCCCATGGAAGGGTGTCACACCACATAGACACGCTGGTGGAGGCGGGAATAGGCTCGGACGCTGAGGCGGCTAAACACAGGCTGTCCACAGCCACGGGCCTCAAGGAGGCGATACAGGGCGCCGACTATGTAGTGGAGTCAGTCTTCGAAAGCCTCGACGTGAAGCGTCCACTCTACGCTGAGATGGATATGCTAGCCCCAGAGGATGTGGTGTTCGCCAGCAGCACGTCCGGGCTCATGATGACCGACATCGCGAGGGACATGAAGCACCACCCGGAGAGGGCGATAGTGGCACACCCGTGGAACCCGGTGCACCTGGTACCGTTGGTGGAGCTGAGCCCCGGTGAAAAGACCAGCAAGGAGACCACTGACCTAGTGTACAGGGTGATGGAGGACATCGGCAGGGTGCCCGTGGTGCTCAAGAAGGAGGTGCCTGGCTTCATCGCCAACAGGATATCTGTGGCGCTGTGGAGAGAGGCGCTGGACCTCGTGGACCAGGGGGTCGCCAGCGTCGAGGACGTGGACAAGGCGATCAGGGCGGGCCCCGGCATCAGGTGGGCCATAATGGGCCCCTACATGGTGTACCATCTGGGGGGAGGCAAGGGCGGCATCGAGTACCTGATGAGACACATCGGGGAGAGTAAGGCCAAGTGGCTGAAGACCATGGCGACGTGGACCGAGACCCCGGAGAGCGTCGTCCAGAAGGCCGTCGACGGCGTGAACGAGATGGTGGGCGACAGGAGCCTCGAGGAGCTTGAGGCGTGGCGCGACGCGTACCTCCTCGCGCTGAACAAGCTCCTATGGAGCAAGGACAGCGAGACCTACTAACCTTCTTTTTCCCTCGTTAACGTTATACGAGGTCAGGCTCAGTACACAGTATGAGGATTCTTGAGGAGGGCCACGGGGAGCTCATGGGATGGATGCACCCCGACGAAGCCCGACAGTGGATGTCTACGCACAAGCCACGCGGCCTCGACGATAAACGCATGACCATGGGGGAAGCCGTGAAGCGGTTCACCAGAGACGGCGACTACTTCGCGATGGGGGGTTTCGGCCACATCAGGTTCAGTATGGCCGGCATATACGAGATGATCAGGCAAGGAAGGAGGGGCCTCTGCATGGCCGCCAAGACCGGTGTCCACGATGTGGATGTCCTGGTGGCGTCTGGGGTCGTGGACAAGGTCGAGTGCGCCTACGCGTTCGGCCACGAGCTGCGTGGCTTGTCGCCCGCGGGTCGCAGGCGCGTCGAGTCAGGGCAGGTCAAGGTCGTAGGCGAGATAAGCAACGCGGGATTCCAGTGGAGGTTCAAGGCGGCGGCCATGGGGCTTCCCTGGCTTCCAGCGAGGGTCATGCTGGGCACCGACACACTTCGGTACAGCTCGGCGAAGGTGGCGGAGGACCCGTGGACCGGGCAGCCCATCACTCTTCTCCCTGCGTGTTACCCGGACTTCGTTTTCATCCACGTTCACCGCTGCGACAGGTACGGTAACTGCCAGATAGACGGCACAACCATCGAGGACGTGGACCTTGCTAGGGCCGCGAAGAGGCTCATCGTGACCACGGAGAAGATAATCGACGAGGACGAGATACGGGACCACCCCGATAGGACCGTGATCCCCCACATCTCGGTGGACGCAGTAGTCGAGGTGCCGTACGGCAGCCACCCCGGGAACATGCCTGGGCTCTACTACAGTGACGAGGAGCACATGGCTGAGTGGCTGACGCTGAGCCGCAGCGACGAGGGCGTCCAGCAGTACCTAGACAGGTACGTGTACAGCGTCCGCGAGTTCAGCGACTATATCGAGCTGGTTGGCGGCGAAGATAAGATGAAGTACCTGTACAAGCTGGAGCATCTTGAGGTGCCCATGAAGGCGCCGTGGGCGAGGAGGGGCTAGTGTTGGAGTACAACACCACCGAGCTGCTTGCCTGCGTCGCGAGTCGTGCGCTGGAGGACAGGAGGTCGGTGTTCGTTGGTACCGGTCTCCCCATCATTGCCACGATGCTGGCTCAGAAGCTGCACGCGCCTGAGCTGCTCATCGTCTTCGAGGCCGGCGGGCTCGGCCCCAAGCTGCCTACGATACCGATAAGCGTCGGGGACAGCCGCACCTTCCACAGAGGCGTGATGGCGGCGAGCATGGACTACGCCATGGGGATGGCCCAGCAGGGATTAGTGGACTACGGGTTCCTCGGCGCAGCCCAGATAGACAGGTACGGCAACCTCAACTCCACAGTAATTGGCAGCCACGACGCCCCCAAGGTGCGTCTCCCCGGAAGCGGCGGGGCAAACGACGTGGGAAGCCTCTGCACAAGAACAATCATACTGATGCGGCACGATAAGCGACGATTCATCGAAAACCTCGACTTCCTCACGACGCCGGGCTACCTCACAGGCCCCGGGGCGAGGGAGGCCGCTGGGCTGCCCGCGGGCACCGGTCCTTACATGGTGATCTCGCAGCTCGGCGTCATGGGATTCGACGAGGAATCCAAGGAGATGACGCTGGAGTCTGTGCACCCCGGCGTCACCGTCGAGCAGGTGCAGGAGAACACCAGTTTCCCGCTGCTGATTAGAGGCGAGGTGAAGGAGACGGCCCCGCCCACCGTGGAGGAGCTTAGACTCCTTAGAGAGGAGATTGACCCGGCGGGGATAGTAATAGAGAAGTGATATGATGAAACGGTTAAAGTTGGGTGTAGCGGGGTTCGCCCACGAGACAATCACGTTCTGGCCGGGGCTTACCACTCTCGAAGACTTTGAGAGGAACGCTTACCACGGGGAAGCTGTGCTGGAGCGGGCGAAAGAGACCAACAGCTGCATAGGCGGCTTCATGGAGGTCTGCGACGCGGCGGGCATCGAGCTGCTACCCGTCTGCGCGGCGTTCGGCGGAGCCACCGAGACAGTCGCCGACGAGGTCTACGACTTCTACGTCGGCGAGATGCGGAGAGGCTTCACAGAGATGAAGGGCCAGATAGACGGAGTTCTCCTGGACCTCCACGGCGCCATGGCGACAGAGAGCAGGCAGGACCCCGAAACAGACGCCGTCCGGGAGATCAGGGAGATCGTCGGCTATGACATCCCCCTGATGGCTACCTTCGACCTCCACGGCAACAAGGACCAATTAATACTGAAGGAGGCCAACGCGGTCTTCGGTTACCAGAGCAGCCCCCACGTGGACATGAGGAACACCGGGATACGTGCAGCCAAGGCCATGGTGGCGACCCTACGAGGCGAGATAAAACCCACGATGGCCCTCAGGAAGCCTAGGATCGTCGTGCCATCGGTGTTCAGCGCCACCACGGTGAGCCCAGCTAAAGACATAATCGACAGAGTCCATAAGTGGATGAGGGAGCCCGGCGTCGTCGACGTTACGGCCCTCTTCGGGTTCGCGTGGAGCGACGTGAGCCCCCTCGGAATGAGCATGATAGCGGTCACGGATGACGACCTTGGGCTCGCCCAGAGGATAGTGGACGACCTGTGCAAGCTGGCGTGGAGCAAGCGGAAGGAGTTGACTGGGCGAAACGAGGCTGCTCTCCACGGGGTCGAGGACGGCGTCATGACCGCGTTGAAGAAGGCTGGGAAGGCTGTGAAGCCCATAGTTATCCTCGACCACGCGGACAGGAGCAACGACACGACGTTCGTGTTGAGGGAGCTGCTGAGGCAGGGAGCCGAGAAGACGGCGGTGCCCTGCATCTACGACCCCCAGTCTGCGATGAGATGCGTAGAGGCGGGCGTTGGAAGCACCGTCGAGCTGGACGTGGGCGCCACCACAGGCTGGCGGGACGGGGAGAAGCTTAGGGTGAAGGGTAAGGTGCTTTGGGCGGGCGAGGGCAAGTACATCGGCACGGGGCCCATGAGGGTTAACCAGGAAGTCAACCTGGGGCCCACGGGTATCCTGCAGGTGGGCGGCGTCTGGCTTCAGTTGGTCTCGCGGCAGACGAGCCTCATCGACGACGACCCCATAAAGCAGTTCGGGTACAGGCCCGAGGACTTCGAGGTCATCGTGTCCAAGTCCAAGACGCACTTCAGGGCTGTGTACGAGAAGATAGGTGAAGAGATAATCATCGTGGACGCGCCCGGTCAGTGCCCGGCTGACCTGAGTGTCTTCGAGTACAGGAATGTACCCAAGGGAGTGTACCCAGTCACCTTACGCGACTAGCGTGCTCCAGCCCCTTCACCAAGGCAGTGAGGGCGCTGTTGACAGGGGTGTCCACCCCTTTTTCCTCTCCAAGCCGAGTGACGGCCCCGTTCAGGGCGTCGATCTCCGTCCTTCTGCCTCTCTCCACGTCCTGGAGCATGGATGACTTGTTGCCGCCCGTTGCCTCGGCCACCCGGTAGACGTGGGCGACGTGGTCCACTGAGCCCGTGTCCACGCCCAACGCTTCAGCCACTGTTTGCCCCTCCTGCACGGCGTTCCTCATGAGCGTCTTAAGCTCGGGGACCTCTAGGAGCTGGCCGTTCCTGAGGCCTGTTAGGGCGGTGAGGGCGTTGATGCCGAGGTTGACGAACACCTTGCCCCAGATGAGGGACTCTACGTCTCCGCTGAGCTCGGTCTCGATCCCAGCATCATTGAAGACGCGGCGGATTCTGTGGATTGCTTCCGATGATTTCGGGCTGAGTCCACCGATCACCGTGAGGCCGGCGCCCGCGTGGATTATCTCTCCGGGGCACACCATGGTCGAGCCGTGAGCGGTGGTGCCGGCGATGACTCTCCCGACTCCGACGACCCGGGAGATGGCCGCGACGCTGCCGAGGCCGTTCTGAAGGGTCAGATAGAAAGTGGCGGGGCCCATCAACGGTTTAGAGGCTTGGACGGCTGCCTCCGTGTGGTACGACTTGACGAAGATGATGACCAGGTCCATCGTTCCCATGGTAGATGCGTTGGTGATAGCCCTCACCTTTACGACTCTGTCGCCTGAAACCCCGGTCAAGCGCAGGCCGTCCCTATTGACGGTTTCCACGTGCTCCTTCCAGACGTCTACAAGCGTTACGTCGTTTCCGGCCTCTGATAGTAGGGCGCCGTAGAGGCTGCCCATGGCCCCCACTCCTATGACCGCGACACGCATTCTGTACCAGTGGTTATATGGAGTTCAAGGCTATTGACTATTGTTCCGGTGAATCGGTTTGGATAAGGTAACTGTGTCGAAGCTTCGGAAGATGAAGGAGAGGGGCGAGAAGATCGCCATGGTGACGGCGTACGACTACCCGACTGCGATGCTCGCGGCCAGGGCGGGCATCGATATGATACTGGTCGGTGACTCTGTGGGGATGGTAGTGCTAGGCTACCCGAACCCGGTGCCTGTCACCGTTGAGGACATTATCCACCACACGAAGCCAGTGGTCAGAGGAGCAAAGCGACCCCTCATCGTTGCCGACATGCCCTTCATGACTTACCACGTCAGCAGGGAGCAGGCGGTGACCAACGCGGCCAGGCTCATCCAGGAGGGCGGCGCAGACGCCGTCAAGCTGGAGGGCGGCAAGGACGTAGCGCCCATGGTGAAGGCGATCGTGGAGGTCGGGATACCCGTCCAGGCTCACATAGGGTTGATGCCTCAGAGGGCGTCCGTGGGCGGGAGCTTCAAGGTTCAGGGTAAGGACGCTGCCACTGCGGAGGCTATCATCGATGATGCGTTTGCTCTGGACGAGGCGGGCGCGTTCAGCGTGGTGCTGGAGTTCATGACCGCTGAGACTGCTGAACTGATAACTAGGAAGGTGGGGATGCCGACCATCGGCATCGGCTCAGGCCCCATGTGCGACGGGCAGGTGCTGGTGCTCCACGACCTGCTGGGCGTCTATGACGAGGGGCCACCGTTCGCCCACCCCTACGCCAACCTGAACAAGGTAATCTCCGACGCCTTCACGAGTTACAGAGACGATGTGCGGTCATCAAACTACCCCGGCGAGAAGCACACAGTCCACATGGATGAGGCTGAAGCTAAGAAACTGAAAAAGAAGAGAAGCTAGTCGAGGAAGCACTTGGGGACTGGGATGCTCTTCCAGAGCTCGATGAAGTCCGCCATGAACTTGACGGCCTCCTCCATCGACTGCTCCGCCTCTTTGGGGTCAGCGGTCCGGGGATCAGAGGTGGCGTACTGGCCGTTCCTCGTTATGTCCTCGGTGTTGGGGCCCAGGCACGCGTTGAAGACCTGGCTCACAAGCTCGTAGTCTTCCCTGTCGGGGTCCATGAACTCCCGCAGCTGCTGAGAGATCACCACGCCGCTCTCCCAGTCTTCCAGTCTCCACATCTCGCATAGCTCGGGGAAGTAGTGGAG